>JADJVA010000020.1:745392-1118088 GCA_016716765.1 Bdellovibrionales bacterium | reverse complement strand
GCGCATCGGATCACTATCTATGGGTTGCCGAGAATGCTCCTAACAGCGCCTATTTTGATAAATCAGTTTTAAATGCAATTCTTTCTTTGGAAAAGAAATTACCCACTTCTGAAGAAGTTAAAAAGATTGTTGGAGGTACAACATCACCAGTCGAATTTGATTCCACGATCAAGAAGTTTGAGAAAGTGGTTTTGAGATTTCTTAAAGATTTTCCAAAAGGTTCGGATGCAATCGCGATTAAGTATCGGCTTGGTGCCCTTTATTACTATTACAATCAATTTGATCGCGCCCTCTTGTCATTTCAGGATATAATTAAAACGGCGCCAAGTACTAAATTTGCCGAGTATTCGGCAAATTTGACTCTCGATATCTACAATCTAAAGAATGACTATGAGGGGTTAGAAAAGGCTGGACAGGAAATCCTCAGCATACCTCAGTTGGCCGCGTCCCCGGTAGGCGCTCAGGTGCAATCAATTCTGGAAAAATCATCCTTCAAACGTGCTCAAAATATGGAAGCCGGAAAGGATTTTATTTCCAGTGCAAAGCAGTTTGAGTCTTTTTCGAATAAGAACGGACGCTCTGAATTGGCAACTTCCGCGCGATTCAATTCGGCGGTAAACTACGAAAGAGCGGGCGACCTATTGAAGGCTTTAGCGATGTACGGATCAGTCCTTAAGGGTTCGAGCAAGGGGCACGAGGATTTAAAGCAAAAATCTTTGAAATTTATGGCTTTGTTGTATGAAAAATCTGGGCAATACAAAGAGGCCGCTGAATTTTTTGAGAAGTATGCAAATGAAAACGCCAAGGGCGATAAGGATGCTGTCGATTTTTTCTACAATGCTGGAGTTATTCGGGACGGCATGAATTTCTATAACTCAGCTCTTGATAATTACCAAAAGTATTTTGATCGAAGTAAGCGTCGTGATCGTATGGAGGTCATTTTTCTTATGGCGAAGATCTGGCAAAAGAGAGGGAATTTGAAGAATGCTCGAAGCTACTACAGCCAGTACGTCGATCTGAATCCAGCAAATGCCTCAGCGCTTATCGAGGCACTTTTTCAGCTTGGAGTAATTGAAGAAAAGTTGGGGAGAAAAAAGGCCTCTGACGACTATTTTAAAAGGACAGTCGCAGTGCAGAAGGGATTTTCAAAAAATGGAAATCCGGTGGGCGTCGCGCATGCGGCCGAAGCTCAATTCAAAATCGTCTACAGGGTTTACGACGAATTGCGGTCCATAAAAATTCCCTCCGATCCCTCGGGGCAGGATAACGCCGTACGTAGAAAGCTTGATCTGATCAGCAAGCTGAAGGAGCGACTAAAGGAGGTTATCAAATATGATGATGCATATATGGTTGTTGCAGCGCTTACTTTATCTGGTCAGGCAAATCAACACATGAGTGCAGCCCTTTATTCAGTTGCGCTTCCAAACAATCTTTCTCCGGACCAATTGAAGGAATATAAAATGGGCGTTGACAAGGTCGCAAGACCTTTTCAGGACGAGGCATTGAGTAATTACACAGCTGCGATAGAAAAGGGATACAGGCTAGAAGGTTACAACGAGTGGTTGAAAGCCGCATTTGTCGAAGCGAACCGGTTGAATAGTGAGAAATTTCCTAATTTTGGAGAGGAAGCTATTTTGACCAAGGTTCCAGACTACCTGGAGAATTAAGTGAGAAAATGTTTCTTATTTTTGCTTTTGATGATCTCGTCCAGCTTCGGTGTTTGGCCAGCTGGAGCCTTTCAGTTTGATGATCTTGATGGCTCAGATCCTGTCGAAGAAACGGGCGCGGACAACAATGAGGTCCGTGGAGTATCTAATGAGAAACTCGCAAAAAGGGAAAGACCTGAGACCACGGAAAAAGAGGATGTTGAGGCATTGCTGGCTGCCCGCCGGGCTGGTCTTGAACCCCAAATTATTGCGGCAACTTCTAGGATATTGGGGAAAGACCCTGGTCACCTGGTTGCTCTCAATACGCTTGCATTGCATTATTTTGGAAGGAACAATCTGGGGCTTGCTAAAATCATTTTACGACGTGCCTTGAGTGTTCATCCAAAAGAGCCAGCTTTGCATAATAATTTGGGCATTGTGTTTTTGACTGAGGGAGATCAGAGGTCGGCAATTTCGTCGTTTAAGAAGAGTCTAGAAATGAGACAAGGCTATGTCATCGGTGCAACAAATTTGGCATCCATATATTTGGAATACCGGGACTACAACAGGGCCTTGGCCCCGTTGGACAGCGGCTATAAAATGGTTAAATCGGGTCTGCGAGAGGGAAAGGAAGAGGCCGTTGGGGTGGCAAATAACCTAGCGGTTGCCTTGAGTTTCGAGGGACAGGCAAATAGGGCACGCGATATTTATGAAGAAATTGGTAGGGGAACTGCAAGGAATATTACTGTTTTGCTAAACTATGCTACACTTTTAACTGAGCGATTGAAAGCCAAGGATGATGCTTTGAAAGTGATCAGTAAGATCAAATTTGTCGCAGATGATCCAAAGGCTATTCGCAGGGCTGAGGAATTGGAAAAGAAACTCAAGTCTGGGGAATAAATGAGGTAGCCATGGGGGAATGGATCATTAGAGTTTTTATCTCTTTAGTTTTGACTTTATCTTTCTTGGTTATTTCGGCTTCAACTCTTGGAGAAGAATCGGCTGATGCCAAGAAACGCCGAACTTCTATCAATTTCGAAGATGAATTGATAGAAGGCGAAGTAAAAAAGCCAGAGCTTTTTTACCTTCTTCAAAAGAAGCAATTTAATTTCAAAAGACTGATTAAGCTTCGCGAGAATTTCCTTCCAGAGATGAGAAGAACCGCTGAGGACATGCCTCGTGGTGGGAGTTCAGATTGAAGCTGCCAATAGTCATACGCATCTATAAAGGTACGCAGCTTGAATCTGTAAAACAGTTTTCCGATTCTCAGATCGTAGTGGGAACGAGCATTAATTCGCAAATTCAATTGAAAGCAGATTCGATTGCCCCCTTGCATACTTTGATTGAGGAAAGGGACTCAGGATTTTACATTTCGGATCTCGGTTCCCAAACAGGTACTTTGTTTAAGGGCAGAAAAATTTTGGATGAACGAATCGAGTCTGGTGATTCTTTCCTGGTGGGTCCATATCAGCTCGATTTTTACATTGGGATTCCAAAGCCCATGTCGCCCCCCAGTGTTGAGACGAGGGGTCCTGGCGCTGTGGATGTCAAGGCAGGAATCCCTCTGGAGGGATTGAACTCCGAAGCTAGCGCAAGTCCGCCTCTCATTTCAAATGTGACAAGTCCAGTTATCCGAGAAGAGACGGTTCACTCAGCGGCGCCAAGCCTCACTCCAGAAATCAAAATGCCTCAATCTCTTCCTTCTTTTGTTGGCAGATCTGAAGGATGGAGTCCGCCTAAGGAATCCAAGGAAAACACAAAGGCAGTTATCTCTCATAAAAATGGAACCTACGCGCCGCCGAGCGAATTTGGAAGTCTCAATGAGGTGCTGAGGCCGGGCAAGGGAACGGTCGTTGAAGTCATCGTTGCATGGCGTGAACGGATTTTGAGTACTTATCATTTCTCTGAAAGGGGTATGGTGAAAGTTGGTTCCAATCCCGGGAATCAAATCATTCTGCCAAATTTAGGGTCGAATTTCTCCCATTCTCTTGTGCGTATTGATTCGCTTGCGACGGTTTGTGTCTCCGGAGAAATGTCCGGTGAATTGATATCAGAAGAAGGAACCAAGAGCTTCTCTGAATTGATCAGACAAAACCGTTTGGTTCGAAATACAGTCGGATACGAAATTGGCCTCAAACAAGGTGAGATGGCCAGAGTAGGGATTTACGGGGATCTAATTAATTTATATGTGCGCTATGTTCCTGAGGCCCCCAAACCCCTTGTAGCTCCTCTCCTGGATTTGACGGCCTCGGAAGTGACAGGAGTTATTTTAGCTGCTGTTGTTGCTCTGACTTTTGGATTGTACATGATGGTGTACGCTCCAAAAAAATTAAACGATGAGTCCTTGCTTGAAGAACCCATGCGCAAGGCTCTTGTCATTTTTAATCCACCTCGACCAGAGCCTAAGGAAGTGGTGGAAGCGAAGGTGGAGCCGATTCCTGAGAAGAAAATTGTGAAGATTGTTGAACAAAAGAACACTGCAACCGTCCCCGCTCCAACGCCTAAGGCTGTTGCCGTGCCAGCTCCTGCGGCAAAACCAAGTCCTAAATCTGAGTCTAAAGAAAATGCGGGCACGCCAGCACAGGCAAAACCAAATCCTAATAAGACGAACAAGAAGAATCTGACTTCAAATCGTGAAGGGGGAGCCATAAATACCGGGAAGTCGGGAGCGAGCCCTTCGAGCGAAAAAGTCGATGTTTCAAAAGTGGGATTGTTGGGTGCTTTTGGCTCAAGAGGAACCCAAACAAAGTTGGACAAAGCCTATTCAGGGGCAGGTGAATTGAGTGGTCTTGCGGACTCAGCAACAGGCTTTGCTGGGCAGGCCGAAGATCGCGCTGGCGACAATATCGGATCAAAACTCAAAAGTACGGGAGTGGGTGGCAAAGGAAGTGCGACAGTTGGGATAGCCGGTGTAGGGACGACAGGAAAAACAAGTGGCGCTTTTGGTTACGGTTCGGGCGGTATTGGAAAGAAGAGTCGGGTAGAGGTGCAGGTCGGAGGGCAGGATGCGGAGTTTGTAGGATCGATTGACAGAGAAGCTATCCGTCGAGTGATCTTGGCAGAAAAACGAGTCATTCGGAATTGTTATGAAATGGCTCTTGCTCGGAGTCCCGACCTTTATGGGAAACTTGTTGTTCAATGGGATATTGAGGAACGAGGCAGAGTGTCTAATGTGGTCGTGGTCAGCACAAGCTTGGGAGACAAGTCAGTTGTTGATTGTTTGGTTCAACGTTTGAAAACTTGGAGATTTCCGGAGCCGCCGCCTGATCAAGTGGGTCGGGTGACGTATCCGTTTGTTTTTACTTCACAATAAAAGGGGAGGGATGAAAATTGAATCAACCAGCGGCGGTCGTCAGCCATTGTGCTGAATACGGGAATTTTATCGGGCGCGCCTTTTGCGAGGGCGGGACCGTGATGTATTTAATCCTGCTTGTCGGGATATTAACAGTTTTTCTCATTCTGGAAAGGACGATGAGCCTTTCAAAGCTGACTCTGGACAAAATCAGCCTCAATGAGAACTTGTTTAGTATGTTGTTGCGAGGAGATATCAAGCAGGCGATTGCCTTTTGTGATAGTCGTCCAACACCTCTCACAAATACCCTGAAATCGGGTTTGGTGCAGGTCATGAATAAGCGCCCAGATGAAGAAGTGCAGGTAGCCATGGATGCAGCGGTTCTCCGAGAGACTCCGCGACTTGAAGGATGGACCTCTTTTCTTGCGGTGTTTGGCAACGTCTCTGTTCTGATTGGGCTTTTTGGAACGATTGTTGGTTTGATTCGATCATTTTCAGGAGTTGCAGAAGCAGATGCCGCAACCAAGGCGGCCCGACTTTCTCTGGGAATTTCTGAGGCTCTTAACTGCACGGCTTTCGGCCTTCTGGTCGCGATCGTGGCAATTGTTTCATTTGGATTTTTTCAGATTAAAATAGGACGTGCAATCAATGATATGCTTGAGAGCAGCATGAATCTGATGAACTTAATTGTATCGAATCGAGACAAGATTAAGTACTAACACCTAATCTGAGGAAGTGGAACTGTATGGGCCATATAGATGATGCTGGTGGAGATGATAGAAAGGTAGCGGTTGATATCAACTTGGTTCCCTTTATTGATTTGATGAGTGTGTGCATTATTTTTCTCCTGATCACAGCTGTTTGGTCCCAAGTTTCTATGATTCAAATAGGGAGTTCCCTGTACGGTAAAAAATCAGAAGATATTGAATCCGCAAAGCCTCCCCCTCGAGCGGAAATTCCTTTTCGGTTAGATGTCAAGGAAGAGGGGTATCTTGTTGTTGTCGGACAAAAGAACGTCTCGGTGCCAAAAGTTAGCGGAGAATATGACGACTTGAGATTGGTGGCTGAATTGAAAATGGTTAAGGATCTCTATCCAGAAAAGGTCGATGCAATTATCAGTATGTCTGACGACCTTGAATACGGATACCTTATAAAAGGTATGGATGCGCTCTTGACCTCGGGGTTTCCCGAAATATCGGTCGCAACGGGAGGAGTTAAATAATGCCCATTCACGTCCCGGGACATCGCAATCGAACTGGGCGGCAAAAGAAGCCAGTCAAGCGAAATGCGGTGGCTGTGTTGTCACTGACTGCGATGGTCGATATGTTCACGGTATTGACGGTTTTCCTCCTTCAGAATTATGCAAGTACAGGGGAGGTTATTGCGCTTCCAAAGGAAGTAAAATTACCTGAGGCTCACACAGTTAAAGAGTTGAAGCCTTCAAATGTCGTTGTTATTGCCCCCGATAAGATCATGCTCAACAGTGAGTTTATTGCTGAGTTTCGGACGGTGAAAGAACAAAATGATTGGGAGGTAGAAAGTCTCAAGAGCCAAGTCATAAAGCTGATTGAGGAGGGGCGAATAGCAGAATCGAATTTGGGCAATAAAGTTCGAAGAGCCATTGAAGGAGCAAAGTCTGGAGATAATCCTGAGGTCAATGAAATTCCTCAGTACAAAAAAATCACAATTCAAGCTGATAAAAAAGTTGATTTTCTTACGGTGAAGAAAATCATGTATACGGTAACTGAGGCCGGAATCGCCGAAATCAATTTTGCTGTGATAAAACTGCCCGACACTCCCAAAGGAAGTTGATGGTTTAACTGAAGGGATGCTTGCATGGGCGCAGAGTCAGAGAAGGACAATGGCCGACAAGCTCAGGCCGCTTTTCCGTAAGATGGATGGGTCGTATGTCGAATGTAATCAATGAGAGTGGACTTTGCTTCCATTGAGATTTGAGTAAAATGGAGTCCCGTAAATCCGGATTTCGTGACATATTTGATTTCGGCTTTCGCTCGGATAGGCCCGCCCAGTACGGCGGCCCTTATTTCCACCTGTAATTCTTGTCCGGGAAATCCATTTTTAAGCCCAATAATTCCAAGCCCACCTTCGCTAATGGTCTGAATCTGACCAATTGATGACATATCCCCACTTGTTACCTTTACTGTTCCGCGGATTTTTGCTCGAGGGGTGTGTCGGCGGTCGACACCGATTTCTTCCATTAGATCATGTAAATCAAAAACCGATACCCAACCTGTCATTTCCTTGTTCCATAGCAGAACTCCCTCAAGAGAGCTTAGGTTGCTCAACACATGCAACAAATCTTCGCGCGTGTATGGCCCCTCAGATTTACCTTCCCGGGCCATGTGCCATTTTAGTGAGGTCAATTTTTTATCGGAAGCATGCAGCAGGGTCGGCAAAGACACACTCCATTGATGGACAGTAATCCAGTCCTTTTGTGCTTTGCCCCAAATGAAGCAGTCCTTTGGGAGACCGCTCTCAATCTGTTTTTGGATATCCTCTGTCGAAAAAGGGCCAGAAATGTCTTCGTCATTATTCAAAAACCATTGAATGACCATACTTTGCTATCGGCTCTTTAAGAGGCTGACTTTAGAGTGTTTAATGAAAATTCGGAATGCGGTATCTCAATTTATAGAAGCAAGGTAAAAAAATAAAGCTAAACAAATTTTGAAATCATGCTAATTCCGTGCCAGTTCTATGTTACAATGTCGGCAGTGGGTATACATGGTAGTAAGTACATCAGTATTAGGCTGGGGAAGTTCCTTCTAGGGGTGCTGTTTGTAGTGTTAATTATCGAAATCATTGTGATTTTTCCAAGGGACCTAGATGATAAGGCAAAGCCACAGTCGGGTCCCGTTGCGCCAGATGATGGAGTTAGTAAGGGAATTGAGCAAATTATGCGGGGGGCTCATCTTGTTGAGACCCGAGAGGGAGAAAAAGAGTGGGAGCTGTGGGCAGAGTCGGCAGTTGCATACAAATTGAAACCAAGTTGGTCTTTACGCAAAGTGAAAACAAGATTATTTGGTAAGGACGGTGTGTTCTTTATTGTGACTGGCGATGAGGGTTCAATAGACGTAAAGACCAAGGATATGGATGTGAAAGGGAAGGTCGTCATTCGCTCGTCCAACGGTTATGCTTTCGAAACGGAGAAGATGATTTATCATTCGAAGGAACGTCAATTTGTAGCGCCTCTTCCAGTTTTTATGCGGGGCCCAAAGGATGGGGAGGGGTTTTCATTGATCCTGCGTGGGAATTCCTTAAGCGCTGACCTGAACAATTCTTTGATGACAGTCAATGGAGGAGTGAAGGGAGAAAAGGCGTTCAAGGGAGATCGCCGACTTTTGATTCGAGCCCAGAAAGCTGCGTTCAGTGGCAAATCCAATCTTGCTCGTTTTAGCGAGGACGTTGTGATGGATTTTGAAACAATGCGAATTACGGGACCAGAGGCCGTATTTGAATATGGGAGAGAGCAGAATCTTGTTAAATCCGTTCAAGTCTCTGGTGGAGTGCGGGTGAGTGATTTAGAAAAATGGGTTACTTCACAAAAGGTGAATGTGAACTTTGATAAGGATCGCTATGTGTTTAGCGGAAATCCAAGGGTTGTTCAGAACAATGACGAGCTTCAGGGAGAGGAAATTGTTTTTCTTGAGGGCGGAAAAAAAGTCGAAGTTTTTAAGGCAAGAGCAAATGTGGAGAGTCGGGAACTGGAGAAAGCAAATTGAGTGTATTGATTGTAAATAAGATTTCCAAGCGATTCAAGTTGCGCCAAGTGGTAAGGGAAGTTTCATTTCAAGTTCAATCTGGCGAAATCGTGGGAATTCTTGGTCCAAATGGGGCTGGAAAGACAACCAGTTTTTACATGGTTGTGGGGCTTTTAAATCCGGATGAAGGAGAGATTTTGTTAGACGATGGTTCCATCGGAGATATGCCAATGTACAAGAGAGCGAGGATTGGCTTGAGTTATCTTCCTCAAGAAGCAAGTATCTTTCGTCGTCTTACGGTAGCAGAAAATATTTTGGTGGCCCTTGAAGCCCACGGCTACACGGGGTCAGATAAGCACGAGAGGTTAGATCTGTTGCTGAAGGAGTTTCGGATAGAACACGTAAGAAGTAGTTATGGGTATTCTTTGTCGGGAGGAGAAAGACGACGGGTCGAGATTGCACGTGCCTTAGCTGGGAAACCCAAATTTCTGCTTCTCGATGAACCTTTTGCGGGAATTGATCCTATTGCAGTGGGCGATATTCAAGAAATTATTCGTGATTTAAAGACCAAAGGGATCGGTATTTTGATAACAGACCACAATGTTCGAGAAACTCTTGGAATATGTGATCGCGCCCATATTCTGAAAGATGGTAGGATAGAAGTACAAGGGAGCGCGATGGAGATAGCAGAATCTCCCGTAGCCAGAAAATTTTATTTGGGTGAAGGTTTTAGATTGTAGGAGGCACTTCGATATGGCGATGCATCTTAAAATGAGCATGAAGCTTTCTCAGCAGCTCCGGATGACTCCGCAGCTCCAGCAAGCGATAAAGTTACTTCAACTGTCGCGTCTTGAATTGGAGACGCAAGTTCGCAAGGAACTTACGGAAAATCCCATTTTAGAGGAAGTGCAGGAAACCACAGATGACGAACCTATCCCGAAATCTCTTCAAAATGCAGACTCGGAGATAGGGGCAGACACAGTCACTCCAGAGTCTCAAGAGGGTTCGCAAGATCCGAGAAAGCAGGATGAGTTTGATTGGGACAACTACTTTGACAATCAATACAAGCCTCCACAGTCCTCCGGAGGTGGCAACGAAGAGATCATGAATTACGAAAATTTGATTTCAACTCATCAATCGTTTCATGACTATTTGATGTGGCAGGCTGGTTTAGCTGGGTTCAATGAAGAAGAGTTCTCTCTTGTCTCAGTGTTGGTTTCCTATGTGGATGATGATGGTTACATAAAGGTTTCGCTTGAGGCTATTGCCGAAGAGGAAGGTCTTAATGCAAGTGAGTTGGAGGAAATGTTGCCTTTTCTCCAGGAGTTTGACCCGCCGGGCGTTGGAGCCAGGAATTTGCGTGAGTGTTTGCTCATTCAGGCCAAATATATTGAAGAGGACACGAACGATTTGGTGCGATTGATAAATGATCATTTGAAAGATCTAGAAAAAAAGAATTATCCTGCCATCGCAAAGGCGATGAATTTGGATCTTGAAGATGTTATAGACATTTGCAAAATTATTTTATCCATGGATCCAAAGCCGGGGCGAGCTTATCTGCCTCAAGAGACTCAGTTCATTACTCCAGATGTTTACGTGTATAAGGTCGGAGATGAATACATTGTTTCACTGAATGAGGATGGATTGCCTCGCTTGCGTATTTCCAATCTATACAAGAATGTGATGAAAGGTGGGAGTGATCAGTCGGCGACTCCTCAGGCTCAGGCCTACATTCAGGACAAGCTTCGTTCGGCGCTCTGGTTGATCAAATCTATCGCTCAACGTCAGAGGACGATTTATAAAGTGACGGAGAGTATCGTTCGCTATCAAAAAGATTTTTTTGATAAGGGATCAGGGTTTATTCGACCAATGATTCTTCGTGATATTGCCAATGATATTGGAATGCATGAATCAACAGTGAGTCGTGTTACCACAAATAAGTACCTTCACACTTCGCGTGGAATCTTCGAATTAAAGTATTTCTTTAACTCCGGAATTAATAAGACGGATGGAGAATTGCTCGCAAGTGAATCAGTCAAAATGAAAATCAAATCCCTTGTTGATCAAGAGGATTTAAAAGATCCGCTTTCAGATCAAAGGCTCGTCGAACTATTAAAAAAGGACGGAATTAAAATTGCTCGACGGACTGTAGCGAAATATCGAGACGTACTTAAGATTTTGCCGTCAAGCAAACGCAAGAAATATTATTAGATTTTTTGCAGTCTGTACCAAATTAAGAAACAGGAGGCAGAACCTCAACTTTAGTTTGAATAGTCCGACAAGTTATCAGATGAGTTGCCGGGGTTCATGGTTCGTTCATTTGCGGGGTTTATGGAGCCGAGGGGTCTTTTGCTTGGTTCATTTCGCTGACAGGGTCAGTGGGCTATCTTCATCGTATCAATTTAAATTTGAGAGAAGCGAAGTAAGGTTTTAGGAGCTAAACCGGAGGTTTGAGCATGAAAATAAGTTATCAGTTCAAGAGTTTGGATTGGTCAGAAAGCCTTGTTCAATACACGGAGGAAAAGCTGCAGAGGCTGGTAAAATTTGAGATGAAACCAGTCCATATTCACGTCACATACAGCGCAGAGCGCCATATTAAAACGGTGGAGATGCACATCGTGGGAGGGACCAGATCTATTGCAGCCCGAGGGGAGGGAGAGAGTTTTCAAGCAGTTGTCGACCAAGTCTCTTTGAAACTTCAAAGGCAGATGTCTAAGCACAAGCAGAAAAAAAAGAATCATCATTCGCCTGAATATACCAGGGGGCACAGAGCAAAGAAACTGCAGGAGCAAATCGAAATGCAGATGCAGCTTGAGATAGAGCAGGAGTTCAATTTGGATAGCAAGAAGGCAAGTTAAGACAAGGATGCTCTGTTGGTTAAAGATAGGCCATTCATCTGAGCTGGACCTCCTGATTCGGCCCTGGATTGTGTTGACCTAGGGATTTTGTTCCTGTTAAGAAATCACCTCTCCAAAGATATACTTCAATCCTGCCCAGAGAGGTCTTAGCATGCGAAATTTTCTATTTACAAGTGAGTCCGTTTCGGAAGGCCACCCCGACAAAGTGGCTGATCAAATTAGTGACGCTGTTCTTGACGCTTTTCTTTCCGGTGATTCAAATTCTCGTGTGGCTTGTGAAACGATGATTTCTACGGGTTTTGTCATGCTGGCTGGTGAAGTTACTTCCAAGGTGCAGGTGGATATCTCTACGCTTGTGCGAAAAACCCTTCGCGAAATTGGTTATACAAACAGCGAGATAGGATTTGATGCAGACTCCTGTGCTGTTCAGGTGGCTCTTGACCGCCAGAGTCAGGATATTGCGCGCGGGGTAGATAGCTCTGATCAGCGAGAGCAAGGTGCCGGCGATCAAGGCATTATGTTTGGTTATGCCGTCAACGAGACGGCTGAGTATATGCCCCTCACTATCTCCTTGGCCCACAAATTGGTGCGTGAGCTGGCGAGTTTACGTAAAAGCGGAAGAGTTCCTTTTTTACGCCCAGACAGCAAAAGTCAGGTGACGGTGGAGTATGTCAATGGCAAGGCGGCCAGAATTGATTCAATCGTTTTGAGTACTCAACATAGTCCCGACGTCGATCAGGCCACGATTAAGTCGTTTGTGCAGGAGGAGCTCATCCCTCGAGTGGTTCCGCGCGAGTTTCTTGATGCGGGCACAAAGTTTTTTGTTAACCCCACGGGCAGGTTTGTCGTAGGGGGGCCTCTTGGAGACTGCGGTCTTACCGGACGTAAGATTATTGTTGATACTTATGGCGGGCATGGTGCCCATGGAGGCGGAGCCTTCTCTGGTAAGGACCCCTCTAAGGTGGATCGATCGGCAGCTTATGCGGCCCGACACGTAGCTAAAAATATTGTTGCGGCGGGATTGGCAGACAGAGTTCTCGTGCAGTTGGCTTATGCTATTGGAATAGCTGAACCAGTGAGTGTTATGATAAATGACTATGGTACCGGCAAAGTGTCGTCGGAGATTCTTTCTAAGGCTGTGCGGGAAGTTTGGAATTTGAAGCCAGCGGAGATTGTAAAGCAGTTTGATTTGCTAAAGCCACGCTACTTGAAAACAGCTGCGTATGGCCATTTTGGTCGCAATGAAGCGGAATTTACTTGGGAGAGGACGGACAAGGTCGAGGCGATAAAGGATGCAGTAAAGGCCTTTTCTTGATAGAACTCGCTCGTACAACCTTTGGACAAGGGTGGTTGGCTGATTGGCCTTTGCAGATACCCACTGATACAGCCCACTGATATAGTGGAGACATGGAAAATGAAGTGGAATTGGCAGAAACTTCGGCTGAACATATTCGCAATTTTTCTATTATAGCTCATATTGATCACGGGAAATCAACTTTAGCTGACAGCCTACTGAAGTACACGGGTTCTTTATCCGATAGAGAATCCAAAGAGCAGTTTTTAGATAGCATGGATCTCGAGAGAGAACGCGGGATCACGATAAAGGCTCAAACTGTTCGCCTGAATTACAAAGCAAAAAATGGATTAACTTACCAGCTGAACCTCATTGATACCCCCGGCCATGTTGACTTCACCTACGAGGTTTCTAGATCCTTGGCCGCCTGTGAGGGAGCCATTCTCGTGGTAGATGCTGCCCAAGGGGTTGAGGCTCAAACTTTGGCTAATGTTTATTTGGCCCTGGAGAGCAATCTTGAAATTATCCCCGTTCTAAATAAGATAGATCTTCCTTCTGCAGACCCTGAGGGAGTCAAACGCCAGATTGAGGATGCAATTGGACTTGATACATCAAATACAATTCTAGCCAGTGCCAAAGAAATGAAGGGGATCGAGGAAATATTGGAGGCGATAGTTAAGTTTATTCCTCCCCCTCAAGCGAATCGAAACATTCCTCTGCGGGCACTTATTTTTGATTCTTGGTTCGATTCCTATCAGGGGGTTGTGACTCTCTGTCGTATTGTTGATGGGAAGATAAAAGTGGGGGACAAAATTAAATTCCTGGCGACATACCGAGATTATGAGGTGCTTAAATTGGGAGTTTTTGCTCCTTTTGCGCGACATTTGACGGAATTGAATGCTGGTGAAGTGGGATTCTTGGTTTGCGGCATAAAGGATATTCGGAATGTCAAAGTTGGCGATACAATAACAGTTGCCAAGAATGGAGCAACGGAGTCTTTACCTGGGTTTCGTCGAATAAAACCCATGGTCTTTGCTGGCATATTTCCGATTGTTTCGGCCGACTATGAAAATCTAAAAGTGGCCCTTGATAAGTTATCTCTCAATGACTCGAGTCTTAGCTACGAAATCGAGTCCTCCGTTGCATTGGGTTTTGGGTACCGAGTGGGTTTTCTAGGGCTTCTTCACATGGAAATCGTCCAAGAGAGGTTGGAGCGAGAATTCAATCTTGATCTCATTACGACGGCGCCAACGGTGATTTATAGAGTCTATTTACATGATGGGACTGTCATTGAGCTTGAGAATCCAGCCAAACTACCCGATCTTTCCCGAATTGAGCGTTTAGAAGAACCTTTGGTCAAGGTGATCATTCATACTCCCAGCCAGTTTATTGGAGGGATTTTAAAATTGTGTGAAGATAAGCGCGGGATTCAGCAGCGCATGGAATACATTACCGATACAAAGGTCATCATAGAGTATAGATTGCCTCTTAACGAAATGGTGATGGATTTTTATGACAAATTGAAAACAATTTCTCGCGGATACGCCTCTTTGGAATATGAAATTGCGGATTTTCAGGCTGCAGATCTTGTCAAAATGGATATTCTGATAAATGGCGAACCTATCGATGCGCTATCAATAATTGTGCATCGAACTAAGGCAGATTGGCGAGGTCGTCAATTGGTCAAGAAACTCAAAGAACTCATTCCGAGACAGCAATATCAGGTGGCCATTCAAGCGGCCATAGGTGCGAAAATTATTGCTCGCGAAACTCTGGGAGCTTTGAGAAAAGACGTGACAGCCAAATGTTATGGGGGAGATATTAGTCGCAAGCGGAAACTTCTGGAAAAGCAGAAGGAAGGAAAGAAGCGCATGAAGGCCATTGGTCACATTGAGGTGCCCCAGGAGGCCTTTTTGGCTATCCTCAAGGTGGAGGACTGAGTTTGAAGAGAGGACGGCAATTTTGGACAGAGGGCACGGGGTCTTTGTTGTTGGCCGTTTTAGTTGCTTTGACTCTTCGATGGGCATTTATTGAAGCATATGTCATTCCCTCAGGTAGTATGCTCCCAAGCCTGCTTGTCCATGATCATATCTTTGTGAACAAAATTGTTTATGGTCTTAGGATCCCATTTACCACGGACTGGTTGGTCGAATTTTCTAGTCCCAGTCGTGGCGAGGTCGTTGTATTTAAGTACCCCGAAAGGCCAAGCATGTTTTATATCAAAAGGGTCGTAGGGCTTCCCGGGGATCGAATCTTTTATGAAAAGGGGAACCTCTTTATTAATGACAAATTGATAGAAAAGCAGGTGCCTCAAGAATTGATGTCTGAATTTGGCTGGTTGCGCGACGAGCACTTTCCAGGGGATGGACCCGGAGCAAGGGGGCGCTATGTTCATTGGCAGGAAGTTTTGGACCATCATGTTCATAGTATTCTTTTGAAAAGTGAAAATCAGACCAATGTGGCTTACGGTCCCTACCAGGTTCCAGATAGGCATTTCTTTGTAATGGGAGATAATCGTGACAACTCCCAGGACAGTCGATTTTGGGAAAGAGGCAAGCAATTTGTGCCGCGCGAGTATTTGGTAGGTCGAGCGATGTTCGTATGGTTTAGTTGCGAAGAGACTTTTTCTTCGAGTTCATTCTTTTGTAATCCACTTACAATCAGGTGGAATCGGTTTTTTCACAATGTCCATTGAATCATCGTCCGATCCAGAAAAGGGCAAGTGCAAACCAGCAAATCGAAGGGCAACTTTAGCTGGATCACTACTGAGTTTTTTTGGTGCCATTTTAATGATCCTGGTTTTGCGATGGGTCGTTGCGGAGCCCTACGTAATACCATCTGGGAGTATGATTCCGAGTCTTCTCATTCATGATCACATACTGGTGAATAAATTTGCTTTCGGTTTACGGGTCCCTTTTACCAAATATTGGTTAGTCAAATTTTCATATCCCAATAGAGGCGATGTGGTTGTTTTTAGATCGTTGGAGGACGAATCTCTATATATGATTAAGAGAGTGATTGGGCTTCCCGGGGACCTGATTCGTGTGGACGAAAAAGGCCAAATTGTCGTGAATGGGATTCCTCTCAAAAGTCATGTCTTAGAGAAGCCTCAGTTTGGAGGCAATAAGACTTCCTTTTATAGCCTCACCGCCGAAGATATTGGTGGTGACCTAAGTGGCTTCGAGTTTTTTGAAGAGACTTTAGGAGATCGGACACACCTTGGGATGCTTATTTCAAATTCCTATCGATGGTCAGAGTCGGAGGTCGAAGTTCCGGCAGGACACATTTTTGTGATGGGAGACAATCGGGATAATTCGAGAGACAGTCGAATTTGGGGCACACTGCCGTTTGAAAATCTTCTAGGAAGAGCCTCCTTTGTTTGGCTGAGTTGCACGGAGACCTTGGTCACAGCGCCATTCGTTTGTGATCCAGCCAAAATTCGATGGAGGCGCTTCTTTCATATTATTCAATAGGATAGAGGAGACAGGTTGAAACCATCCAAGCTCAATGCCTCTAAAATTGAGACTTCACTCAAGCATCTTCTTCGAGATTATGCAGAGGCTCTTTTTTACGCTGTTCTTTTAGCATTTTTCTTTAGAACTTTTATTGTGTCTGCCTACCGAATTCCCTCTACAAGTATGATGCCATCTCTTTTCCCTGGGGACTTCATATTTGCCTATAAGCTTCCTTTTGGCATTCCTCTACCCTTGATGGAAAAGGTAAAACTGGGAGGAGGGCCTTTGCGCAGGGGAGACATTGCCATATTTCCGTGTCCAAACAACCCTGATTCAAGTTGTATCCGGCGGATCATAGGTCTCCCTGGGGATCGGCTGGTCATTCGGGGCAAGCGCCTGATTGTAAATGGGGAAGCCGCTCAATATATGAAAGTTGAGGGAGAGACTGAAATTTTGGAGGGGTTTGGTAATTACAGTGTCGCCCTTCAGGAGACGCTGGGAAATTCGAGCCATAAAATTCTTGTCGGGCCTCGAAGGGATTCGGAGAACTTCGGACCAACAATTGTTCCTCCTGGGCACGTATTTGTAATGAGTGACCACCGGGACCAGGGAGAGGACTCCCGGTCTTGGGGCGTTGTTGCGGTGAGGAGCCTGGAGGCGAAGCTAGGCTTTATTTGGCTCTCACTGGGGTGGGAGGAACAGCGAGGATCCTGGCTTCCTCAGGTTCGCTGGCCCCGACTCTTCCAGTCTGTTGATTGACTCTGGTAGTACCTCTTGTGTATAGTTTCGAGCGATGTCATTTTTCGAAAAGTCTCTTCTCAGTATCCAGAATCTTGATACCGAAAATGTTAAACTCCTATTCTCGAGGGCAAAAGCATTCAAGGAGGAGTTTCGTAAATCGAGGAGATTCGATCATCTCATTCGTCAGCACAGTAATCGGCCGATTGTTGTGGCGATGGTGTTCCTTGAGCCAAGTACTCGTACGAGAGTGAGCTTTCAGGCGGCGGCATATCGGTTTGGTTTTCGGACAATCATCTTTGATAGTGCAACTTCTTCAAGTATGCAAAAGGGCGAGAGTCAATACGATACTCTGAGAAATATTTCGGCTATGTTGCCTGATCTGATGGTCGTTCGCTACGGGAATTCTCCAGAAGTAGAGGGCATTTTAGACACAATGAATTGTCCGGTGATAAGTGCTGGAAGCGGCACTGGAGAACACCCAACGCAAGCGCTTTTAGACGCCTTTACGATTCTTGAGGCTCGTGGGTCGATTGCGGGTCAAAGGGTTCTGATGGTTGGCGATGTTGTACACAGTCGCGTAGCAAATTCCAATATTCAGCTGCTAAATAGGCTGGGAGCAGAGGTTGGTATTTGTGGTCCAGAGGTCATGTTGCCTCCGGCTCTCGGTGATTGGAAAAATGTAAAGAGATTTTCAGATCTGAGGCTTGCGGTTTCATGGTGTCAGGTATTAATGGGATTGAGAATTCAAAAAGAGCGGCACGAGGAAGTAGGCATTTCCAATTCTGCCATTGAAATTTGGGATCAATATCGTGTGGACCGAGTTCATTTAGAAAGTCTGTCGGACAATGGGATTATTCTGCATCCAGGTCCCGTCATTCGTGGTGTTGAGTTTTCCTCTGATGTGCTACAAGACCGGCGTTGTTTGGTCTTGGAGCAAGTGACGAATGGGCTATTTGTTCGAGCGGCTCTCTATTCTTTAATTCTTGGTTTAGAGGTGTAGATTGAAAGAAAAGGCATTTTTAGTTTTGGAGTCAGGTCAGTGCTTTTCGGGGCAGTGGCTTGGTGGTGAAGAGAGGGCTGGAGAGGTGGTTTTTAATACCTCCCACACGGGCTACGAAGAAATGGCTACGGATCCTTCTTACTTTTCACAGATCATAGTTACGACAGCTTCAATGCAGGGTAATTACGGTGTGGATGATAAAGTTTGGGAATCTTCGAAGCTGTGGATTAACGGCTTCGTGTGTCTTGAAATGCAAAATTCACGGAGGGATTCGAGCTGGTTGCAGAAACTTGTCTCTCATGGGGTGCCTGTTGTCGATCAGATTGACACGAGACAGTTGACTTTGTTTTTGCGTGAGAGCGGAACGATGTGGGGGGCTTTGGTTCGTGCGGGAGACGAGACATCTGCTCTGGATAGGGCGAAAGGCCTTATATCCAAGGGGCGTCAGTTAGATGGTGATTGGGCGAATTTGGTTTCTCGGAAGGAGTCGGAGGATATTTCAGGAGATCGAGTTGGTGGGCCAAGAGTGGCAGTTATTGACTTTGGGTGTAAGAATAACATTTTGAGAGAGTTAAGAAAAAGATGTTCGAAAGTGAAAATCTTCCCTTCTCGAGTTTCGGTGGACGAGATTCGTCAGTGGGCACCGGACGGAATTCTTCTTTCGAATGGGCCCGGTGATCCAGCCTTGGTGGAAAAATCTGTCGAAACAGTGAGATCCCTTTTGGGGTGGAGATTTATTTTTGGTATATGCATGGGAAATCAGATTTTGGGGATGGCTCTCGGAGCAAAGACATATAAATTGAAGTTTGGACACAGAGGGAGCAATCACCCTGTTCGTGATAAAATCCTAAATCGCATTTATGTGACAAGCCAGAATCACGGTTATGCTTTGGATCCGAGTTCATTGCCGGAGGGGGTTATCGTTAGCCACGTAAATCTCAATGATGATACTGTGAGCGGAATTACATGTGTTGAAAAAAAATGTTGGGGCGTTCAGTTCCATCCTGAGAGTCATCCTGGTCCTCATGATGCTGAAGGTTTGTTTGATTATTTTATAAAGCAGTTAGTATGACATACGAACCATTGATAGACGAAATTCTACAGCATTTCTCTTCTGGTGTTTTTGCCGATGAAGTTGTGGGAGCAAAAAAGCAGTTTTTTGATTTAGCGGGCGTCTTTGATGAAGAATCAGACGGGTTTGAACAGAAAATGACTCAGTTTATTGATTGGTATATTTTTACGAGGCCATTGCAGTCGACAGGCCTTTCGCCTATTCAAATGATAGGGCAAGAGAAAGGTGACTTTTTTTCAAATGAGTTCACGAGTCAGGATCTCAAATATTTGAGCAGCGGACGTCACAGTATTTTCGAGTTTCTGAAGTTAAAGAACAAAGATATTTACTTGAGGGATTTGTTGGCCAACGAAAAAATAGTGATTAAAAATTCATTGGTGACGGTGGGTTTTGAGAAAGAGCAGCTGTTTGAATCTCGACTCTTCACCCGCGGGGACACATTTGTTTTCGGGACTTCATTTTGTTTTCATCCGCCTCGAGCGAGTCGTTATATTTTTAAAGAAATCAAAAGAGTGCGCAAACTGAAAGATGTTGAAGAAAGGGCCCGCGAACAGGAATCTTTGATTATCAAGTTATTCAGGATGCGATACAAGATTGAGCAGTATAAACATGTTGATCTTCAAGAGATCTATACCAATAAGCCGAGGTTAAGAATTTAAGTGGGAAAACGTGAAGATTTAAAAAAGATTGTTCTCATTGGTTCTGGTCCTATTGTCATAGGGCAGGCCTGTGAATTTGACTATTCAGGAACTCAAGCCTGCAAAGCTTTGATGAAAGAGGGGTATGAGGTTGTTTTGATAAACTCTAATCCGGCGACGATCATGACTGATCCAGAGCTTGCAACACGGGTTTACATTGAGCCTCTGAAGGTTCCTTTTGTCAGAAAGATACTCGAGAAGGAACGTCCAGATGCAATCATACCGACATTGGGAGGGCAAACAGCTCTCAATTTGGCATTGGATCTTGATCGGGAAGGTATTTTAAAGGAACTAAATATTGAGCTTTTGGGTGCAAGGGTAGAATCTATAAAAGCAGCAGAGGACAGAGAAATCTTTCGCTCCCTCCTTGATAAAATTGGAGCGAAGTACCCGCGGAGTGAAATGGTCCGCACTTTTGAGCAAGGACTGAGGGCGGCTGATGACTTAGGGTTTCCGCTTATTTTGCGTCCCAATTATACCCTCGGGGGCGGTGGGGGTGGTATTGCCTATTCATTGGAAGAGTACAAAATGAAGATAGCGGGGGCCTTACATGAGAGCCCCACTTCAGAGTGTTTGGTTGAGGAGAGTATTCTTGGTTGGAAGGAATTTGAACTTGAGGTGATGAGGGATAAAGCCGGAACTTTCGTTGTGATTTGCACAATTGAAAATCTGGATCCCTGTGGAGTTCATACGGGAGATAGTATTACAGTAGCTCCCCAGCAGACCCTCACTGATCGCCAGTACCAAGAGATGAGAGACGAGGCTCGTAAAATCATTGACTGCGTGGGGGTTGAGACTGGGGGCGCGAACATTCAGTTTGCTGTTCATCCTGAAACGGGGGAGCGACTCGTCATTGAAATGAATCCTCGAGTGAGTCGATCTTCTGCTCTTGCCAGTAAGGCCACAGGATTTCCTATCGCAAAAATTGCCGCTTTGTTAGCTGTTGGATATACGCTTGATGAGTTGCGCAACGACATCACTGGCTCAACGCCTTCTTGTTACGAGCCAGCTCTTGATTACGTTGTCACCAAGATTCCTCGGTTTGCCTTTGAAAAATTTCCTGGAGCGAAGGATTCTCTGAGTACTCAAATGAAAAGTGTCGGTGAAGTGATGAGTATAGGGCGAACCTTCAAAGAATCATTTCATAAGGCGATCCATTCATTGAATGAATCTGACGGGGGATTTCCAGTTATTTCGTTTAATGAGGATTCGGTTACCTATCCCAATAGCCAGAGAATTTTTCACGTTTTTCAGGCGCTACGCGAAGGCGTGACTGTTGAAGAAATTTGCAGACTGACTCAATCCTCATCTGAGATTGACGAAAATGTCTTACTTAAGGCAAAGCGTCTGGGATTTTCAGATGCGACCATTGCACGATTGGCGAGTGTTGATAAACTTGAGATTAGGAATCGTAGGCATAAACTTGGGATTCACCCAGTGTATTTTAACGTGGACACCTGTGCGGGAGAATTTTTTTCCAATACGCCCTATCTTTACTCAAGTTATTGGAGCTCTCAGAGACCAAGACAACAGACAAAAGACGCTGTCGTAATCTTGGGGAGTGGCCCCAATCGCATTGGTCAAGGAATTGAATTTGACTATAGCTGCGTGCGAAGTGTGGCCCAGTTACAAAAAGCTGGCTGTCATGTGGTGATGATCAATTCCAATCCCGAGACGGTGTCAACTGATTACGACACCTCTGATGAACTTTACTTTGAACCCTTGAACGAAGAGCATGTGCTAGAAATCCTTCGTTACGTGAATCCTAAAGGTGTCGTGTGCCAACTCGGAGGACAGACTCCGATTTCTCTGGCGCGTATTATTGTTGAAAATGGATTTAACTTGCTTGGATCGACTTTGGAAACGATAGATCTGGCGGAAGACAGGGGCCTTTTTGCGAAGGTATGCACAGAACTTGCTTTTCAAATTCCTAAATCGGCGATGGTAAGTGAACTGAAAAGTGCACTCAGCGTGGCCCAAGAGATAGGGTATCCTCTCATCTGTCGGCCGAGTTATGTGTTGGGTGGCAGAAGGATGGAGATAATCGAAGAAGAGGATGAACTAAGATCCTATTTCTCTCGTCATGGAACCTACATATCGTCAAAAATTCCGTGTCTCATGGATCAATTTCTTGATCGAGCTCTTGAGGTTGATGTCGATTTAGTGCGGGGCAAGGACTGGTCTTTGGTTGGTGGTGTGGTTGAGCATATCGAGGCGGCTGGAGTTCACAGTGGTGACAGTATGGGAGTCATTCCTCCTCAAAGATTGAGGGATGATACTTTGGAACGGATCGAGCAGCTCAGCCTTGAACTGGCGGATCGTCTTGGGGTCATTGGTTTTCTGAATCTTCAGTTGGCCATCAAAGATGATGAGATTTTCATGATTGAGGCCAACCCCAGGTCCTCTCGGAGCATCCCTTTTATAGCCAAAGCCACAGGAATACCTCTGGTGGACCTTGGTGTGTTGGCGCTTCTTGGTTGGGATAGAGCTCGCGTGAGGCCTGAGCGTTTCAACTGGAGGGATATCTCGCACGTAGCGGTGAAGGGAGTCGTTTTTCCATTTAAAAAATTTGCTGAGGCTGATTCAATTCTGGGTCCAGAAATGAAGTCAACGGGAGAAAGCATGGGGCGCGGAGCGGATTATTCAGAAGCTCTGTTGAAGGCTCTGTTTTCAAGTCAGATGACGTTCCCAATGGACGGCGAGGTCTTCTTATCTTTGCGTGACAAAGATAAGACTGAATTGGCTCCTGTCATTCGTGATTTGTGTGACATGGGTTATACGCTCTCGGCAACCTCAGGTACGGCCACATTCATAAAATCCCTAGGTCTCCCTGTTACTGTCGTCAAGAAGGTTCAAGAGGGTCGGCCTCATTGCGTCGATCGCATACGTTCGGGAGAAGTGGCGGTGGTGATCAATACGACATCTGGAAGGCCATCCATCGAAACCAGTTTTGGAATTCGGCGCAGTTGTATTGATTATTCTATTCCGTGCATTACCGAGAGTGACGCGGTGAGAGCATTTTTAATTGCTCTCAGGAAACACCACGCGGGTGATTTTGATGTTTTCTCTTTACCTAAACCGCAGAGCTTGGTTTAGGCAAATCCCGACAAAGGTCCTAACGAGCCAGGTCTGGGGATTTCAGTAAATCCAGCTTGGAGTTTTTCTGCCTTGTTGGCTTATTACCTCCGTTGCTTGTTGAAGTTGATTGTGATCCAATGATTTCATGTCAGTCGTTACTGTGAGAAATTTGAAGAAGTCCTTTAAGAAGGGATTCATTCCTCGAAGACATGAAGTTCTAAAGGGAATGTCGTTTGATGTGGCCGAGGGGACCATAACTGGGTTTCTGGGTGCAAATGGCGCTGGCAAGACAACGACAATGAAGTGTCTTCTTGGCTTAGTATTCCCTGATTCAGGCCAAATAGAATATTTTGGCAGTCAGCCGATTTCTCAGAACATAAAAAGACGCATTGGTTTCCTGCCGGAGCACCCCTATTTCTACAATTATCTGACAGGGTTTGAGTTTCTTCGTTTTTATGGTGAATTGTCTGCAAATCTGAAGGCAAGGGATTTAAAAATCAGGATTGAGAGTCTTTTGAAGCGGGTCGATTTGGTTTATGCGCAAAATCGAAAATTGCGCGAATATTCTAAGGGAATGTTGCAGAAAATTGGCGTCGCTCAGGCACTTATTCATGACCCAGATTTTATCATTCTTGATGAGCCAATGAGTGGGTTGGATCCCGATGGTCGATATTATTTGGCTGAGATAATTAAGGAAACAGCCAAAATGGGCAAATCTGTGTTTTTTAGCAGCCATCATTTATTGGATGCTGAAAGACTCTGTGAGGACTTGGTCATTTTGAAATCGGGCCAGGTTGTGTACCAGGGAAAGACCGAAGCTCTTTTGGGCAGTATGGAGAGTGCCGCAACAATCACCTATTTTGATCATGGGCACAAGAAGGTTCTCTCTGCATCGAGCCCAAACGAAATTCAATTGAATTTGGCCAATTTGCTCAAAGGGGGAGCGCAGATCTTTGAAGTGCGGCAGGAAAGGATAAGCCTTGAAGAGGCTTTTGTCCGTATGGCAATGCGAGAAAACTCTCCATGAACAGCATCTGGGTTTTGGCTAAAAACACTTTCCTTGAATTGATTCGAGACCGCATTTTGTATGGTCTTTTGGTTTTTGCTGTATTGTTGATTGGTTTGAGTCTCGCTCTTGGGCAACTGAGCTTTGCGGAACAGTCCCGAATATCGGCTAACTTTGGCTTTACGGCGATTCACCTCAGCATGGTCGTGCTGAGCATCTTTGTTGGAAGTACCTTGGTGGCCAAGGAATTGGACAAGAAAACTATTTTTACTCTTCTTGCACGTCCTTTGTCGCGTCCTCAGTTCCTTTTGGGTAAATGTTTGGGACTCACAATGGTCACATTGACGGTTGTTATGGGATTGGCCGTCATGCTGTGTTTTGTTTTTTTGGGACTGAGCGTACCCATTGATATTCAATATCTTACGGCGCTTTTCGGAATTATTTTGGAATCTTTTGTTCTTTTGGGGCTGACGATATTTTTCGGCAGTTTTGCGAGTCCAGCCATGGTCGTAACTTCTTCGATTGGATTTTTTTTAATTGGCCATTGGCTCAACGATTTAAGTTTTTTCGCCAGTAAAAGTAAATCTGAGGCCTTTCTTAGATTTAGTGATTTGGTTTCGTCCTTCCTTCCAAACCTAGAGAAGTTCAATTGGCGTTCGGCCGTTATATACCAGGAAAAGATAAGCGGAGTTGAAGTAATTGCTGCACTTGGATATTCTCTTGCTTGGTTTGTGCTTCTTATGACGCTCACTTCGATCATTTTGCGGAGAAAAGACTTTGCCTGACTTTGCAAGCCTTGAAACTTGGCTGGTCTTTGTTTCTATTTTTTTGTTTGGTTCCATTTTTGGCAGCTTTGCCAATGTTTTAATCCACCGAGTGCCGCTAAAGAAAAACGTAGCTTGGCCAGGAAGCGCCTGCCCAAAATGTGGTGTTTCGATTTCTTGGAGAGACAATATTCCGATTCTCTCTTGGTTGGTGCTTAAGGGAAAGTGCCGAAATTGTCAGCAGTCCATCTCCTTTAGATATCCATTCGTCGAGTTCCTTTCAGGTATTCTTTTGGCAAGCTTGTACCTTCGTCTGGGATTTTCCTGGACCTTTGCAGAGTATTCTCTGTTTGTCTTTGGATTGATCGTTGTCTCCTTTATCGATTGCGATCACATGCTTTTGCCCGATGTTTTTACTTGGCCTGGAATTGCGCTTGGGCTTCTGGGGGCTGCGATTTCTCCTGAGAGAAGCTTTTATGAATCCTTGGCTGGATTTGGGATGGGATTTGGATTTCTATGGGCCGTGGCCTATGTCTACTTGGTATTGCGCAAAGAGGAAGGAATGGGAGGCGGAGATATTAAGCTCATGGGTTGGATTGGGGCCGTTTTAGGTTGGCAAAGCGTTCCATTTGTGATTCTAGCTTCCAGCATAATCGGTAGTCTTGTCGGTATAGCCCTAGCAATTAGGAGAAAGGGTGGGCTAAAGAGCACGATTCCATTTGGTCCTTATCTCGCATTTTCAGCAGTTCTCTACATTTTTGGCGGAGAAAGTATCGGGCGGTGGTATCTCGGGTTCTTTCTGCCAAGCCTTTTTCCCCCCAATTGACATTTAATGTGTCGTTCGATTTAATCTCTAAAGTATTAGCGTATTTACTGCGCCGAAGCATTCATCTTTAAAGGGTAACTAGAAATGTTTTTCTCGAGCAAAAAGATCATCGGCCTCGACGTTGGTACCAGTACGATCAAGATTGCTGAACTTGATGTTAGTCGTTCGGGAGCAAAATTGGTTTCTTTTGGACTTACGCCGACTCCCGCTGGTGGAGTTTCTAGTGGCGAAGTCTTGGATTCTCAAATTGTTGCCGATGCAATTCGCAGAATGATGAGCGAGGTAAAGACAAAGCGTCGCCACGTTTCAACGGGGCTATGGGGTTCTTCGGTCATCGTCAAGAAAATTTCGATTCCACGCATGGATGAGAGTTTAGTTGCCGAGCAGATCAGATGGGAAGCTGAACAGTATATTCCTTTCGATGTGAATGACGTTAACCTAGAATACAAGGTCTTGGAGAAGATCAATCAGAGCGCTGAAACAATGGACATCATTCTTATTGCAGCTCGGCAGGAACATGTATTTCGGTACGCAGAGATCGTTGAGAGTTCGGGTTTGATCTGTTCGATTTTGGATGTTGGCGGATTTGCCTTAGCCAATTGTTTTGAGAAAAATTACGGGATTATGGAGGGACAGGTTGTCTGTTTGCTCAACATTGGCGCAAGCGTTATAAATTATGTTGTTTTTGAAAATGGAGAGGTTGTTTTTTGTAGAGATGTGCCTGTGGGCGGCGGGACCTATAACGCTGAGATTCAAAAGGCAATGGGAGTCACTATTGAGGAGGCGGAGGCCTTGAAAATTGCGTTTTCTTCTGGGCAGCCAGGACCCGAGGAATTGGGCAAAATCATTCTTAGTACTCACGATGTCGTTTGCGATGAGGTCCAGGCCAGTCTTGATTTTTTTAGAAATACCTCGAATTCCGGTGCGATAACACAATGTTTTGTGACTGGTGGCGGATCGCGAACCGGAGGTTTGGTGGATGCCTTATCCAAGCGGATGGGTGTTCGAATCGAGAGCTTCAATCCCTTTATTTCCATTACCTACAATGATCGGGTTTTTTCACCAGATTACATCGCACAGGTTCGTGATTTTTCGGCCGTTGCTATTGGGCTCGGAATGCGGGAGATAGGGGATTCATGATCAAATTGAATCTACTCAGAGACAAATCGACAGGCGGAGGTGGCGATCTTCATCCCTTCCAAGTTCCGGCTGATGCGAGGGAAGCAATTGGCCTTAAGAGGGAGAGCTCTCTGAAGATCATTTTGGTTTCTTTGTTCACGACTTTTCTGTTGATCACCAGGGTCATAATGATTCTTTCAAGGACCTCAATGGGAGACTTGAATGTTTGGAACTTCTTGAAAAAAATTGTGCGCCAGCGGGTTTGGCTGACAAATTTTGAATACACTGATAAGAAATTTTGTTTTCAGGGCGTGGCCCTCACTGATTCGGATCTTGGGGATCTGGTTCAATCTTTAGACAAGAAGCCAAAATCTTATGGGAAACCTCCAGTGGAGGATAGTAATGTGATTTCAGAGGATATCATTTTGAGAGATTTTGATTTAATGCCCGTCATTGAGGGGGCCAAGCACATGCAACAGAATGTGTTGCAATGGAAGTGATCTTAGAATTTCCTATTTGGATTGAGTGAGTCAGAGGAAAAATGATTAGGATAAACCTGCTTAAAAATAGATCGATAGCGAGCGGTGGTGATACCACTTATGCTATTACGGTTGAAAAAGGGGCTGGAAGCGAAGTTCAAAAAGAAGCCGTCATCAAGATTATGCTGATGTCAGTTTTCACTGTGATTCTCGTGTTCTTTGAAAGCAATAACGTAGACAATTTAAAAAAAGAAGAACAGGTTTTTGCTATACAGCTTGAAGAGTTACAAGCAAAGGTAAAAAAGCTAAAGGAAGAAGCGAACAAGGTCTCTGAATTTGAAAGGCAAGGAAAAGAGCTTGAAGACAAGATGAAGATCATGAAGGCTCTTTCTAGAACACGATTGAGGGAGTTGAAGGCACTGGATTTTTTGCAAACAATGATACCTGAAAGAGTTTGGCTAAATAGTTTGGATTATATCGACGAGAAGTTTCGCCTGAAAGGCCTAGCCCTAACTGATGACGATTTGACCGATTTGATTCAGGCTCTAGATAAGAGCTCATTTTTCTCTGAGGTTGTGCTTTTGCAAGCGAAAGAAACGACGTCAAGAGATGGTACCTTAAAGAATTTTGAGTTGACGACAACCATTGAGGGGCAGGAATGACCTTAGCGGAACGTCTCCAGCAGCAATTGACTTTTGGTAAGGCGCTTGGATTAGGACTATTTTTCGCCGGTCTTTACTATTCTATCGGATATAACAGTGGGTCTACGCTGAAGTTGGCCATTGAGAAAGCTAAGGAGCAGATTCAGGATTCTGAAACTGAAATAAAAACTTTAGAAAATCAGATCAGCCGAATCGCTACGATGAGGAAAGTGATGGAAGTTCTGGGCGAGGAGTTTGAGTCTTTTCTCTCTTATATACCAGAGAAACTCAGTTTACCTGAGCTTATGCGGATGATCTCAACGGAGGCCCGAGCCGCGGGGGTCAGCGTGAATGGAATTGGAGAACTTCAGAATCTGACTGCCCAGGCTAAACAGCCTGGGGCTGATCGTCAGTTCTATGAAGAGATGGGAGTTGAAGTTGAACTGCAAGGCACTTACTCTCAAATTCTATTGTTTCTTTCGTATTTAACAAAGTTGGACAAAATTCTAACTATTTCACAATTATCCATGGTCAGTCAGGCCAAGATTGGAGATAGGGAATCGCCAATCATCACTTTTAGGTGTCAGATCAAAGGTTACCGCTACGTAAAGAATGAGCCGACTGCGTCAACCGAACCCGCGAAGCAATGAACCTTAGGAGGGGTGGCTCTATGACCGGGAAAATTCAGTATTTTAGCGTAGGCGTAGTTGGATTTGGCCTTGCTATGTATTTGGCCTCGCAGTTTATCACTCCATCCTTTTCTCAGAGTCCAGCTCCAACTCCCCAGGGAAGCAATACACCTCCAAATTCGGAGGGACCAGAGAATTTGACTGTGAATCCAAATCCAACAACATCTGCATCGCCAGATGGGTCTATTAACCCAGCACCTGCGCAGGTTCCTGCTGGTGCTTCAGCTCCAGAGGCTTCTTTTACTCCTCCAGGTGCGACTGGTGTTCCTACGCAGACGGGAGGAGAAAATGAGGCCAAAGCTCCCGTTCCTCGGTTTACTGACTTTCAAACCTTTCTGGAGCCCTTCATTTATGATCCGAAAAACCGCAAGGACCCATTCAAGCCCTACGTCGAGATTGATTCGCTCGATCAGGGCGAGATGCAAGGCCCTCTGCTTCCTTTGCAGAGATTTGATCTCAACGAGATCCATTTGGTGGGTATTATCTGGGACGTAGGATCACCGCAGGCGATGTTCCTTGATCCAACCAATACGGTTCATATCATAGGTAAGAACGAAAGGATTGGCCGAAACAACGGTTATATTGCTATGATTCGTGAGGGCGAGGTTGTGATCGTCGAGGCGACTCGCAAAGAGGATGAAGTGATTTATACAACGACCGTGATGAAAATTTCAAGATAGTCTGTTATAGATAAGAGGGGTGTCAGGGATGATACAATTAAATTTGAAATGCCTCTTAGTTTTTTTATTGGCTCTATCATGTCTGGTCTCATGTACCACGACATCGCCGAATAGTTCCTCGAGTTCAGATGATCTAGTTCTCGATTCAGATGGTGATGACTTTACAGCCGGGGAAGATGGCGATGACCCTTCAGAAGGCCTCCCGTCTGATAATACCAAAGATGGCACAGAGGACAGTGATATTGCCAATGAGCTGGACAGCGATACGCCGTCTGATGAGGAATCCGGTTCGAGTGAGTTTAAAGATGAAGAATTTGCGAAAGATGATTTGAAGGATGGTGACGGGGAGCTTGATAGTACGAGCGAAAAAGGAGAAGACCCTTTTGCAAATGCTCCTGACGAGCCACAAGGAGTTGCATCTGAAAAACTTCCCATTGAGTCTGCGAGTAATGAAGGGGAGCCTTTGGAAGGCGAAAGCAATCAGAACAGAAATTCTATCTCTGATATTAAGTTTTTAGCCAATCAGGCCGGAGGCACAGTCGTCGTTGATACCACGGGGCCAGCGAAATATAAAACTCGAGTGAACGAATCCACGAATCAGTTTGTTTTGGAAATTGCCAACGTAAATCTCCCAAGTCGGCTCAAGCGGCCTTACATTATGAAAGAGTTTGAGGGAGAGTTTGCCGCGATAAATGCTTACCAATCAGCGGGCTCCTCAACAGCGAGGATTGTTGTGCAGATGCGCAATCCAGGTAAGGCTCTGGTTCAGAGAGAAGGGAATTCCATCTTGGTATTGCCTCCAACCGCTGATAATTTGGCGGCATCTGTCGATGATGCCGAGGCTGGAGATGCTGTTAATCCCGAAGATGCGGAAACCGCAGAAAAAAAAGAAACAAAAGAAGCATCTTATGATGTTCAGTCGGCCGAACGGAACGAGAAAATGCTCGGGGCAAAATCTTTGGAAGAATATTTTTCTGGAGACAATAGATTTTATGGTAGACGTCTGTCTATCCAAACCAAAGATGCCGATGTCCGTGATGCGCTCAATTTTATCGCAGAATATTCTGGTGTGAATATGATTATCTCGGATGACGTCACTGGCACAATTTCATTGAAATTGCGTCAGGTTCCATGGGACCAAGCCCTTGTGACAATCATGCGATCGAAGCGCTTGGGATATATTCGCCAGGGCAATGTTATTCGGATTTCCACCTTGACAACTTTGCAGGCCGAGGCGGATTCTTCTCGAGCTATTCTTGAATCTCAAAAATCTCTCACGCCGGTCCGCGTGAAAGTTATTCCAGTTAGCTATGCTGACGTTGACAGTTTGACAAAGCAACTGGGCCCATTTCTCTCCGATAAACGAGGAAAAATCGCCTTCGATAATCGTACAAGCTCGTTGATAATTACTGATACAGACGAAATCATCAACCGAATTGCAAAGTTAGTAAAAAGCCTTGATGTTCCTCCACTGCAAGTGATGATTGAGGGAAAGATTGTCGAAGCCACCGAAGAGTTTCAGAGGAGCGTCGGAGTTAACTGGAGTTTTGATGGTGAAAAAGTGAACCTCAGCCCTAGTGGTGGAACTAATGGGGGACCCTTGGACTTAAGGGCTGGCCTGAGTATCAACCCAATAAGTCGAGCATCACTGCTAGGAAATCCATTGGCTCTGGATTTAACTGTTGGTAGGCTTGATTTTCTTGGTGAACTGGGTGCTGTCCTTTCTCTTGCAGAAACAGAATCAACAATTAAGATACTGTCCTCTCCTCGTATTGTAACTCTCAATAAGGAATCTGCTCAAATCACTCAAGAGGGGCAGGTGTTAACAAGATCTACGGTTACGGATCCAACTGGAAACAAGAAGTCTTCCATAGAGCGAAATCCAGTAACCTTGAATTTGACCGTCACTCCTCAAATCACCGCCGTAGGAAGCGTTATACTTTCTGTTCTTGTAAAACGTCAGTTTGCGACAGGGATTGTGGACCCAGAATCGTTGGCGCGAGCGATCAATACTCGGGAGGCAAAAACGAAAGTACTGGTCGACAATGGCCAGACAGCTGTGATTGGCGGTGTTTATCAAAGCGATGCCTCACAAGGCGAAACGGGGGTGCCTGTGTTAAAGGACATCCCTGTGCTCGGTTGGCTTTTCAAGTATCGCCAGCGAGATTCTCAGAAAAACGAATTACTGATCTTTTTGACTCCACGAGTTATTAACTTTGGAGAACAGGGCAAACAGGAGGACATCGAAACGTCGTCAATATCTCAAAGGTTCAACTTCGCCGTCGGCTGAACCGATTTCTCACTTGGCTTAGGTTACTCAGTAGTAAAAGACCAGGACCCGGTAAGGCGTTCCTCTGGCTCCGTCGATTTTCCTACCCATCCTTGTACAGTTACTTTCACCGAATAGGCAAAATTGTCGATTTTTGGAAGGCCTCCAATGTACCATCGATAGTTTGTGTAATTGCTAGCTGAACTGCCCGGGGCAATTTCTTCCAAAAATGTCACGTTGTCACCGAGGTCTGTTAGATCCAATTCTTTTTCATATTCCACGTCGAGTCCTCCCTTCTTCCCGGTGATAAGAAGTTTAAAATTAACGATAGTGATTGTTTTACTTGAGCTATTTTTGACTGTGTAACCAAATAAAAACCAAGGTCCTGTTATGGTTTCAGTTTCAAAAGTGGTCGGGTCTCCGTCGCCATCGTCTCGTTTGATAATGAAGTCAGTGTCAATAACAACGGGTTGCTTGGGATTGTTATCGAAAGCAACCTTGCTGCTCACTCCAGAATCGCTACTGCACTGGGCGAGCGAAAGACTTAAGGTCAAAAGAACTGTGCGCCCACAGAGTATCAGTCTATTTGGGTTCATCCCCTCTGCCCCCCTTGGTACTCTATCGACCTATTCCTGGGATTTTTGGAGGATTCAGCTCAAAAATCTTTCAGTTGTATATGGGGATTCATCAGTGGGATGGAACATTAATGCGAAATGTCAACTTATAAAGTTCAAGGGATGTCTCAGAATAGCGCAAGCACTTGTTTTAGAAGCAAGCGAAGGCCATGGCTAAAAAAAGAGTGTCGCTACAGTCTTGCACTTCTGGCTTGCAGGCCCTATCACCAAGGCATGGATCTTTTTTCAGCACAAGATAGCCTCAGCCGAATGGGCAGCAATCAGCCGTTGCCAGAAAGATTGAGGCCCCAGTCTTTTGCCGAGTTTGTTGGGCAAACAAGCGCACTGGGCGAGAATTCTCCGCTCCGACGACAGATAGAGGAGAAGGCCGAAGTGCCAAATCTCATTCTATGGGGGCCGCCTGGCACGGGAAAGACGACATTCAGTCGCTTGCTTGCAAAATACGTCAATGCCCAATTCTTGGAAGTCAGCGCAGTAGATACAGGCGTTAAAATTTTAAAAAATATTGGCGAGGAGTCCCGATTTCGGAGGCTTGGGCATCGACAAAAGACTTTATTGTTTGTTGATGAAATCCATCGGTTCAACAAAGCGCAGCAGGACGTACTTCTGCCCTATATGGAAAGAGGAGACTTCGTTCTTGTTGGCGCCACAACTGAAAATCCTGGGTATGAATTAAATAACTCGCTGCTGAGCCGTAGTCGCCTTGTTGTCTTTGCCCCCCTGTTAGCTGGGGAGTTGAAAAAAATTAGCATGCGCGCGTTTGAATTGTTGAAGCTCAATTCTCTCGAAGTTCTATCAGAAGAAGCTTTGAAAGTACTGACTGAAAGTGCAGATGGGGATGCGCGCCGATTTATTACCTGGATTGAACAGCTTGTGGAGGCCTTTCAACTTCCCGCAAGCGATAGCAATTGGAATTTCCCTTTAAATGAAAAATCTGTGTGGGCGGTTTGTTCTCAGAGTTTGGTGAGGCATGATCGCTCGGGTGAATCTCATTATGATTCAATTTCTGCCTTCATAAAAAGCATTCGAGGAAGCGATCCTGATGCGGGACTTTACTACCTTGCAAGAATGTTAGAAGGTGGCGAAGATCCAGTTTATATTGCTCGACGATTGATCGTATTGGCTTCTGAGGACGTTGGCAATGCAGACCCGCGGGCCCTTGGGGTAGCTGTTTCTGGGCTGCAGGCAGTGGAAGCCGTTGGATTGCCAGAAGCTGGAATTAATTTGGCTCAAGTTGTGACTTACTTGGCTTGCGCGCCAAAGTCTAACCGCAGTTACCTTGGTTTCAGGAAGGCTCAGTCCTTTGTGAGAAAAACAGGCTCTCTGGCTATTCCAAAATCTCTGCGATCTGAGAATAATTTGGCAGGAAAACAGTTGGGATTTGGCCTGGGATACGCCTATTCCCACGAGGGACCAACGGGATGGGTCGATCAGAAGTTTCTACCTGAGGAGGCGATAGGGCATAAGTTTTACGAGCCGTGTTCTCGTGGTTTTGAAAAGAACATGCAACAGTACTTAGATTGGATGAAAGGAAAGTCCAAGCCCTGAGGATGTCTTTCGAGATTGTTATCCAAAGTGAGATCATTACCTAAAAATCGCAATGCAAAGTCAGATGAGATAGAAATTGAGTGAGACTGAGCCAGTGCTCAGTAGGTCTTGTAAGCACAAATACAAACACAGGCATGAGGGCCTTCCACTTTTTTTGAGTGCCTTGTGTTGGATGGAATAACAATTCGGTCCCCCGCCCGTAAGAGCAGTTTGTTGCCAGAAATATCAATCAACATCTGACCAGACGCCACCATCCTGACCTCGTCGAAGGGATGGCGATGGTCGCCAATAACTGAGTCAGGATCCAGACCTTCCTCAAATGGCTCGAGACCCTCAGCCTGAAAAACTGCAGTGATTTGCTTGATGTCGGGGACTATTGCGGCTTGCCATCTTGTCACTAACATCAGCTACTCCAAACTTGAGGAATATTGTTCCACCTTGAAACGTCGTAATCGGACACAGGACAATAAACCAAAAATAATAGAAAACCTCAAGTCTTAGGGGCAGAAGTCGAAAAACAGACAGGATTCTTTTGCTTGAGGAGATTGTGTTTTTGAAAAAAAGAGAAAAGCCCGCTGGGCCGCACCCAACAGCGATTGAAATTCTTGATTACATCGAAGATTCTGATGGTTTGGTCAATCAGGGCTCTTCTTCTTCTGTTCTCAAGATATTTCAGAAAGCAGATGGCAAAAGCATCAGTTTTCCGGTGGCTGAAATCGAAGAAGTGATTCCTCGAGCAGACGCTGATGGAAATCCGTTTCTACAGATAAATTTTAACTCAGGAAAGAAAATCTTATTAACTGAAAGTTTAGTTGGATTCAAGCCCGCAGTGAATCCGGGCCTCGACATGGCAAAGCTACCTTCTGTGGTGACAACCCCAGACCTGATCAGTGTTGTTGACGCCATTGAGGAATCCCTCAGCTCTGGAGCGACGCAAGTCGAAGAGTTAGAGATTTTGAGGCGTGTCTTTGGAAGCGTTCTAGAGGGCGGCGAAGCCATCGGCTTTGATCTCTCGTCGGAAAGGATATGGCTGACCCGAATCAGCCACGTCAACAGCAAACACTCAGCCTGAATATTTGAATTTAGCCCCCATTTTCGCCCTTTTTCAAAAATTAAAGCAGGCCGGCAAAATGGGATCATCACGATAATTATTTCCTATTGACCGCGCAGATTAAATTGGGCAATGTTGCCACCGTCTCTTAAATACAAGTGGGGGCATAGCTCAGCTGGGAGAGCATCTGATTTGCATTCAGAAGGTCGCAGGTTCGATCCCTGTTGCCTCCACCAAAGAATCCTTGAAATTTCAAAGAAATCACAGACGAATCGGTAACCCAGGCTGCATTGATCCGATGGTCTAGCGCAATGTGTCACATCCTAACTGCGGTGAAAGATTCTCGGAATGCCGAGTGAGGAATCGGGAGCTAAGCGCGTCATCTTGGGGTCGAGACTCTGGATCACCGAGGCCCAAAGATCCCCAGGACGAATCAAATTTACGTTTTGCGGTATTGCTGTGGCGCGCCCCTCCGACTGCCATAGCTCTTTGCTGATTGGGACGACCTCCCCTGAGTCGAAGTCAATGAAGGACCCGGCCCAGAAAGCGTAGGGAAACCCATCGCTTCGTTTAAAAGGCTCCGATCACCAATGACAGTCCCTCCGTTGACTCCGCGGCCAAATAGAGCCACAGCATTGTCGCTGTAATTATGATCCTTGCCGCCGTTCGCGTTGAGTCCAGGCGTGCGATTGAACTCACTCACGACCACAACGAGCGTTTGTTTCAGGAGATCATGCTGTCGCAAGTTGCCCAAAAATTTGGCAATGCGTTCCCAGCGTTTTCTTTGAGCGGCAAGATGTGTCTCCGCGTGCTGGACGTGAGTATCAAGGGTCTGTTCCTCTTCCGTACGCAGATCAATTTGAGCGACCCTTGCGATGCCGGAATAAAGACTTGCAAAAGCGAGATCCTCATCTTTCAAATTTTTAGCTTTGGCCCTCGCGCTGGCCATGGAGGGGGAAGCGCCTCTGCGAATTTGTTGATCATACTCCTGCTGGTCAAGTTCACCTTCCTGATGACCCAGAATCTCAACAAAACGAGCCAACTTCTCGGTCTGTCCTTGGAGATCGAGAAAGCGTGTCACACTTTGTTTTGAGTTTACGTAAACTGACAGTGTTGAACTTTTCGTCCCGTGAGCCATATTGATCAATTGTTCCCTTAAGACGGAGGTCAGCAGCGTTGGGAAAGATGTGATATGGCCAGTTTGAAGGGGGGAATTGGTTACGACGTATGCACCTGTGTGAGCGAACTGATTTCCGATATAGGCGCTAAAATGAGGTGCTGATTCTTGAGTGCGGCCACTCGACATATGTTGAATAGCAAATGGGTGGCCAAGGTCGTTGGGTCCAACGTAAATCCCGCGCAAGATGGCCATCTCTTTGGCGAAAGGTGCTATTGCACGAGCGGATGGACCGAGTGAAATCTGAGTGCCATCCACTTTCTCGAGTGGCTGGTTTTCACCTTCATACCCAAGAAACAAATCCTGGGGATCAATCCCTTGTATAGAGCCAAGGTGTGGGTGAAGTCCCAAAGTGGAGTCCATAGCTCCATGCACTCGGAACAGCACAAAGCGAGCACTTGGATCAGTCTGTCCTGACGCCAAGGCCCGTTGAGCACCTAAAACAAGTGAAGACAATGAAGGAGGTACGAGGTGCTCAAAGGCCGACAGGCAAGTCAGCCCACCAATATTTTTTAAGAATTCGCGACGATCTGACATGACTGATCCTCTCTCAAACCTGCAATACCGGCCCCAAGCGTAGCAAGATCGCAGTTTCGGCATAAATTTCATAAACGAGTGGCGACTTTGCGTTTCCGTCACGACTTTCAAGATCGGCAAGTTGTTTTAAAATAAAGCGGGCAAGCTCACCTTTGTGTGCGATCGACAAACCGAAAACTGTCTTCTGGCCGATGTAGCTCCGCTCCTCCAGAATCTCTTCTGGTCCGATGAGGAATTCGATAAATTGGCTCATCATAGAAAGACGCAAATCCATATCAAGACTGTGAAACTGAACGCGAGTCCAAAAGGCCCATTTTTTTGTTTGTCTCTCAGAATAGGCGCAAGCCTCAGCCAATCCCATTTCTTGATCGCAAGGAAATTTTTCCAAGCGCTTTGAGATCGCTGCGTCCAGTTCGTTGCCAAGAATCAATTGCGAATTCTGGTGTGCAAGCATTTGGTCCATAAATGTGCTCTTCGATAACTCGTAGACACAATCTTGATAGAACTGATAAAAAAGGGCTCCGGGCTCCTTTTCCAAAGCACTGCCTTGAAGGGGATCAATGGCTCCGATAACGGGAGCGGATTTCTCATCGATCCTCAAGCAGGACGATGACCTAACATAGTCATTTATCACCGGGAAAATGCGCTGAAATTGTTGTATTACTCCATAGGGTGACGGAAATCTTTCATAATTTTCCTCAAAACTCGCAGTATTAGGCAGCGAATTTCGCATCCGATTCGCCTCTGGCTTTTTTGAAAAAGCAGAGACCTGGGATGCGATCACCGCAGATGAAAAAATCATGGCAAACTGGCGGATTGTCATTTCTTACTCCTTGGATTTTGCAAGAGACGCTGAATTTCATCGGGGCTCAGGATCGGATGTTCTCCTTTAACGAGCGGTGCACCTTCTTGGATCCAAGTCTTCACATCTTGGACTTCTTGTTCTGTCGGTTCCCACCAATGGCTCTTGGGCGGCATGGTTCGGTTCGCGCCGTCATTGGTCAAGTCCAAAGCAACCGCAATCTTTGCGAGGTTCAGTTTTAACTTGTCACCCCGAGTTTTCAGGAACGATCCGTGACAGAACTGACATTCCTCAAATACGACATTCGATTTGGTCAACGAGGTTGGTTCCTCAAATTGGCTGGGAATTCCCTGGAATTCGGGAGACAAAAGGAGGTTTTCAACTGATGATTTAATATTGCGGCCAGATTTCTCGAAGTCCTCAATGAGTGTTGCAAACCGGACGGGATGGATGTTCACGTCCCTCCCCATTATCCATGTCACTAGCCAATTGAGCTGGCAATCGAGGTATTTTTGCTGTTGCGTCGCTTTCCTGATCAAATCCGAGAAATTCTTGACGGGAATGTCTTGGATATCATCAAAGGAATTGTAGAACTTGAGATTCCCAGGTGAAGGGAATGCCGCTACGCCAAGTTCAAGAGGGCGCATAGTTCGCGCCATCGGATCAAGGCGCATGTGGCATTGCCGACAGTCCTTCTGATTGGCGTGGCGGGTGCGGTGAATTTCCTCAAGGCTACGAACTGTGGTTTGTGCCTCGCTCACGCCGAGAGCCAATGCCTCTTCGCGCCCTTGCTGCTGGTCACGCTCGAGTGCGGGTGCCATTTGGTCACAGAGCATGATTTTGAAGATAGCTGCCGCACGTTTGCGATTGCCGTTGGCCGGACTATTCCAGTAGCGTTCCAAAAAGCGCTTGGTAGAAAAGAGTCCAGCTATATTGGGATGACCGTTGAGGTCTATCACCTGAGGAACAAGACTGCTGATTTCCGGATACCGCTTACGCTCGTCCTCGCCCATCTCCTGAATGGCACTTTCGCGCTTGCCGTCAATATCAAGCCCAATGTAGTCGGCAAAGGGCCCGTCACTAGGGACAAATCTGCGCCAATAGACCTGACTAGTGAATAACTCATCAATTGGACGATTGAGCTTAAAGACTCGGTAGATGAGAAGATCTTCAGTCGAATCATTATAAAAAGAAGTGATTCCATTCCCATCTATTGGAAACGGTGGGCGCTCGGGTGCTCTCAACCCAAAGCGCTCGTAAGTTTTAAGAACGGCCTCCGAGTAAAAATCGCCGGAGTCCATTTTTTCGCGAATATACGTCCGAAAGAAGTCTTGTAGGCAAGGCACTTGAGAACAGCCCGTTCGCAACTTTTCGTTTTTGAGCTTTGAAAACTCATGTGGTGAGGGCCATTTTCCTGTTAAGCGCTCCGAAATTTTGGTGAGGTAGCCTTCCGTGCTCAACGGCTTGGCAATAGATGAGGTAGTTATCACCAAACCCACGGCGAAAGAAATGAGGAATTTCATTTCTTGTACTCCTCTCCTCTGTACGTCCAATCTGAAAACAACCCATTGAAGGAAGCATTTGCTTCGTCCTCGGCTCGAAATGAGTAATTTGTTAACTCCAGTAGGTTAATCCTTTCGGTGTCTCTGACTTGGTTAAGCGCTTGTGTAAACTCGGTGAAAATACTTGTAAAATCCATGTCCCATTTCATCTGACAGAGATCATCATCTGGATCAACGAGATTTGGGGCTTGGAAGCTGAGCTGGATTTGATAAGTTACGCCCATTGGAAGAAATGCGGAGATGACGCCATATGCCTTGCGTGGACGCCCGAACTCGATCCGGTTGCCACTGACCTTAAGTGGTATGCCTTCAAAGCGGCTCGTGATTTGATTGACTGCAGTGGTCTGTGACTTTCGAGTTAGGTCGAGCTCGCGATTTTCCATCTCGAAATTCTCGTCCCAAAGAAGGGCCGTGACGTCTTTAGGCAAGACGCCTTCACATGATTCTTTACATTCAAACCAACCGACAGCAGAAGGGTTTTCAACGGCGATTCTTTGAATCTCTTGAACTTGTATGTCTTGTGAAATCATTCTCGCCAAGTCCGCTTCAAAAAAACTACTTCTGCCATTTCTCGACTGCAGTGAGGTTTCGGATGCGACCTCATACTTTTTTTCATCTGTGTTGAATCTAGTTACCAATTCACCTTGCTTTGAAGGGTGGGTCTTCCAGATGGGAATCAAGCTTTTACGACGACTGGAACCACGTATCCCCATTTCAATCCCAGTTTGTTGGAACAAGAATTTTCAGAGAGAGTGATCGTTGACGACAAAGGGATCAACCTTTCCACTTGTTTCAGTTCAACAGTGTTGCCGTTCGCCAACTGTATGATAACGGGTTCACCAACCTTTTTAACAATTATGGGGTTTTCGTTCTGATCTTCGGCCAAACCAGTTTGACAAAGAATGAGACAAACTGCTGCACGGGCTAGCTTCGAGACTATCTGTTCCACGCTCAACATGTGATCCTCAAGAAATGGGTTAGTTGCAGGTTGGTATGCAAAAGACGCCCCATCTGCATTTCAATTCAGGATTATTGTCTAGACGGAAAATGCGGGAAAACAAAACAGGACTCACGTGAAATGTCACCGATGGGCAAAATTTGTCATTCAAGCGGGACCCCGATACGCACACCATCCGTTACGGATGCCGTCTATCCACAGTAGGTGAGAATCACGTTTCAAGATTGAGCCTTGAGCCTCAGCAATTTTCAAAAAAGAAGAAAGTGCCGCTTCGCGCAATTTGAGAAGAGAGCTCAAGAAATCGCACTGGTGAGCAGAAAACACACCATGTCGAGTGTTATCGACTCACCGCTCTTGAAGCTGCCCTGTCCAGCAAAATTCATAAAACATCGTAAAATCAATGGCTTATATTGGATTAAAAAAGACTAACTCTCCTTTGAAAATAAATATTCCAGAATTCCAATTAAAATAAAAAAGACTATTGACCTAATCGCCTCATTGCCCTATTTTCTCAGCCTCTCGAATTTCGATCTTTGAAAACTGAATAGCTAGTCAAAATAATGGTTTTGGGTCCCTTCAGAAGTAGCTAGAAATAGTTACAACTGTAAGGGTCAATTTTTTAAGCAAGCGTATATTAAGCTCCAAAAATTTGGAGGCAGATTACGCTCTTGTTGTTGAAATTTGAATTTCATTTTTTAACTGAAGAGTTTGATTCTGGCTCAGAGCAAACGCTGGCGGCGTGCCTAATACATGCAAGTCGAACGGGGAAAGTTCTTCGGAATGAGTACTAGTGGCGCACGGGTGAGTAACACGTGGATAATCTGCCTTTTGGTGGGGAATAACTAGTCGAAAGATTAGATAATACCGCATGAGACCACAATATCTTCGGATATAGGGGTCAAAGATTTATCGCCAAAAGATGAGTCCGCGTCCGATTAGCTAGTTGGTGGGGTAATGGCCTACCAAGGCGACGATCGGTAGCTGGTCTGAGAGGATGATCAGCCACACTGGAACTGAGACACGGTCCAGACTCCTACGGGAGGCAGCAGTAGGGAATATTGCACAATGGGGGAAACCCTGATGCAGCGACGCCGCGTGAGTGATGAAGGCCTTCGGGTTGTAAAGCTCTGTTCTGCGGGAAGAAATAAATGACGGTACCGCAGAAGAAAGGACCGGCTAACTTCGTGCCAGCAGCCGCGGTAATACGAAGGGTCCTAGCGTTGTTCGGAATCATTGGGCGTAAAGCGGGTGTAGGCGGCCAACTAAGTCAGAAGTGAAAGCCCCGGGCTCAACCCGGGAAGTGCTTTTGAAACTGGTTGGCTTGAGTGTGGGAGAGGATAGTAGAATTCCTGGTGTAGTGGTGAAATACGTAGATATCAGGAGGAATACCGGTGGCGAAGGCGGCTATCTGGCCCAACACTGACGCTCAGACCCGAAAGCGTGGGGAGCAAACAGGATTAGATACCCTGGTAGTCCACGCTGTAAACTATGGATACTTGGTGTTGGAGGTATTGACCCCTTCAGTGCCGTAGCTAACGCGTTAAGTATCCCGCCTGGGAAGTACGGCCGCAAGGTTAAAACTCAAAGAAATTGACGGGGGCCCGCACAAGCGGTGGAGCATGTGGTTTAATTCGATGCAACGCGAAAAACCTTACCTGGGCTCGAAATGTAGTGGAAGACACCTGGAGACAGGGTCGCCTTCGGGCCGCTATATAGGTGCTGCATGGCTGTCGTCAGCTCGTGTCGTGAGATGTTGGGTTAAGTCCCGCAACGAGCGCAACCCCTGTCTTTAGTTGCCAGCATTAAGTTGGGCACTCTAGAGAGACTGCCGACGTTAAGTCGGAGGAAGGTGGGGATGACGTCAAGTCCTCATGGCCCTTATGTCCAGGGCTACACACGTGCTACAATGGTCGGTACAAAGGGAAGCAAAATCGCAAGATCTCGCAAATCCCAAAAAGCCGATCTAAGTTCGGATTGGAGTCTGCAACTCGACTCCATGAAGTTGGAATCGCTAGTAATCGCGGATCAGCACGCCGCGGTGAATACGTTCCCGGGCCTTGTACACACCGCCCGTCACACCATGAAAGTTGGTTGTACCAGAAGTCGCTGTGCTAACCGCAAGGAGGCAGGCGCCCAAGGTATGGTCGATGATTGGGGTGAAGTCGTAACAAGGTAGCCGTAGGGGAACCTGCGGCTGGATCACCTCCTTTCTAAGGATGCAGAGATTTTCGTAAGAAAGTCTCCATTCTATGGTCAACCCAAGACCTTTGACTAGCTGTTTAGTTTTGAGAGAGTGAACTCGTTCAGGTGACTTGGGCCTGTAGCTCAGTTGGTTAGAGCACACGCTTGATAAGCGTGGGGTCGGAAGTTCAAGTCTTCCCAGGCCCACCATGTAATTCGCCAATTTGTTTTGGATGATTACATGATGAGCTTGGAAAGTTTGAATTGATCTTTGAAAATTAAATAGATTGTGATTTAGATATTAGAAATTGCTTAATTTAGTTTTAGTTTTTAGCAAGGTAAATACCTATTAAGTTATGAAGCTACTAAGAGCTTATGGTGGATGCCTTGGCATCAGGAAGCTATGAAGGACGCGGTAAGCTGCGATAAGCTTCGGGGAGCGGCACACACGCTTTGATCCGGAGATGTCCGAATGGGGAAACCCACCAGTTTTACTGGTATCTTGAGACGAATACATAGTTTCAAGAAGCGAACGAGGGGAAGTGAAACATCTCAGTACCCTCAGGAAAAGAAATCAACGAGATTCCCTCAGTAGTGGCGAGCGAACGGGGAAAAGTCTAAACCTTTTGTATGTTAAAGCTCCTAGGCGTTGTACAAGAGGGGTCGCGGGACTTTCAGAAGTCGCTAGGATGACTTCGCAGAGTTAAAAGTTAAAGTTTAGTAGAACGATTTGGAAAAATCGGCCATAGAAGGTGATAGCCCTGTAAATAAAAAGCTTTAGCCTCTGGAAAGGATCCCGAGTACCACCGGACACGTGAAACCCGGTGGGAATTTGGGGAGACCACTCTCTAAGACTAAATATTCCCTGATGACCGATAGTGCACTAGTACCGTGAGGGAAAGGTGAAAAGAACCCCGAGAGGGGAGTGAAATAGAATCTGAAACCATAGGCTTACAAGCAGTGGAAGCACTATGCACGAATGTGCCAGTGTGACCGCGTACCTTTTGCATAATGAGTCAGCGAGTTATTGTTGCAGGCAAGGTTAAGCCGTTAGGTGGAGCCGTAGCGAAAGCGAGTCTGAAATGGGCGTTAGTCTGCAGAGAATAGACCCGAAACCCGGTGATCTAATCATGGCCAGGGTGAAGCGCGGGTAATACCGCGTGGAGGGCCGAACTAGTTGAGGTTGAAAACTCTTTGGATGAGCTGTGATTAGGGGTGAAAGGCCAATCAAACCGGGTGATAGCTGGTTCTCTCCGAAATATATTTAGGTATAGCCTTGGGAAATTCTATCCCGGAGGTAGAGCACTGAATGGGCTAGGGGTCTTTACCAGATTACCAAACCCAATCAAACTCCGAATGCCGGTGATAGTTATCCCAAGAGGCAGTCTCAGGGTGATAAGGTCATGAGACGAGAGGGAAAGAGCCCAGATCGCCAGCTAAGGTCCCAAAATACATACTAAGTGGTAAACGTTGTGGAGCTACTGAGACAACCAGGAGGTTGGCTTAGAAGCAGCAAGCCTTTAAAGAAAGCGTAATAGCTCACTGGTCTAGTGGCTCTGCGCGGAAGATTTAACGGGGCTAAAGTATGTTACCGAAGCTGCGAGCTTATAGAAATTATTCTATAAGCGGTAGGAGAGCGTTCTAGCGTAGGCTGAAGGTTGACCGTGAGGACAGCTGGACGAACTAGAAGTGATCATGCTGACATAAGTAGCGTTTAAAGACGGGTGAAAAACCCGTCCGCCGAAAACCCAAGGGTTCCTGGGCAAGGATAATCCTCCCAGGGTTAGTCGAGACCTAAGGCGAGGCCAATTGGCGTAGTCGATGGATGAACGGTTAATATTCCGTTACCGATTTTGATGTAAGTACAGGAGAGACGGACTAAGATATACCAGCCTGTTATTGGATTCAGGTGTAAGCGTGTAAGAGGTGGAGTTGGCAAATCCGCTCCACATTAACTCTGAGGCGTGAATGCGAGGGGGTTATCCCCGGAAGTGGTAGAATCTATGGTTCCAAGAAAATCTTCGGTATGTTTTCAGAATCGCTCGTACCGTAAACCGACTCAGGTGGGTGAGATGAGAATTCTCAGGCGATTAGGTTAAACCTGGTTAAGGAACTCGGCAACTTGACACCGTAACTTCGGGATAAGGTGTGCCATCGCGAGTGTAAGCCTTTACGGCTGAAGCTTTCGGTGGTCGCAGAGGCTAGGGAGTAGCGACTGTTTATCAAAAACACAGGCATGTGCAAAGTCTCAAGACGACGTATACATGCTGACGCCTGCCCGGTGCTGGAAGGTTAAGAGGATTTGTCAGCTTCGGCGAAGCAGAGAATCGAAGCCCCAGTAAACGGCGGCCGTAACTATAACGGTCCTAAGGTAGCGAAATTCCTTGTCGGGTAAGTTCCGACCTGCACGAATGGCGTAACGACTTCTCCGGTGTCTCAACCAGGTGCCTAGCGAATTTGAACTCGCAGTGAAAATGCTGCGTTCCCGCAGATGGACGGAAAGACCCCGTGAACCTTTACTCTAGCTTGGCAGTGATCTTAGATTCAATATGTGTAGCATAGGTGGGAGCCTTTGAAGCCAGGACGCTAGTCTTGGTGGAGGCATCATTGAAATACCACCCTTGTTGGCTTTGAGATCTAACCTGCGCTCATTATCTGGGCGAGGGACACTGTCTGGTGGGGAGTTTGACTGGGGCGGTCGCCTCCAAAAAAGTAACGGAGGCGTACGAAGGTTCCCTCAGCCTGATCGGAAACCAGGCGTCGAGTGCATTGGCATAAGGGAGCTTAACTGCAAGACCTACAAGTCGAGCAGGTGCGAAAGCAGGTCAAAGTGATCCGGTGGTCCCGCGTGGAAGGGCCATCGCTAAACGGATAAAAGGTACTCCGGGGATAACAGGCTGATACCGCCCAAGAGTTCACATCGACGGCGGTGTTTGGCACCTCGATGTCGGCTCATCTCATCCTGGGGCTGGAGCAGGTCCCAAGGGTATGGCTGTTCGCCATTTAAAGAGGTACGCGAGCTGGGTTCAGAACGTCGTGAGACAGTTTGGTCCTTATCCTCTGTGGGCGTAGGAAAATTGAGTGGAGCTGTCCTTAGTACGAGAGGACCGGGATGGACAAACCTCTGGTGTTCCTGTTGTCGCGCCAGCGGCACCGCAGGGTAGCTATGTTTGGATCGGATAACCGCTGAAAGCATCTAAGCGGGAAGCCAACCACAAGATTAATTTTCCCTGGGGCTTCGGCCCCCTTAAGACTCCTTCGAGACTAGAAGGTTGATAGGCAGGAGGTATACGCACGGTAACGTGTTTAGCTGACCTGTACTAATTGTTCGTGAGGCTTTTTTTATAACTTTAGGTATATTCTTGCTAAGAATGACTTGAGTGCAATTGGATATGAAAATTTAAGCAGTTTTGCTGGTGTCTCTAGCGGCGGGGGTACACCTGATCCCATTCCGAACTCAGAAGTTAAGCCCGCCAGCGGCGATGGTATTGCAGGGGTAACCCTGTGGGAGAGTAGCACGATGCCAGCTCTTTTTTTGAACCCAATCGGTGAAAACCGGTTGGGTTTTTTTTATGTCTAAAATTTGTATTGAAATATTTATTCAGAGATTATTTGTCGGATGTTTTTTCTTCCCTTAATGGCGCTGAATTCTTTGATGGCGGTGTATTTGGTACTTTTGGCGCCGATGGATGAGAGAGAGAAGAATTTTGATTTGGTGGATTTTGAGTAATAGGAAGATAGTGGGCAAAATGATTTTGAATACTCTCCTTTTTTTCTTCATACCATTCAATCCATTCATTTTTATTGCTATTTAGGTAGAATGTTCGACCGAGTTCCCATTCCATATTTTGAGTTTTTATATCAACCAAATTGTACTGGACGATAGCACCGATTTTTCCCTTATCTTCAAATGATAGGAGTAGAATCTCCAATCTGTGCGTGCCATTAGGTAGTGTTTTTTGAGGTGGACGCAGCTTTTCATCAATCCATTTTTGGGCCCCATTGTCTCCCGAATAGAATTCTATACTTTTGATACGATACCATCCCTCAGGAAGGGCTTTTGCATTCTCCAAATCAGTAACATCTTGGTTCCATAGAGATTGAAGTCTTTCTACTTGAGTTGAGTTGAGAAACTGCGCTTGAGTCAAGAGGGAACTCAAGGTCCAACCGAGAGCGAGAAAGATAACTATGAGGGGAGCAATATTGTTAATTGCTTTCAACGTCTTGAGGAGCCGTGACTTGGGCATTGAGTTTTTTTCTCTTTCCTTGCTGGGGTGGTGACTGATTTTCTCAATTGGACCTTAGAATGCCAAGCTCCAACTCCGCTATAGTGGACTTAGGTCTCTGTAAGGCCGCTGAAGTATTCAGCAAATTGAATGTTTGAGGGGATTTTACAACTCGCTGCTGGTTCGCCCGGCAATGTGATGGAGAAGAGAATTGGTTTCTCTAAAGGGGCGAAGAGTTATGTCGTAATATGGGACAATTATTGGCTCATTTCATGTTCGTTTACATCTCTTAATTGGAATGAGGAACTCAGATGGTTTAAAAAATATCAATAAAAACAATGCCTTATGAATTGAGCCAAAATGGCACAACAATTGGACTTAGGGAGGTGTAATAGCAGGAAGGCTCAAATATGAGTTTTATTAGAAAATACAGCAGACACCTTATAGTAATGACCGCAATCACTATCTATGTGGGATGCTCCGACGTTAAGTTTCAGTCGGTTCCCAGTGATCAATGTGCGGAGGCAAATAGTGATCCGACTAACAGTTCCTGTTTTGAGGCCCCAGGTTGGCTGAATTACCATTTTGAGTTCAAGGTTGGTAGAATGGACATACTCTTCGTTGATGACAATTCTGGATCCATGTATGTCGAACAGACTTCTATGGCTGATCGATTTCCAAACTTACTGAACGAAATCTCAGGTCTAGACTATCAAATTGCAATTGTCACAACAGATATTTCCTCCAGCCCCGGTAATAGTGCCCCTCGGAAAGCAAACGGCAACGGAGCCTTTCAAGATGGAAAGTTTCTGAAGTTTTCGAACGGCGATACGCTTATCAGCGCCAATACTCCTGAAGTGGTTCAGAAATTTAGGGAAACGATAAAACGAAACGAAACCTCGGACTGTGATACCGCAACAGGAAGCGCATGTCCCTCGGGCGATGAACGTGGAATATTTGCTCTCAATATGGCTTTGGATCAGGCAGATGGGAAATTTTTTCGGAGTGATTCGCATTTGGCTGTCGTCATTCTGTCGGATGAAGATGAGCGAACAAATGGGGGCAATATATCTGGGTATCCTCTCGAAACCTATGATCTGCCCCTGACTTTTGCACAAAAAATTCATACCCAGTTGGGGGCCAGCAAGACGGTGAGCGTCCATACTATTATTATTCAGCCAGGAGACACTTCTTGCTTTAACATTCAGAATAGTCAAACGGGAGTGAAAGGGTATTATGGTTATCAGTACGCCAGGCTTGCAAATGCTAACCAAGATCCTGAGTTAAAGGCGGCACATTCCAGCTTTCTTGCCGGGCGCTCGGGGAGCATTTGTGCAGGAGACTATGGTGCACAGATGGGAGATATTGGAAACCTGGCAGCTGTAAATGCCAATATAAAAGTACTTCCATGCGTTCCGACCAATGATAAGATCAAGGTGGCCTTTTCCCCGACCCCAGGGACTCAAATAAACTTTAATGTAAATAGTGAGCGATTATTGACCTTTAATCCTCAGCCACCACCAGGAACGACAGTAAGTGTAGATGTCACTTGTCCAAAGTAATTGAATTTCTTTTAGGCTGCGAGATTGTGTGGCTTCGTTAGGATATAGCCTTTTCCGTAAATATTTATCAATATGTTCTCAAGCTCTGGAATTTGGCGTTTTAGTTTTGAGATTTGCGCGTCAATTGACCTGTAGGATATACTTGCGTTCTCCCAAACATTCTCCTTTAACCACTGGCGTGACAGAAGATGTTCGGGCCGAGAAACAAAGGCCAATAGCAACTTAAATTGAGTTGGCGTAGTGTTGATGATTTCGCTATTTCTTTTGACCAAGAAATCATTGGGATAAATGAGGATATCATTAAATTTAATCATATTATTTTCGGCATTCCAGGACCCTCCCATCGATGTGAGAGGGGTATTAACCGGAAGAGAGGAGCTCCCGGATGAAATTCTTCTTAAAAGTGAGGAGATTCTAAGTCGCAATCCTTTAGGCGATGAGTTTGATGATAGAAAATAGTCCGAACCGTCCCGAAAGGATCTCTCCTCCTTTTCTGGATTTTGGAAGGAACTTAAAACCATTATTCCCATTTGAGCAATAGGCACCAAGTGGCGAATCTGAGAGAGAGAATTAAAAATGAGAGAATCGCCGTCAATCAGTAGAATTAAGGGTTCCCATTCTCTGATTAAAAAAGTGGCAGCTTCGGTCGAAGTAGCCACTTGGACATCGTAGTCAATCCTGAGAGGGCCCATTGTTTCTTGAAGGAAACCGGAATCTGTCGAGGCTACTAGAACTTTGGTCTTAGTTTTACCCATCGAATGTTTATCGACATTCTGCCTGCTCTGCTGAAGGTATCATTATTGATCCATCAAAACGAAAGGACGGGGCCCCTGAGGAGAACTGCCAGGATTCAGGCGGGTCAAGATGATACAGTTCAGCGCGTCCTTGAGACAAATTGAATAAATTTTTCAATTGGGTACCCGATATATCCTTTCCGCAGAGGGGTAAATTCTCCGCACTTGATCAGCTGCCATGTTCGAGTTAAATCGGGCATGGCTGGGTTGGCTCTCGCGTTTGGCTTGGAATAGCAATAGGAGCAGCTGTGAAGGGTCGGCAGGTGAAAAGTGGAGTTCAAGGTTCAGATCAAGAGCTATTGAACAGGCCCTTAAGGTCCTTTCAGTTGAGCCTGGAGATGCCAAACCTTGTTCGTGGTATCAGAACTCTTCGTAGTGAATTGCAAAGAAAGGGTTTGGTATTTGCTCCTCATTTTTGGATTGGAGAAGAGTGGTTTTGTCCCGATTATATTCCGGGAATTTCAATTCCATTCTATCTATTAGATTCTCGATTATTGGAATTAGAAAAGAGATTTATCGGATTTGCGGAGGGAGAAAAGCCGTTGGATCTTCTGAGGGTATTGCGGCATGAAACAGGGCACGCCCTTGAGAATGCCTACCGGCTCCGCAAGGATCGATTGAGAATTGAGGTCTTTGGCTCTTCTCAGACCCCCTATCCTCGCTCTTATTTGCCTCAGCCATATAGTCGGAGATTTGTCCGGCATTTGGCAAATAACTATGCCCAAAGTCATCCAGACGAGGACTTTGCAGAAACCTTTGCGGTCTGGCTAGACCCGACTTCAAACTGGAGAACCAGATACAGCGGATGGTCTGCTCTCAAAAAAGTTCAAGCGATGGACGCAATAATGACCAGCATCAAGGGACGGAGGCCGTTAAATCGATTAAAGAGCACCTATGAACCCCTTCATCGCAGCCAGCTTACCTTGGGTCAGTATTTTATGAAGAAGCGACGCCAACTGGGTCTTGATAATGTCATCGATCTCGACGAGAAATTATCTACTGCATTTGGCCGCTCATGTTTTAGTGGACCAAAGGTGGACCAATTCATCATGGAAAATCGATCCTATCTTTGCGGTCAGGTGGCTGAAGGATTGGGAGAATACAAATATCGGGTGAATCAAGTCATTCGGCGGTTGACCCATCGTGCGAGAGAACTTGGTTTGAGGGTTGCTCCAGATCAAAAAATAGGTCCTATTCTGGACATTGTGACGGCTCAGGCTCTTGATGACTTTGCAGGAAAGCGGCACCATATAATTCTATGAAAAGATTAAGGGTTCTTGTGCTCGTCCATGAAGACCTTGTTCCTCCGGAGAAGGTTCCAGTTGGCCAGGATTTGGACGATGTTTCTTGGAAGACAGAATATAATGTTCGAGAGGGCCTCGTTGAAGCGGGTCACGAAGTCAGTCTTCTTGGCGTCAGAGATGATACCCATGTGATTCGTCAGACAATTCAGAGTTTTTCGCCTCATATCATTTTCAATCTTCTTGAGGAATTTGCGGGACAGGCGACTTTTGATCAGCATGTGGTGAGTTACCTTGAAATGTTAGGTGTTAGTTATACGGGGTGCAATCCGCGTGGATTGATTATCGCAAGGAGCAAGGATTTAGCAAAAAAATTAATGAGATTTCATCGGATTCCAACCCCTGATTTTTTGGTTTTTTCAAAATCGGGCCCCCATCACCTCCCTAAAAAGTTGCAATATCCGTTGTTTGTTAAATCGCTGACCGAAGAGGCCAGTATGGGAATCACTCAGGATAGCGTTGTTTGGAATGAGGCGAATTTACGAGAGAGAATATCCTATTTTTCAGAAAAAGTAGATTCGGATGTCATCGTAGAATCTTATATAGACGGAAGAGAATTTTATGTAGGAGTCATTGGTAATAAACGACTTCAAGTCTTCCCGCTATGGGAACTTACTTTTAAGAACACTTCAGAACGAGTGCCAAAGGTGGCGACCCGCAGGGTAAAGTGGGACTCTCGATATCGCAAAAAATTTGGAATAGATACTGGACTTGCTCAAGACCTAAATCAGTCTTTGTTGATCCGCATGCAAAAAGTGGCAAAGAGAACATATTCGGCTTTGGGATTGAGTGGCTATGCTCGAATCGATATGCGCATGGACGCCGAAGGCAATATTTATGTCATTGAAGCCAATCCAAATCCGGATATTGGAAACGGGGAGGACTTTGCGGCATCAGCAGTTGCCTATGGCCTCAGCTACACGATTCTTATTGATAAAATTCTTTCATTAGGATTGACCTGGAAACCAGTAGGAACTTAATAAGGGGGCAAAAAACTTTGAATGGATCTCTTTTTGTCTTAACAGTAATATTGCTTCATTTTCTATTATCTTGTCATTCTGTGCGAGAGGAACAAGACGAAGGATGGCTTAAACATCGTCGCGGAGGACACACTAAAGTAGCTCGAGTGGATAGTCAGAAATTCAAAGATGAATTGACCGCTCTTCTCGTGGATCAAATGGGTAAAGAAAAACGAACAGGTGTGGGTTTGTTTTTGTTTCGTCGAGATGGGCAGCTGATATTTGCAAAAGCTCTCGGTCACATTGAGAGCCCGAGCGGGCAGCGACCTTTCTCTGGCACCGATTTGATTCCGGCTGGGTCATCTTCTGTTTGGGTTTCAACGGTTGTTCTTTTGAGGTTAGTGGATAAGGGAGATTTGAAGCTCAGCAGCACGACGGGATCTGTCTTGGGGTGGGCCGGTGATGCGGGAAAGATTTCGCTTCGGGGCTTGTTGAGTATGACATCAGGATTGCCAGGGAGAATCGAGAATTTTAATTGCTTTGGCCGTTCTGATCGCACCCTCCAAGGCTGCGCAGTGGAAGTTAAGAAGAATCTCTATGAGGAAAAAATTCCATTGCGCAAAGAGGGAGAGGCCTTTTCTTATGGCCCCTCTCATATCCAGATTGCAATGGCCATGGCTGAAAGGGCCGCGGAGAAAAAATGGAAGGAAATAGTGAAAAGTGAGCTGATATTGCCATTGGATTTGGAGCGGGAGACAACCTATTTCACTGATCCAATCGATCGTGAGGGTGAAATAAACCCGTCCGGATTTGAGGGGTTGGTGATCAACATGATGGACTTTGTTCGAATACTTAAAGCACTCATTGCCGAGAGAAATGGTTTTATTTCGGATACCTTAGTGGATAAAATGATGTCAGACCAGTTTTCAACATCCACGTTGGTGGACGCATCGCCAATGAAGACTCTCTTGGGAAAGAATTATCATTTTGGTCTGGGCAATTGGATTGAATGCGAACCTGGTGGCAAAGAGGGCTGCTCAACTCTGAATGCTCGTTCGTGTCCGGGGGTTTTTGGATGGTATCCATTTGTTGATTTTAGTAGGGGCTACTACGGGGTATTAGCGGCTTTAGAAGGCCACGATCGTTTACAGAAACAGGCAGAGCCTGCTTTAAGATCGTGGCGAATATTAAATGAGGTGAGAGTTTTTTTGCAGCAATGGAATTTTTAAATTAGGAAAAACATCGAGCCTTGGATGCAGAAAGCTCAAAATGGCCCCAAGGTGGGTGTTCAAATAGAATCATCTGAAACAGAGGAGAATGAGGTGTCCCCAGAGTGGAGAACTTGAAGGAGAGGACGGACGTCAGGAAGCTGTCGCTCAGCAAACGATTGGAGAGAATTTATCAATTGTTGGATCCTTCCTATGAAGTATGGGACCTTTGTTGTGACCACGGATTGGTAGGGAGAAGATGTTTGATGTCGGGACGGTTTCCCGGTGTGATATTTGTTGATAAGTCAGAACTTGCGGTAGGTCCGTTGAGAAATTTGTTGAACAAATATCAGTATGACTTGCTGAGTGTTGGAGCCGCCCTTCAACTGAGGGTTGGCGATATGTTAAAAATGGCAATGCCATCAGAGCGAGCAAATATTGTGATATCCGGGGTCGGCGCTCATCTCATTGTTAAATTTTTGTCGCGTTTGGGACCGGTTAAACATATAAATTTGGTATTAGGGCCGAACAAATCACCTGAAATGGTTCGTAGCGAGCTGAAGAGGCGAGGCTGGTCCATCCGTACTGATGAGGAAATCATTGAAAGGGGACGAAAACGTTGGATCATGCAGGCACAAATTGTTTAACTCTGAGGATAAATTGAACATGGGGCTGTCTCCGCAAGTGAGGAGTCTGTTGGATTCACTTGAAATGGATTCTCCCATAGGAAGAGAAGACTTTGATCGGGTCTTGCGGGCTCTTAGATCTAAAGTCGACCCCTCTCATAAATCTGATCAATTTGAAGAGAGGGCCGTTCAACTTTATCTGCCGGTTTACTTTTGGTGTCGCAGCAAACTCAAAGATCATGAATCTGACTATCCATTGTTTATTGGCTTGAATGGCCCTCAGGGAGTTGGAAAAACGACTCTGACAGAGGCCTTACGTCAGTGTTTTGAGATTGATGGGGAGAAGGCGATATCCTTATCCATTGACGATTTTTATCTTCGTCGAGATCAGCAGGTGGCATTGGCGAGAGAATATAGAGAGAATCCGTATCTTCAGATGAGAGGATATCCTGGCACTCATGACATTGAATTGGGTCTTCAAGTGCTGAGCGATCTCAAAGGTCTTGGGAAGGCCGGCACGGTTCAAATTCCTCGGTATGATAAATCGGCTTATCAAGGATTGGGAGATCGTCGACCCACTTCAGAGTGGCCAAAAGTTGCAGGACCATTGAGCATTGTATTTCTTGAAGGTTGGATGCTTGGTTTTAGACCACTTGCTTCTTCTCAAATATCCGAGGTTCACATGAGGGCCATCAACGGATTTTTGCCGAAATATGAAGTCTGGTACAAAATATTGGATAGTTTTATTCAACTGACTCCCAAGAGTTTGGATTTCATATCGAACTGGAGGATAAGAGCGGAGGAAGCGATGGTGGCTATGGGACGCGAGGGAATGTCCGCCGAACTCATAAGGACCTACGTGAACCTTTTTCGTCCCGCTTACGAGATCTATCTCGAGAGCTTAAGGAAGTTTCCGGTTCGCCCAAATAGTTTACTTCAAATCGAAATTGGTTCAAATCAACTGCCATCTTAAGGTGCCAAAATGGGTTGAATATCAGTCAATTCAAGCTCCTACGATTACAGAAAATGCCATTTGACATGACGCGATATATCACGATAGGTTGCGCTGTCGTTATCGAGAGTTCGCTCAATTTGTCAGCAGACCTCTTTTTTGCGGCTTAATGTCTAAAACAGAGGTAAAAATGTCCACATTTCAAAGTATGCCGTTCCCGGCGCCCCTACAAAAGGCGCTAAAGGATCTAAATTTTACTGAGCCAACCGAAATTCAATCAAAGGCGATACCCCTCGCTCTTGAAGGAAAGGATCTCATAGCTTGCGCTGAAACAGGATCAGGAAAAACAGCTGCGTATGGTTTGCCTGCTATTGTGAGCGTCTTAAGTGATCCAAAGAAAAACGCACTTTTTCTGGTGCCCACGCGGGAACTTGCCCAGCAAGTAGCTGATGTGATCAGAAGCTTGACGATACACACGAGGGAAGTCAGTTCTTGCACCTTGGTCGGTGGGGCTGATATCAGAAGACAATTGACGTCTCTTAAGCGTGGCCCTCGCATCGTCATTGCGACTCCGGGTAGACTGATCGATCACCTCAACAGGAGATCGATAAATCTTTTAAGCACAGGAGTCTTAGTTCTTGATGAGGGGGACCGCATGATCGACATGGGTTTCGCTCCGCAGTTAGACGAGATTCTGAAGTTTCTTCCAAAGCAACGGCAGACCGTTTTTTTTACAGCTACCATTACAGCTAAGGTTCGCAAATTGGCAGAGTCCTATTTGCATCTTCCTGTGAGTATTTCTGCTGGGCAGATCTCTCGTCCTGTCACAACCATCAAACAATCAGTCATCCAAACGACTCTTGGGGAGAAGAACGATAAACTTCTTGATGAACTCAATCAGCGAAAGGGCTCCGTCATTATTTTTCTTAAGACCAAAAGAAAGACAGACATCTTAGCAAAGTTTCTGAAGGATTATGGTCACGAAGTTTCTCTCATTCATGGCGGGCGCACTCAAGGACAGAGAAATCAAGTTATTCGTGGATTTCGAGAGGGAAAATTTAGAATTTTGTGCGCTACAGACGTTGCGGCACGAGGTCTCGATATCCCCACAATCGAGCATGTGATTAACTATGATCTCCCTATGGTCGATGAGGACTATGTTCATCGCATTGGCCGAACAGGCCGTAATGGAGCGAGCGGTGAGGCGCTCACGTTTGTTCTTCCTAACGAAGTGCGAACTTGGAGAGTGATTGCTCAAAAGTATCGAATTCAAGGCGTAGATTTGCCATTGGGAGGACGATCAGGCTCTTTTGAGAAAGATCGTCGAGATAGGCCAGCAGGAGGTCAGCGCCGAGAGAGAACATCGTCAGATTACCGGTCATCTGGTGAGAGGGGCCTTCGAAATCAGGGCGCTGGCGAAGGTGAACGCGATCGTCGTTTTCAGCCAAGAAGAGAGGAATTCCGACCCCGCGGATCTCATCAGCCGGAGGATCGTGGTGGAGTTCGAGGGAATGGCAGCAGACCATTTGGGTCTCCTCCTCCTCGTTCGGAGGGCCGTGGTGGCGCCGCGAAGAGTGGGTCTTGGCGGGGGCAAGAGAATAGCAGCCGCTCGGAAAATGGGCGGACCACCGCTCGGAGCAGTCAAGAGAGAAGTTTTATTGGCCGAAAAGGTCCTGTTCACCGTGATTCAGATGTGAAGCCTGAAGGTCGTAAAAGGGAGAAAAGCCCATTTGGTGAGAGAGACATGGACTTTTCGCGTAAAAATTCGACGAAAAGTGATGGAGCCAAGCAGCCATTTTGGATGACGCGTAAGCAAACGGATAAAAAATCTGCGACGAACAAAACAAAGATCAGCTTTCGAGCGAGATAGTCTGAAGTTGTAAAACCAGAGCAACTTGGCCGTTGCTCTGGTAAAACAGGACCAAGGTCCAGAACTTCTCCTGAATCAATGGTAAAACAGAACTTACTTGTATAGTCTGAACAGGCTGAGAAGTTGTTTGTTACCAATCGGATTTATTTATAGAGGAATCTAGAGATTCGTGGTCGACATTTGGCGTCTTGTCAGGTGTAAGAATTATTTTGGGGGGCAAAGCATGGAAAATCGAGTAGGGAGACTATTGAGCTTTTTTGGCGTCGCAATATTTTGTGCTATGGCGGGATCTGGTCTTGGCTGGGCGGCAGAATCTCAACCCGAGAAGATTGAGATAAAGTGGGTGCTTGCCCATGAACCTTCTTCCGTTTTCAGGCATGCTGCAGTAAATTTTCAGAAGATATTGGCAGATGAAACCAAAGGACAAATGAGCGTAAAGATCATGACTCTCAAAGAGTATGGGGGTGAGGGTGCCACAATCGAGGGACTGATCAAGGATGTACAGGCCGGCAAGATTCAAATGACGCAAACATATACATTTCAGATGGGCCAGCTGGAGAAATCCTTTTATGTGCTCGATCTTCCATTTTTGTTCAGAGACCACGAACATGCGGCACGGGTGCTCGAGGGGCCAACGGGCAATCGGCTTATGGAGAGCTTGGTCGCCCATAACATACGCGGATTGGCATTTACCTACAGCGGTGGATATCGCATCATTCCAACTGCGACAAAACAGATTAACCGATACGAGGATTTCAAAGGCCTGAAAGTGAGAACAGCTTTGAGTCCTGTTACTGAAGAAGTTTATCGGCGTCTGGGCGCAGTTTCGGTTCCGGGTTCAATTGATGCCGGTGCTGAGTTGACCGGAAAGGGAAAGCTCGATGGGTTGGAGACGACCTATGTTCGGTATAGTTCTGACTTGGAATCTAAAGCTCCTGTCATGAATGAAACTTTTCATACGCTCTTCTTAACAGGCATTCTTGTTAATAATTCTTTTTATGAAAAGCTTCCTGCAAAATACAAAGAAAGTCTCAAAAAGGCTGCAATTCAGGCAGGACGTGATGAGCGGGCAACAACTTTGAGCGATACCACTGACATTCGCGCACAAATTCAAAAACGAGGCATAAAGATTATTGAAATGTCTCAAAAAGAGCGTCAGCGTTTTCGGTCAGCAATGCAGCCTGTTTATGACAAGTTTGATTCTGAATTTCCAAAAGGCTTGATCAAAGAGATCGTCAACCTATAGTTTCTTCTGTAAAGGTCCCATCAATTCGACAACCGATGGGACTCTTTCTCAATTTTGCTTGTCTGTTGGTCACGATTTTTTTCTTGAATGAGCATATCAAAAATGGCATTAGCGATGAGACGGTGGCCCAACTCATTTGGGTGTGGGTCGTCCTGAGCCACCCAGAGGCTCTTTTTATCGTTAGTGTTGGCGAAAGCCCCTCGAATATCAAGAATTGAGAAATTCAATTCCTTAGACAGTTGAGAGAATTCTGCCAATATTTTCCCCTCCACATTTTTTTCTCCTCCCAGAAGTAAACTTGGCAAAAAGACAAAGCTTAAGCTTGCACCTCTCGAGGTAAGGTAATCGTGTGTTTGAAAAATGAGTCCATGGAGAACCTTGCTCACCGCCGCCTCATGAGAGGGCTCCTGGCTCTTCTCTGAGTCTTGTAGAAGAGGATTTAAGATCTGATGAAAGCGATAAAACAAGAAGTTTCCCAAATAGGAATGGCGAAAAAAATAGGAATTTCCGCCTTGATTCTTCGTTGCAAAATCATCGGGATAGACACAAACAAAAAAATGTTCTCCGTCATACTGCTTTGAGCTTTCTAATAAGAGCCTCAACGAAGACTCCAAATTGTAATTTCCGACCCCAAAGTTAATTGGTTTGAAATGGGTTCCCAGAGAATCATTTAACTTAGACACGACCACAGAAGAAAATGTCCTATCCGAAGAAACCCCCCATCCCAGGGTAATAGAACCTCCATAAAATGCGAGAAGACGACTGTTATTAAGTGTACTCATTGACTCTGACCTTGCTCCAAGATCATTTGTCTTTATTGAAACCCCCATCAGTTCAGCCAATTGGTCCCTTTTATGCACGTGGGACAAGCCAGGTATTGAACTGGGTACCTTCAATTGGTTTGAATAACGCAACATTTCGATTGAATACACGCGATGATATTGGGAAATTAATCTAACAAAAATTTCTGCGCCGACCAGCGCAATAGCAAGTGAGAAAGCGAGAGCCAAAATTGGGTAAATGATCTGTTTCAAGTTATTCTCCATATTTTCCTCATTTGTGATGGTGGTCAGAAATCAAAATACATAAATCGACCGGGAGGGGCTCCCAAGCCCAGAGAGGACACGCTTGCTATGAGCATAAAGCCATTCACTGCGATGCGAGAGGGGATTGAAAGATATTGGGTAAAACATTCATCTTTTTTGAGTAACACAGGGAGGTCCATTGAGTAGAGGACAAACATGAGACCGAAAATAGTGAAAAGATGACGAGAATCACCCAAACGATGGTTCCAAAATAAATCTCCAAATATCGTCCATCCGGTTGTGAATTTGTCTGCAGAAAAAAAGGAAAAAAATGAGACAACGACGAGAAATGTAAGAATTTGTGGACCAAGAAAACCCAATAGTCTAAATGCGGCGGCCCTCGGAGCGGCTGAAATCGGGAATTTCATCAAGGTGGGTTTGAATCTGGTATAAATTTTATTTAGAGATATGCCCGTGGCATGAAGCAAACCCCAAGCGACATACCCCATTTGGAATCCGTGCCATATCCCAGAAAGCAGCATGATAAAGTAAATATTTCCCACTTGGCGAATGGGTCCTTTGCGATTGCCCCCTAAGGGGAAGTACAGGTAATCGCGGAACCAGCGAGAAAGTGTCATGTGTCGTCTTTGCCAATAGATGGAGATATTTCTTGCCATGTATGGGGCATAATAATTATTTGATAAACGAATGCCAAACATCAGTGCCACACCTTTTGCAATGTTGGTGTATCCAGAAAAATCAAAATATATTTGGAGAGCAAACGCAATCATCAACTCCCAGGTTTCAAGCAGGGATAGACTCGAATAGGAAACCAAGCGCGGCTCAGTGAGAAACAAAAGTTGATCTGCAATTGCCACTTTTTTAAATAGACCGAGAAGAATGATTTCGAGGCCAGCACAGAAATTATTCCTCGAAAACCGCAGTGGGCCGATCAACTGAGTGATCATATTGTCAGGCTTTTCAATGGGACCAGCAAGAATCTGAGGAAAAAAACTGAGATAAAGAGCATAATCGAGAAAGCTATGATCCTTGGGCACCTTTTTCTCGAGATCAACAATATAGGAGATCGCTTGAAAAGAATAGAAGGAGAGCCCTGCCGGAAGCAGAAAGAGGAGAGAGATTCTATTTGAATCATGGGAGCGACTGACAAACTCAAACGCGGCGTCAATTATGGAAGATGGGATTTTACAGGAGAACACGACTAGAACAATAATGCCAATCCCTACGGCCTTGATGAGAGACTTCTGCCTCGAGGCTTCCTTGCGAAGAGCGAGATGGCCCGTCACATAAGAAACAAGAGTGATAACAGCTAGAAAGACAATAAATCGTAATCCCCAGCATCCATAAAAATAATAGCTGGCTGCGAGCAGCAAAAGTCGCCGTCCCTTCGTCCACGGGATAAGAATAAATAAAATCATTACAACTGTGAGAAAAATTAAAAACTGGCTGCTGACAAAAAGCATGTTAAATTCTAGGGATGAAATTATTCAGAGTCATTATCAATTTTCTGGCTGCTGTTTTCGTGGTTCTTGTTTTCCTTGAATTGGGGTCTGCCGTTTGGTTCTATTTGTCTCCAACGGGTCGACAAAAAACGCCTGCAGCTACTCATCGCACACCCTTCGTGGATTTCACAGAGAACAACCATTACTCGTTGCTTAGAAATTCAGATCTAAATAGAAAGAGAATGGACTATTTTGTCATAGACCCTATCTTGGGTATTCGCTTCAAGTCAAACGCCGAGGTTTTCGCGATCATTCCAGATGAAAATGGAAAAGCGATTTATTCTCCAAACGGATTTCGTACCGACAAATATGGTTTGATTGCTCACACGTCGAAGATCGAAGACCAAGATTACGACTTGTCCAAGATAGTCTCAGATCCATCAATTTTCAGAATTGTTATTTCAGGATCCTCAACATCGATTTGGGGTGCATCTAACAACGAAAATACCTGGCCTTCGCAGCTTCACCGTCTACTCAACGATAATCTTGAATTGCTCAAACGGAAGGGAATCTCTCGAGTCTATGTTTTTAACACCACGGTTTTTTCCCATAATGTTGCGCAAGAGGTATTAAGGCTTTCAGCGGAAACAAGTTACTGGAATCCGCATTTGATTATTTCATTTAACGGGCCGACAAAGAGTCAGCTGAATTTTTTCGGCAATTCGATTGATTTCTCGACTCATTTCTCCCAAAAGCTTCTTTTGGAGGCTTCGAAAATTGACAGTATATTTATGCCCTTGAATATACTTCCTTACACGTCAGTCTTGTTGAGCCACCTTGTCAAGGGATCTCACCAATCCGTTTACGGATACCGACAAAGTAACTATCCAAAAATGCCTTATGGCCCTCTCTTTATTTCGAAAATTAAGCAGATGGAGGCTATTTCTCGATCTGTGGGTGCTGACTTTTTATGGGTACTAAATCCTCAGATGGATATTTGTTCTGGGGAAGTTCTTCTTGAAAGTGAAGCCTCTATGAAGTCATTTTTCGAGCGGGAGGTCTGGAAGATAAGTTGGAACGACTATATCTCTGGTTCTCAAAAGATATTTTCTATTTTAAGGGATGAGATTAAGGATTCAAAAAAGGAAAACTTTCATGATTTTACCTGCATATTTAATCCTCACCACGAGCAGGTCTATTCTGACCCAAATCACTACGTCGATGCAGGTCATCGCCTGATTGCCAAGAGAATCAATGAGCTAGTGATAGAATATATGGAAAGGGCACTAGAGAATATTTCTGGGAATATCGGCCGGGGCCCCGTTCGGATTCCTGCATTTAGAAGTGCGAATATGAAAATGTCATTGGACTTCCGAGGTCAACAAAAAGGAAGAATAAGATAAGGCCAAGCCAGTAGATTCCCCAGCGAATAAGACTTGGCTGTGATTTTAACCAAGCGTCTATCGGATGTCGTCGGTGAAGAAACTGCATGGCTTCGACAAAGATAATAAAAATAAAAAACTTATAAAAATCCTGATGCAACGCGAGATTAGTTGAGCTAGTTAATTTGTTTGAGATCAAGCTTGTCCACATTTGTGCGTACACGTCCTTAATCATCACGAGATCTCTGAGCCAGAAGAAAACGACGGGCGGGCAAACGAAAAAGAGGAATGTAATTCCCCACCCGATCACTGAGTAAGCGGCTTTCGAAAAGGGAAATGTAAATTTGCTTTTAAACCCGTCGAGAAGTGGCCGAATTAACTCGAAGGCGGCAATCAAAAGGCCCTGGATCAATCCATAGATTATAAAATTTGAGCTTGGTCCGTGCCACAGGCCCAGGACGATAAAACTAAGGACGACGATGAGCCAAATCTGCCACTTTTGCCTACAGTAAAGCGCGAGAGGCACGAAGACATAGTCACGAATCCAACTGGACAGAGAAATATGCCATCGACGCCAATAGCTGGAGATATTGGTCGCTTGAAAAGGAGCATCAAAGTTGGACATCAACTCAATGCCCAAAAGCCTCGAGATTCCTCGTGCGATATCCGTGTATCCGGAAAAATCGAAGAAAATCTGATAACGAGCGAGCACAAGGCACATAAAAATAGTTCCAAAACTCATGTTTTGAGGATTCCGGAATATCGTGTCGACCAAGGGAAAAAGAGGATCGGCCAATGCGCATTTCTTAAAAAAGCCGAGGCTGAGGAGCCAAATTCCACTTCGCGACTGATCGTAGCTGATAGATGAACGGCGATTGAGTTGCTCAAAAAAGCTCCCAGCCCTTTCAATTGGTCCTGCAAGCATTTTAGGAAAATACAATAGATAGAGGAATAGATTCATCCAATGAGGTTGCGCAGAAACAGAGAGGCGAGAAAGGTCCACCAGATAGCTGACGGCTTGAAAGGTGAAAAAGGATATTCCCAGAGGCAGGCCAATTGCCTCAAAGGGCGTTGCCCATGTCTTTGACAGCAGAGTGGGAAGGTATTTGTAAGTCCCCAACGGAATAAGGAGAAGAACCACTGAACAGAAAAGCCATCTCTTCAGGAATCGTCCATTTTTCTGAAAATGGATTGTGGAAAAATAGCAAACTGTTGTGCAGTAAATCGGAATCCAAATGGTCTGTGCCGATACGAATAAATAAAAAACGAGAGAGATTCCAACTAAGGAAATCTCCTTTCTAATGCGAGGTAGCCACTTCAATAGAAGGTGCCCGACCAATGCAAGTAAAAGAAGTAGAAATCCATTTGAGAAAATGGAAAGATTGACTTCCTGCACAGTTTACCACCACAGTTTAAAGGCTTAGGATCGAATTATTCACGAGGGGAGGGAGTAATACAAGTGGTGAACAGGTGGCTCAATCAGGTTGGTGAGTTGACTGAGGGCTTTTCAAATCAAAAGCTGAAAGCAAGCGAATTTAGAGCCGTTGTTGAACAGGAATTGGAGGTTGTCAGGAAAGCGGGGGTTGGTGCTCACGATCGCGTGTCAGTTGAAATGGACGGCTCGATTGCGAATCTTGCAAAGGTATTTGCTCTTTGGAGAAACAGCTCAGTCGTTGTTTCCTGCTCTCAAAATCTCAAGGATTTTGAAAGGGAGTACCTGCAACAGAGGGCAGAAATTGATTTTCACTGGAACCAGCATTCTATTCAAAGGCACACGAGAGAACTCACTGAAATTAGTCATCTCTCTCTGAAGAAAATTGAGGGGCCAGGTCTTATTCTTTTCACTTCAGGGACCCATTCCTTAGGCGTGCCATGCTACTATTCTCTGGGTCGTCTAAATCATAGAATTGAGAGTCTTCATCGATTTATTCCTCCTCGTGACTTAACTGTTTCGCTTTGTTTTATGCCGCTTCAATTTGGTCATGGCCTCATCGCCAATTGCCTCATGCCGCTGCTTGCGGGTTGTCACGTCATTTTGTACCCCTTGCAAGACATTCTGGTTCCTGAAGCTTTAAAAGAAGTCATTCAAAAATATCAAATTAGCTTTGTGACGGGCACTTCCTCGATTTGGCGCACTCTTCTTATTTCAAATGAGGCATTGAATTTGGGAGAGTCGGTTCTGAGGGTTCATTCGGCTTCCGAACCTCTTTTTGACTCTCTTTGTCATGGGCTCACACAGCGATTTGGAAATGCCGAAATTTACAATGTCTATGGATTGACTGAGATGGGGAGTTGGGTCAGTGGTGAGCATCAGGGAGTAGGCAGAAAAGTTGGAGGGGTGGGTTCTGGATGGGGATGCGATATAAGGATTGGTCATGGGGGGGAAGTGAGCCTTCGTTCTCAAGGTATAATGGACGCTTGTAGGATCAATGAAACCTGGGAATTTTACAGCGGGGAGGATTGGTTGAATACGGGTGACATAGGTGCTCTGGATGGCGATGGGAGACTAAGGGTTCGAGGGCGAGTGAAGAATGTTATCAATCGGGCTGGAGTGAAGATCAGCATTGAGGGTCTTGAGGGGCTGCTTTTGTCACATCCTCGGGTAAATGACGTATGTGTCTTTTCAAAGCAGAACGAAACCGTTGGTGAAGAGGTCTATGCGGCAATTACGACAGATCTCAGTTCCAACGAGCTGCATGCCTGGATTTCTTCCCGAATTGAATTTTCGAAGTGTCCAAAGATCTACTATTTTTGTCAAAATATTGCAAAAACTAGTCGAGGTAAAACTGATCGAAGGAAAGTGGCACAAGAATTTGGAAAGCTTGACGGAAATGGATAGCTGGAAGAGGACAATAGAGATCTTCAACCGAGTTATGGGCACAAAATACCTGGACAGTGACGAAAACATATTTAAAGACAAAGTTCCCCAGTGGGATTCGCTCAAGGTTATCGAACTTGCAATTCAGTTACAAAAGGAATTTGCCTTGAAGCTGGATGCAGGTCTTATTATCAAGTCATCGAGTTTGCGTGACTTTTATTTCGCTATCGAAAAAAATAAGTCCAATTAGGAGAGTTCAATTACCTTAACGAGAGGGATAGGGTTTGATGACGTGGGATATTAAAGAGGACATACGAATGAAGCTCCTGGGCGATGAAATGTACAGAGCCATTTTGCCAACTGATTTTTCTGACGAATTCAATCTTGTTCGCAGTGGTGCACTTGATTCGCTAGGGATGATGAATCTCATCATTTATATTGAAAAGAAATTTCAAGTTCCAATTGAAGTGGCAGATTTAGTTGAAGATAACTTTCTAAATTTAAATAGAATTGCTAACTGGATTCAGAAGAAGAGAGAAATTCTCCAAGAGACATGAGGTTTTCAAAAGTGGATAATTGGGTGCACTCTCATCTGAGTGACGCAGGAAATTTCGGATCTGCGTTTTTGGTATTTAAACAAAAAGTGATGACTTATAGAGATTCCTTTTTATTTACTCAGAGAATTCACAATCTATTTAGAGAAAGAAATTGGAAAATGGGGGATTCTGCTATCTTAGTGGGATACCCGGATGATCGCGTTCCACTTTTTCTCTTGGCTGGCCTGACATATGGTCTCAATTTTCTCGTCATTGACCCTCAATCCTTTGTCGTCAAAGGGGTGGCTGCATTAGAGGATAAGTTTAATGGAGTTATTCGGCTGGATCAGGAGACCAATGGAATTATCATTCCTGAGCCTAAAATGAGGAAGAATCTCCAGCAACCTACCATGGGAGAGGAAGTGGGGTCTCTCATTGTCCTCACCTCAGGAAGTACGGGAGATTATAAATTAGTCACTTTGCCTCTCAACACCGTATTTGACCGTGCGCTGATTGAATCCAAGATATTCGGTATTCGAAGGGGAGATGTAAACTTCAACGTCTTGGGATTTTCCCATGAGCTGGGACTCACTCAAATTTTTTCAACTCTTATGCAAGGAGCGAGCTTGCATATAGTTCCGGCAGCCTTCAGTGGTGAAATATTACTTGCCATCAAAGAAATTCGTCCTGCCGGCATTGTGGCGACTCCATTTTTTTGGGAGAGAATTCTCCAGACTGTTCCCAAAAATAGTTTGTCTGGAAAAACTCCTCGTTGGGTCTCTATTTCAGGAGGTCTGCTCTCGTCACTCAATCACAAGCGGATTTCTGAATGTTTCCTCCCTGAGCAGATCATTCGCACATATGGAAAATCCGAAACCGGGCGAACGCTCTACAATCCAAATCCGAATTTTGAATGTCCTAATGACCTTGGGTTTCCCGTTCCAGGAGTGCAAGTCCAACTCATCGAAGATGAAGAAAACAAAGCGAAGAAGATAGGAGGGAAAACGAATGAGGGAAATTTGGTTCATTTTGGAAAGGGATTGAGCAAAGAGGCAAGCTTGGATGCGGAAAATTTTCAAGGTGGCCATCAAACGGGAGATTATTTTCGCGGGACTTCCAGCGAGGGATATTTATTTCTGGGTCGAAAAGATAGGATGATCAAAAGATTTGTACAGAGAATTCATCTCGAACAAATCGAACGAGACCTTGGTAAAATCGAATCCATTGAAAGAGTGGTTGTTCTGACAGATGAGGGAGAAAATCGATGGGGAACGAAGGGGAGAATTCTTGCCTTTGTAGAAATGAGGGGTACTTCTTCTGTGAAGAGTTTGCAGGGAGATATTTCAAGCATTATTCGTAAGCCTTTTATTCCTGATCAAATCATTCAAATTAAAGATTGGCCTGAAACACGATCTCATAAAATTGATACGGTAAAGCTGATCTCCATGGTGGACCAAAATGGATAGCATTGAAGTTTACTTAAACGAAAATTTATCAAAGCTCCTCACCCCTTGCTACATTTACTCGAGGGATAAACTCAATGATCAGATACACAGATTAAGAGAAAACTTACCTCTGGAGACAAAAATTCTATACTCTCTGAAGGCCAACCCGAACTCCGATATTCTAGGCCATCTTAAAAATCTCGTTGATGGCTTTGATATCAGTACACCCGGAGAGGCCGCTCGCATCTTGGAGATTGAGAAATCTCCAAACTACTTGAGCTATGTTGGGCCAGCAAAGACAAAGGCAGACATCGCGACTGTTTTGAAGGATTTCCCACACACCCATGTTGTGGTTGAGTCAACTGAAGAGCTTCATGACGTATCCAAATTGGGTAGATCACTCAATCTCAAAATCAACGTGATGATTCGATTGCATATGTCCATGGCGTATCTGGCCTCAGGCCGAAAGGTGAAGGAGCATTTTTCTCAATTTGGAATAACTGAGCATGAAGTAGAACGCGAATTTCGGTACTATCTCGCCGCGCCATTCGTTAATCTGCTCGGTTTTCATTACCATGCGGGTTCAAATTATTTGAATCACAGTTTAGTGATATCAAATCTGGCGATCTTTCTTGATTTCGTCGAAAGGCTCGCTGTCGAGTTTAGATTTTCTCCCCAATTGGTGAATCTTGGGGGTGGTTTTGGGTTAGCTGTTTTTCCCGGACAAAGCGAATTTGACTTGCCTGGATTTTGTAGACTTCTTGCCCGAGATCTTTCGCAGAGAAAGAAGAACGAATATCTTAAACAGGCTAATTTTATCTTTGAGTTGGGTCGATACATTTCGGCGCCTGCAGGGATTTTCGTCATGAAGGTGCTGCGAAAGAAAAAAATAGGCCAGAGAAGTGTGGCCATTTTGGATGGGGGATTTTCCCAAAATATGGGTTTGGTCGGTTTTGATCAAATCATAAAGAAGAGACATGTTTTTCGCGTTCTGGGTCATCCCGATGACCGGCCAGAGGAACTGGTGACTTTGGTAGGCCCCTCTTGCTACTCGGCCGATGTTTTGGTGGAAGACATCATGTTGCCATGTTTGGAAGTGGGGGACTATATTTTTGTTTGTAATAGTGGAGCTTACGGCAAATCGTTTAGTCCCACTGAGTTTTTGTGCGGCAAAAAGCCGGGTGAAGTTTTTATATGAGTTTCGCATCGCTTGATTACTTTTTGTTCTTATCGATCGTAATATTATTAAGCTCCATTTTTTCGAGACATAAGAAAATAATCATCACTGTTTCTAGCCTCATCTATTTGGGCTCTTGGGGCAGTTTGACTCTCATTGTATTTTTCGCACTTTTTATGATGAACGCTTGTGCGGTTTGGTGGTATCGCCAAAATCGATCTGCTTTTATTTTTTCTGGTGCTATCATTGGAAATTTTGGAGCACTCATTTTTTACAAGTGGCGTTTGATGAACTCCGTCGCTGGTTCTTACGGGGTGGATGTCCTTCGAGATAATCTCATACCTGTTGGTCTTTCCTATTATGTATTTCAAATGGTGGCCTACCTGATTGAATCCCAGCGCGGGTTGATCGCGAAGCCTTTTAAGTTTTCTGAGTACCTTTTTTTTAACTCTTTTTTTGCTCAAGTCACGATTGGACCGATTGAACGATTTCGTGAAATGGCAAGTCAGATACGTACTGAAGGTCAAGTAACCTCACAGGATTTTCGAATTGGCTTGTCTCTGATTTTTCTTGGGCTATTTAAGAAGATTGTCGTGGCAGATCGGTTTCTTGACTTTATTAAGCTTGGAGCTCCAGGAGAGGAGAAACTGGCCGGGCTGAGCTTGATGCTTTACCTGCTTTTGTCGTTCTTTCAACTGTATTGCGATTTTTCGGGATATACCAATATTGCCGAGGGATCAGCTCGACTATTGGGATTTAGGTTGTCTCCTAATTTTGATCGTCCGTACTTAGCGACCTCAGTTCCTGAGGCCTGGCGTCGCTGGCATATGTCCCTACTCGCATGGATCAAGGATTTCATATTTTATCCGCTTGTCTTAAAGGGCAAGCGAATTTATCCAGCTATGCTGATCTCATTTTTAATTACTGGAATCTGGCACAGCTTGAGCTGGAGCTATGTTGTGTGGGCGTTTTACTGGACGGGTCTAACAATTCTAGATAGCGAATCTCGCAGGTTTCACAGATTTAAGGAGAAGATACCTGTCTTGCTAAAACGGGCTTATGTGCTGGCCTGCCTTTCTTTTAGTACGTTGTTTTTTATGAGCCATTCTCCTGGAAATTTTTGGTCTCACTTCTTGAGACTATTTAGCTGGGAGAGCGAAGTTTTTTCCAGTTTTTGGCGGTTGGAGGGATTGCAGACGACCGAATTTGGAATTGGTTTCTTTTCCCTGATTTTTCTTTTATTTGTTGAAGTTTATTGGGAAAGCGCAAAGGAATGGCCAATGCTAGATTATCTTCGGTTAGCATGCCTTATTGTGCTCATTGCCTCTTTGGGTCGGTCAAATTCATATGAGTTCATCTATTTGTCCTTTTAGCTCTAAAAGGCTGGCGGGTCATGGGGTGTCTTCGGGTATATTTCACTTGCGATAGCCTGTGAAAGTTCCGTTCCGCCTGTGTTGTTTGTGTGGTGTCCACCTGCCATTTTTGAATTGGGAAAAAATCTAATTTCTGATGAGACAAGGTGTTGGGGGTATCTATTTTTGATGGATTCCAGATAGCGGTTCAATCCATAAAAAAATGGGTATTCAATTGGTGCTTTGAAGGTATCCAAATAGGGGGACATTGAAAGGTGCGCCACAATCTTCAGTTCCTTACAGAGATCCAGAATTTTTTCAAGAGAATGGAGGTAGTCCTGGCTGGGAGAAAAATCTCTTTGCAAATAGCTATATTCATTCATATCGGGCGAATTGAAGTATTGAACACCGAGAGATCCTCCACTGGTCTCCAAGAGTCCCTCAGTGGCGCGATTTATCTCGTACGAATCTTCATCTGAGGGTCTTTTTGCTCTGAAGAAGGTGGACCTGATGCTGGCTATCCAGGTCTGGTCAAGGTAAAGGTGATGTTGGAAGAATTTAAGAAATGCGAGCAAGGGCGAAATCTGGCTGCCCGGAAAGCTATTAAATCTCCTGGATTCATTCAGAACCTGAAAAAGCTCGGGCAATGAATAGAATCCGCTTCTGACGTATGTCGTCCAAAAGTGCGAGGTTCGAAACCCCTCGTTAAAGGAAAAACTCATGAGAATTCTCTTTGGCTTGATGTGGCGATTCAAATACCTACGGAGTAGGATGAAGGCCTCTGTTGTTCCTCCGGCCAATTGAGAGAGGTTGAGACTATTCGGAACGATCCTAGGGAAAAGAGAAAAAGTAGCAGTGGAGTCTCCGAGAATGAGGTTCTCGTAGAACGGAAGTGATTTGTTTTCAATTTGATTTTGGTTGTAGATAAGCTTGTGAGTTGATGCATGGTGAAAATGGAGTCGAAAAAGGTAGCTAAAGCAAAAATAAATCAGGAGCGTAACAGAGATGAAGCACAAGAAGCGGCGATAAAAATTAAGGAAGCTAAATATTTGGTTCATGACAAATTTCCTTCACTCTCATTTGGAAGCTGATTACACTGGAATTCTATGGTTGAAGTGCTGCCCAGTAAAGCGCGATCCACTTTTTGAGGCGGGCGAAATCTTGGGGAGTTGATTGAAATTCATTGCAATGCTGTTTCTATTGTTGTTTCTGATTGGAATTGGCTTTTCAGCCCGAGCCGATTTGGCGACCTATGAGGACTTGGGTTTATCCGAAAATCGTGTCGAGATTCTGTTAAGGGAATTGGACCAACTCAATACGGCCGCGTTTTTAGTTATGGACATTCGTGGCCGTATTTTAATTTCTCATGGACGAGTCAACGAATTATTTGATATTCACTCGATAAAGAAAGCCTTTCTCAATGGTCTATTTGGAACTCTTTGGGACAGCAATCTGATAGATCTGAATGCTTCTCTTGCCGATTTTGGAATCAATGACGACCAGGCTCCACTGACAAGAGTAGAGCTTCAGGCTACGATTTTCGATCTTTTAAAGTCTCGATCTGGAGTCTATATTGAGCCAGTCAGAGAAATGCAATACTACATCAACCGGCGGCCCCCGAGAGGGCGTGACCGTCCGGGCGAACAGTGGCACTACAATGACTGGGGCTTTGATGTTCTGGGGTATATTTTTGAGAAGATCTCGGGAGAGACGATTGCAAGTGCAATTGACAAGAGACTTCTTTTTCCCCTTGGAATTCCCAAAAGGGATCGGCACTCTGTTCTGAGTGATAAGGAGCATCGTTATTCAAGTTTTGGTTTGCGAACATCGGCAGTCGAATTAGCAGAATATGGGCGGGTTATGCTCGGTAGCCCAGTGAACGGAAAAAACCTTTTGAGCAAACCTTGGATTCATCTGAGCACAAGCACCTACTCTGATTTGGGACGGCTTGGAGGATTCGGTTTATTGTGGTGGACCTCTCCAGGAGGTAGACACTTTGGACAAAATCTTTTTAAAGAGCCGGTTTTTTCAAGCTGGGGCTTTGGAGGACAGCATCTCATTTTGTTTCCCTCCAGCGAGCTGATCCTCATTCATCTGACGGACGTAAAGTTTGGAGAGGAATCCAAAGGAGTGTCCTATGAGCAGATGGCTGAGGTGTGCAAAAGTTTCTTGGCGGCGAGATTGTCTTGGGTAGAGAAGGCGGCTTGGTTTATTAGAAAGATTTGGCTGGGGAACCAGCGAGAATCCTAGAGTTGATGTGATCTACCATAAATAGGCCGAGCGTTCAAATAGAACCGATCGAACAGAGCCAATCAAACAGAGGGAGAGGCCTCCATGAGAAGGGTTCAGAGAGCATATTGGCGACTTATCTTATTGATTGCGTAGTCAAATAGTGAATTGATCAGAAGACCCGCGACACCTATGAAAATAACTCCACTGTAAAGGTCTAATATTTTGAAGAGATCCCAAGATCGCCAAATAAAGTAGCCTATTCCATTTTGGCCGCCAGTATATTCAGATACAACCATGAGGGTAAGGCCGTAACCCGCCCCCGTTTTAAGGCCGATCAACAAATCAGGAACAACGCCTTTTCCATAGAATTCATATTGGGTCTTAAAGGGACTTACATGATAGATGCGAAATAAATCGAGTAAGGCCGATTGATTCAGTCGCAAAAATCCTGCGTAAATATTAATGTAAACCAGAAAAAATACGCCCATGGCAATCATTGCAATTTTGGATAGGTCCCCTAGGCCAAAAATGAGAAGAAAGAATGGGACCAAAGCCACTTTTGGAAGAGGATAGAGAACAGCTATCCATGGATCAATGAATTTTTGAAAGAAGTCTTTTGACTTAACCAGGTAGGCTAAAATCACGGCTGAAGTAGCTCCAAGAAGTCCACCAATCAAAAAGCGCCGCGAACTCGAGATGAGATGAACCGAAAAATCAGGGTCCTGAAACAGAAGTTCACAAAGACGCCAAAGTATTCTCGTGGGAGGGGGAAAGATACTGGAGTCGACAAAGTTTTGTCGCGCAAGGATCTCCCAAATGAATGCCACTGAGAACAGACTAATGAAGCCTATTCCAATTCTGTTTGTTATATTCATCAATTAAAACCTTAAAAAGAGCAGAATACTCGCCTATGTAAGAAGGATTGGCACGTAACTCAACAATTGAATCAGCTAAAATGGGAGGTGAAGGACTCGCGGCAAGATTTTTGTCTTGGGCTGAGCAAATAAGAATTCGATGGGCTAAAAGAAGGGCCTCATCTATGTCGTGGGTCACCAGTATCACGGCAGCCCCCGTCGTTTGCCAGAGTTCGCGTGCAAAAAGATAGAGCTCGCTTTTTAGTGCCATGTCGAGGTGAGAAAAAGGCTCATCCATCAGAACAATCTCAGGATTTGATGCAAAAGCTCGAATCAGTGAAACTTTTTGTTTCATTCCCCCCGAGAGATCACGGGGATAAAGAGCCTCGTAGGAACTCAATCCAAAACGATTTAGCAATTCCTTACATTTTTCAAAAGTCTCACTGGTGTTCTTTAGAAAAACCCGAAGATTTTGCATGACATCAAGCCAAGGAACAAGTCCTGAATTTTGGCTAACGTACCCCCATTCTTGCACTTGGGAAGAAAGCTGAATCTGTCCCAAATCTGGCTTAAGTAGGCCGGCCGCCAATCGAAGAAAGGTCGTTTTTCCAGAGCCACTTCCACCGATGAGCACGACTATCTCTTTAGGCCTCAATTCAAAGTCGAGCGACCTAAAAATTTCTCGGGTTCCAAAGGAGAAGTGAACATCCTTAAATACAATCAACTCATTTCTAGGCGGCGACAAATTATCAATTGGTGGCATTGTCTAAAAGTGTGGTCGCTTGATTTGCAAATTCTAATTCTACAACTTCCTCGACTTTGAGAGGCTTAGTTAAGTATTTCCTATTCCGATACCATTCCAAATCCTGTTGAAGTGAGGTTAAGTCGAGAAGACCATTGTTATTTAATCCGACGGGTCGCATTTCAGTCCATAAGGTATCTTGACCGACCGGAATGTGTTTTTTCAGGGATACAAGGAGATCCTTATCAAAAGACTTGTTTTCAATTGACTTGTTGTAAAGTCGAACCCCTCGCAAATATGCCTTCATAAATTTAATTCCATCAGCAGGGCGTTCAGAAATAAAATTGGGAGAAAAGAAAATAGCTGCACTTTGTTGACGAGGGTGCACTTCCACCCCGCCCACCACTCTTTTTCCGATGCCATCTTTTTCTGCTTGAGTCAGGAATGGTTCTAATTGAATGCAAGCGTCGATTTGTTTTGTTCTGAGCGCAACATTCATTTCGGCATAGGAAAGCTTAACGAAAGTTACGTCTTTGGCCGTAAGGCCTGCTTTTGCAAGAAATCTTTCGGCGATTATTTGTTGGGATACTCCGTCCAAAGCAGTAAGACCCATCTTGAATCCCTTTAGATCTCCGAAATTCTTATATCGTCCATTGGCAAGATGATCTTCACGAACGAGGAGACCTATGTAGTCGCGGTCTAATGCCAAATGACCTTTATCAGCGACGAGCTTGAACTGTTGTCCCTCTGTCATCGCATTAAAGAGGCCAGAAGTCAGATTTCCCGCTCCGACATCTAACTCTCCCTTGGCGAGTAGAAGAGTCATGGGGGCTCCGGAGTTTTTAAAGTCAGTGACATTTACATCGAGTCCTTCATCTTTAAAATATCCTTTATCCATAGCGATATAGATCCCGACACTGCTGACAACTGGAGAAGATCCAACTTTTATGGGCCGATTACCTGTCGCCCCTGAAGAAAGAAAAGAAAGAAGAATAAATAGAGATAAGGAGAGCTTATAGTAATTATTCAAAATGAGACTCCTTGAAAAGGGAACGACTATATTCAAAAAATATCTAATAAAATGCAAGGGAGATCTGCATTATTGTGATTTGACCTGAAAGAAGAAGAGAAGGCCGATTGATGTCGGCTCATATTATGCCGATATCTTTTGTGATTCGGAGGCAAGTGGAAGACGAATCACGAATCTCGTGTGAGGTGACGAATCATCAAGAGAGAGGGTTCCAGAGTGGCCTTCAATAATCTCTTTTGAAATGCTTAGGCCAAGTCCCGTACCTTTTCCGACTGGCTTGGTGGTAAAGAATGGGCTCATTATTTTTTCTGCAATTTCCTTTGGAATCCCATGACCACTGTCAGTGATGCTGAGATCAATCAGATACTCGTTGACTCGCAAAATGCCCAATTCGATCCACTTTTCCTTCTGATCTTTTGTCGCGTCGTATGAGTTACTCAGTAAGTTCAAGAGGACCTGAGAAATCTGGCACGAGCGTGTGCTTATGTTGACATCTGGAATGGTTGCAATTTTGAAGACAATCCCGGAGAGATGAAATCTCTCTCTGCAGAGCTCAATGGTTTCGTTCAGTGTATCTTTTAAGGGTGTCAACGCGAAAGGGTCCCGGTCTGCGTTTCGCGAGAATGACTTGAGACCCTTAATGATTTGCGAAATTCTGTCACAAGTAGACATAATTGTATCAAGGTGCTTAAAGGCTTCTGCTGAGGCTTTTGGTTCCAGTGGACCAATTGAATTTCGAGTGAGTATTTTATGAATCCGAGAGGATAGCCCTTGAATAATAGCCAATGGATTATTGATTTCATGTGCGATTCCGCCCGCCATTTGTCCCAATGTGGCCATTTTTGAGGCCTCTTTGAGGCGTGTGCGTTGGGTTTCGTTTTCGAGCTGTTGTTGGATAGAGTTACTGACGTCCCAATCACTTCCTAGGACCCGTACAATCTTTCCTTCGTTGTCATAAAAACACTCCGCGTAGAACTCGATATACTTAATTCTTCCAGCTTTTGTTCTAATTCTAAATACCGATCGGACATTTGGTTCTTTTTTGGAGAAGGCGAGTGACATAACACTTTTTATTTTTTCAGAATCTTCCGGAAGAATCGATCTGAAAAAAGTGTCGTAATCTGGAGAAAACTTGTCACACTCGATTTCCATGAGGTCGTACATGTTCTTATCCCAGACGATAGTTCCCGTTTTTAAATCCCATTCCCAGAGGCAAAATGTTACGGATCGAACAGCGACTTCATGGCGTTCTTTAAGTTTGGTAAGGGCTTGGTTCAAGTTTACCAACTCGGTCACGTCATTGAATGTCGAAATCACTTGATCGGGTCCCCGCTCCGATGAATTTCTTTGAGAGAAGAGCGGAACCGCATTTATTTTTATCCATCGTCTCGCAGAATTGGGCTGTTCTATTCCCATAATGACATTTTTTTGGTTTTGGCCCGTTTTTAGAGCCAGCATTGCGGGGTGCTCGTTTCCCGGGAAAGGGGAGCCATCCTGACGAATGGATTTCCATCTGGGATCCATGGAAGTTCGACCCAGTAACTGATCCGAGGTGAGGCCTAGTATTTCAAGAGCTGCAGGATTGAAGTCGATGATACCGCCCCTGCTGTCATGGAGGACAAAGCCTGTGACAAGCGATGAAATGATAGCATCGAAATGTGCACTTGATTTTGGGGAATGAGAATTTTTCGATCCGCCTGAAGAGGACAAATGGTCTCCTGAATTTTGCTAAGTGTCCTTAGTTCTTTCTGTTTCGTTCAATGCGTAAATACCCACTTAATTTGTCGGACGGTAATTGTGGGCGGCTGAGTCCAGTCTTAAAATGGGTCATTTTGGCCCTAAGGATGTGCACTGCTTTTCTTAGATCTAAGGGGATTGTCTCCGACGGCTCCGAGTAAAGACCATCGCTCGGTTGCCGTCTCGGCGCTCACTTCAGAAAGTCCACCCGGCCCGAAGCAAGATTCAATACAACGCCCCAAATTTTGAGCTGATTTTTATAAACAAGTTCCTCGATCAAACGGCTCGAATTCGATAGTTGACTGACAGAAGCTCGCACATTTGCCTCGATGGCGCGATTCAATTTTTCTTCAGGTGAAATCCCCGAAATTTGTGAAATAGGATATATGTGAGGTCGAATCCGACTGACAATATCCTGAATGTTATCGGAAGAAGACGCCAGGGAACTTTCAATATGCTTGAGTGTTGCAGTGACTGCTCCACATTGAGTATGTCCCATCACCAAGACTAGATTTGTTTTAAATGTGCTGGCCGCAAATTCCACACTTCCAATGAGGGATGGCGCCACTACATTGCCCGCCACACGGATGACGAATAAATCTCCGATGTCTTGATCGAAAATCATCTCCACAGGGGCTCGAGAGTCAGAGCAGCACAAAACGATCACTTTTGGCGATTGGCCAGATATTGCAAACTCTTTGAGTTTTCTTAACGAAGATTTTGAGGTCTGGAGTGATCTTCCTTCAAGAAATCTTTTATTTCCTTCCTTCAATTCTTGTATGATTTGGTTTTGTCTACTTTCAATGGCCATATCTCCCTTGAAAATCAACTAAATGCCAAGCCTAGTCAACAGCTGAGTTCAATCAAATATGTCAGAAAGAAAGGATTTTTTCTTTTTATAGTAATGCTCATTTTTATGGCCGTGGTCGCGGTCGTCGTCGTCTCTTCTGTAATAACTTTTCTTTGGCGAGTCCTGAATGATGGGCATGGGATTGGCCGGAATCGCCCGTTCGATAAGCTTGTCAAGTTCACCACGATCTAGCCATACACCACGACATTCGGGGCAGTAGTCAATTTCAATCCCTTGTCGCTCTGACATCACCAGCCTAACTTCCTTGCAATTTGGGCAGTTCATTGTCCTTCCTCCGCGTTTTTGTTTGCGTTCACTTTATAGACCACATTCGATTGATCGATCTAGGGCTATTTTGTCTAGACAGCTGTTCTCAAACGTTCGATTCTTTCCTCCAGCGGCGGATGGGTTGAGAAGAGTCGCATAATTCCACCTGGCCGACTTGATATTTTAAGGGCTTGAATAGATGGTTGAGCGGCTGGGTCGATCTCCTCGAAGTTTCGCTGCAAACTTTGAAGCGCCTGTATCATATTTTGACGGCCCGCCAAACGAGCACCTCCTTTATCTGCCCGAAACTCCCGATAACGAGAAAACCAGGCGACCACCATTGAACCGAGAATCATGAAAACAATCTCCAAAATAAACTGAATCACATAGTAGGCTATCGGGGCACCAGAGCCCTCCCTGTCCTCAGTCTTGTTGCCAGCCATGACGAGAGCAAAAGCGATCGCGCGCGCAAGGAACATCACAAAGGCATTCACTACGCCCTGGATCAACGTCATAGTTACCATATCGCCATTGGCAATATGGGCGATTTCATGCCCCAAAACGCCCTTGATCTCCTCTCGCTTCATGCTTTGAAGCAGCCCAGTGGAGACAGCGACAAGAGATCGTGATTTGGTTGGTCCCGTAGCGAATGCGTTCACTTCCGGAGAGTCAAAGATTCCAACTTGAGGCATAGCCGGCAAATGGGCCGATTTTGCGAGGTCGTGGACCATTTGAAGGAGTTCTCGCTGATCGAAATCTCTTGTGTCAGGATCGATAATTTGAACACCCATCATCCACTTAGCCATGATTCGAGAAAGCGCCAGTGAAATGAAGGCTCCACCCATGCCCCACACAAGGCAGAAGATCATGAGCGATTGGAAGTCGAGGCCATATTGGGTTAAATACGGTTTGACTCCCAACAAATTCAAAATGAGAGAAATGGTGACCATCACGAGCAGGTTCACACCTAAAAACAAACCAATTCTTTTTGCCCAAGCCATAAAAGAGCACCTCCAAGAATACAGCCAGTATAGCCTTGACGAAAACTTATTAAAAGACGATAAATTCGATCATATAGTTTTGTTTAAACAAATTATTAAATTTATATTCCTATCGGAGTTTGAGCGATGCAGTGGTTGAACTATCATCACCTTTACTATTTCCGAATGATTGCAACGGAGGGTGGAATTGCAAAGGCCGCCGAAAGGCTCCGCTTGGGTCAACCGACTCTTAGTACCCAACTCAAGCAGCTCGAAGAAATGCTTGGAAAATCTCTGTTTGAGCGTCGCAATCGAAGAATGATCCTCACTGACGCTGGGAAAGCCGCTCTTGACTATGCCAACGAGATTTTCAGACTTGGCGACGAGATGATTGAGGTTCTCAAGGATCGGAGCATTGGCAATCAGATCCACCTTCAGGTTGGCGCGCTTGATAGCGTACCAAAAAGTGTCATCCTTTCTTTAGTGAAAGAGGCTTATAAAATATCTCCATCGTGCACGGTGTCCATTTTAGAGGGAAAAGGTGATGAGCTTTTTCGTGAGCTTTACAACCATAAGCTCGACCTCATTCTATCTAATTTTCCGCCGCCAGCCTTGGAGCAAAGGCAAGTTTTTTCCAAATCTGTGGCAAAGCTACCTGTAGCTATATTTGGTGCCGCAACTTTTCGCACACTCAAGAGATCCTTTCCGCATTCTCTCAACGAAAAACCCTTTGTGCTTCCAACGGCACACAGCAAGCTCAGACATGATCTTAATCACTATTTTAGGCTCCAAAATATTTCCATCATTCCTGTCGCTGAGACTCAAGACACGAGCTTGCAAATATTATTCGCAAAACAGGGGATCGGGCTTGCGCCCCTTTCCGAGGTATCGACAGAGAATTTAGTTCAAGCGGGAGCTCTTCAGCGGATTGGGACGTTAAAGGGTGTCTACGAAGAAGTGTGGCTTGTTTCAGCTCAAAGGAAACTTGAAAATCCGATCGCTGCAAAGCTCGTAAAAAGCTTCACATTGTATTAGTTCGGTTAATACGAAGCGTCGTATTAGATTTATCTAATTTTAATAATAGAGTAAATTCGTTAGAGTCACGTTTTTTGAATTGGGGGACAACCTTGAAGAAGTTAGAGAATATTTTCGAAATTGTCATTTTTTCCAGCAGATGGATACAGGCGCCCATTTATGGCGGTCTTATCGTAGGGTCCGTTCTTTATACCTATAAATTTCTGGTCGAGCTTGTACACCTCTGCGTGAATGTAAATTCAGTTACGGAAGAAGTTCTCATGCTTGGAATATTAACCCTAGTGGATATTGCGATGGTTTTGAACCTGCTTATTATGGTCATCATTGGTGGGTATGCAACATTCGTCAGTCGTATCCATCTGGAAAATCATGAGGACCGTCCTGACTGGCTGGAAAAAATCAACGCTGGAACTCTGAAGGTGAAATTGGCTGGAGCTTTGGTCGGTATCTCCGGAATCCATCTTCTGAAATCATTTGTCGACATTGGCAAGAAAGATACAGATCAGATAAAATGGCAAATTATTATCCATGTCGTGTTTCTATTTTCCACTCTCGCGCTTGCCTACACTGAAAGGGTACTTCATTTAGCTGAAGGCGGTTCCACGAAAATAAAGCATTCCTAAAAAGGGGGGTTGAGAATGTCGGGATTCGCCTCCGAAGTTTCCGCTGCACCATCATGGCTTTGGGTCGCATTTACCCTTGGCGTTCTTGTGTTGTTGGTCATTGATTTAAGTCTATTTGGGCGTGGAAATAAAAAGATTCAGACGAAGACAGCTTTGATTGAAAGTGGAATCTGGATAGCGATTGCAATCTGTTTCAATGCCTGGTTTGCGGTGTCATTTGGGGCTGAACTTGGGCTCGAATTCTTGACGGGCTATCTGGTGGAAAAGAGCCTGAGCGTTGATAATCTCTTCGTGATTTTACTCATTTTCAGCTCCTTCCGAATCCCTGAAGTTCATCAACATCGAGTCCTTTTTTATGGTGTCTTGGGCGCTATCGTACTGCGAGCTGTATTTATTCTTTTGGGTGCTCATCTGCTCCATTCGTTTCATTGGGTTCTTTATATTTTTGGACTCATTCTTGTTGTCACAGCAATTAAATTTTTGCGTGAAACCGATGAAAGAGTTGATGTTAAGAAGGATTGGTCGATTCGCCTCTTGAAAAAAATTCTTCCCACGACCGACAAATCAAGTGGAGGTCATTTCTTTGTTTTGGAAAACGGTGTACGAAAGGCCACACCGCTTTTCCTCGCGCTTGTTGTGATTGAAGCCACTGATCTCGTTTTCGCAGTGGATTCCATTCCCGCAGTATTTGCTGTCACACAAGATGCCTTCGTTGCCTTTGCCTCGAATATCCTAGCAATTTTGGGTCTTAGGGCTCTTTATTTTGTTCTTGCGGATTGGGTTGGAAAAATGCGCTATCTGAAGCCGGGTCTTGCCGCCATTTTGGGATTTATAGGTGTTAAAATGCTTTTGGTTGATTTCTTCAAAATTCCCAGCTGGATTTCTTTGCTTGTTATTTTTTCCATCCTGACAACGGCGGCTCTCAGCTCGTGGTATGTGGCAAGGATAGAGACAAAGCATAGGGAGAAGACGGATCCATTTATATGATCTCAGAAAGAATTCATCAGAGAGTGAGAGACTACATTCGGTTGCTTCAGCGTTTTGTCGACCGTTCTTGGTATCCGCCCTTCATAGGATTTCTTGCTGCCCTCGACAACATTGTAATTGTTATTCCAAACGATGGGATTTTGATTTCAAGTTCCATGCTAACTCCAAAGCGCTGGTTTGTTCTTGCTCTGAGTGTGGCTGTGGGGTCGAGTCTTGGAGCGCTTGTATTGGCCGCTCTGGTCGAGCTCCAAGGGCTTCCTTTGATTCTTGAAATGTATCCTGGGGTCAATGAAACTCAAGCATGGCAATGGTCATTGGAATTTTTTGAAAAATACGGTCTTCTTTTAGTTTTCGTTGTAGCGGCCACGCCCTTCGTGCAGCAACCAGCAATCATTCTGGCGAGCCTTGCGGACACTCCTCTCTTTCAGCTTGTTGCCGTTATTTTTTTGGGTCGCCTTATCAAATTTCTCATTATGGCCTACATTGGTTCTCACGCTCCCCGTTTGCTGACAAAAATGTGGGGAGTTAAGGGCGAACTGAAAGATGTCGGTATCAAACTAAAATAGCGCCTAGATACCTAAATGGCCAAATGCTTCTTAAATTCATGATCTCAATCATGATTGCAGTGGACTATTCTCCGCTTAGATTCAGAGTTTTTCATTGAGATCACCGTCCCCAGCGCCTCTGAATCATCAAAACAACGGATTTCCCTAGGCTTGTGTTAACGGGACTCCCAAAAAGAGTCTGGTCTGAATAGCTCAAATTCCCGGCCCACTCATCATTTGTCAAATAGCTTGCAGAGAGGAGTGCTGTGGTATGTCTCTCGGGCAAACCCTTGGATGCGGTATTCCCTCGAACATCAATGGGATCTTCATAGGTCCATGTGAGAGATCCTCCGATGCGAATGGATTGAAGATTGTACCCGCCCCCCAATCCAAAATTTCCACCAAAACCTGGCACAAGGCTGCCTTGGATTTGGGAATTAGAAACACTCTTTGAAAACGAACGATGAATTTCCAATGAGCTAAAAAGATCGTATTTGCCAACGGCCTTCGTGAGAAGAGTTCCTAGTCCGAGGGCCCAGAATCCATTGCCGCGACTGTCTAAGCCTCCGACCTCCGATTCAGCGCGAGATTTGCCTGTCGGAAGTGTCAGCTGAATATAGCCAATCCCTTTCGGTCTGATCAGGTTATAGTCCCAATCTGGAAGATATTCGTAGCCGATTGTTGTGGAGATATCCCCAAGTCCTGAGAAATCTTGATTCATGCGTGATCGCTGAACGAGAGGCAGCGCGAATCCAGTCTGCCAACGATCGGAGATGAGATGAGCGCCTTCTATTCTGAAAGACTGTATCATCTGATGCTCGTCCCATTTTCTCCAAATACCGCGAGAGTCGACATTATCAATCGCGACTTCTGTAAATGAGTACGAGGTTGTCAGTTGAGCTTTATCGTCTCCCGCGATGATCGCAGGCGCGGCAACCCCTCCTCCGCAGCAAGCGGCGGCCCATGAAAGCGAAGGAGCAAAGACAAAGTTAGAAAATAAGAGTAACCACAGTTTCATCTTGAACCGTATTCCCATCTTTGACTTGAAATTTCAGTTCCCACTCGCCAGGCATAACAAAGAAGACATTCTTCGCTCGATAGCTTCCGGTGTCAACCTGCTCAACGAAGGTGGGGTTTGAGCCGTGGCCCATCGAGGGCATCCGCAATACCAATACGGGAACGGAGGGTAGGTCGACAGGAATTGGAGAGTCATCGAGGGCATTGGCCCGGACGACCTTAAAAAGGAGAGAGCCAACCTGAGTTGATGTTGGCATTTTTTCCCACTGCCATAATAAACAATAACCGGAATTTTGAAAACGACTTTCACAATCTGTCACTTTCTGAATCTGAGAGGTGTTTCCTGAAGAAGTCGGTTGTGCAGTCTCGTATCTGGGTTTTGCGCAACCAAAAAATCCAATGACTAAAAAAGCCAGTGTCAGATTTTTTCTACCAGACATGACTGCCTCCTCGGGAGATCACGCAGCCGAGAGTTCTGCCCTCAGGGGTTTTGACCTTGTGTCCAGCCGCAAGGTCATTCAATGCCTCTCTGAGGTACTTTTGATCGGTCTTGTCATCAAAGTGGCGACTGCTTGAAACGCCGCCTTGATAGGCTGTCGTTCCATCTTTCAAAACCACGAATGCATGGGGCGTTTTGAGTGCCTTGAACTCATCAGCGAGTTTTGTTCCCGAATCCCGCACGACAGGAAAAGGAAGATTTGCGGTCTTGAAGTAAGTGGCTGTGACTTCCTGGCTCTCAGTTGTATTTGAATGAATTCCGACAAAATCAAAATCTGAGAAGTCTTTACTCAGGTTTTTTAGTTCGACGAGATGACTGTTTGAACAGGGACAAACAGCTGAAAGAAACACGACCACGAGCCCCCGTTTTGGAGATTTTCCCGCCTGGACTGGTCGGTCATCAACGACAGATTTACCCGAAATCTGATGAGGAAGTGCTGCCGCACCAGATCCATTCAAGAGAAAAAGAAACGCGAAAAAAAATGAAAAGAACAAGGCGACAGAATTCATCAAGTCAACAGTAGGCGTCTCCGCCCACAGCTCCTCTGAGAGCCGAACGGGCGCTTGCTACCCATCAGGCTCTTCGATTTGTGTTTCAACTCTGAACCAAGTTTACTGGTGACGTCAATCATATCGTAACCCAGTAAAGCTATTGCAAGTGGAATGAACATGAGGTTCGTGAGATAGCACGAAAAACAGATAAATGGAATGGCAGCGCAACATGATGTTGCATCAGGAAGTCAAGTATTTCCAATTCCCTCGATTTCAGTTACAAAACGGGACTGATGCCACTCACCGAGGTCGATATTTCTAATCTGCACGAAAATCCATTTGAGCCTGTGACTCGCACTTTCAATTGGGTGACGTCAATGCTCGGCCGCTTCTTTCGCTTCGCGGACATTCCTGCAGGGGGTGAGTTGGCCAAGCTACTTTGGCTCATTCGAATGCGGTGGCTCGCCGTGGGCTTGTTCTTTGTGCTGACTGGGCCAGCTTTGATGATGGGGTTGTTGTCTCGAGAAACTGTTTTTGTCTACCTGGCAATGGTGAGTGTCTTGCTCGTGGTGAACTTATTGACCCAGTTGGTCGTCGCAGAGCAAGGGCGTTGGATCGGTCCATTCTGGATTTGTTTTCAGATGGCGTTCGACCTCTGCGTCTTGACGACTCTTCTTGTGATCACGGGTGGACTTGCGAATCCGTTCGTCGTTCTGTTCCTCCTTAACGTAGCAATCGGTGGGCTGCTCATTCCAGGACGCCTGAGTTGGCCGTTTCTTTTTCTGGCCCATACCTTTCTGGCCTTCCTCCAGTTTCAGTTTGCGATAAAAGATATTGGTGAAATCAATTCAAGTCTGTTGGGGACATTTGTCGTTTGTCACTTTCTCGTCTTGGCGTTTTGGCTCGTGATGCGCTCGCTCGGAGTGCACCTTGAGCGTCAGCTCAAGCGCGAAGCTCAGGCGCAGATGATCATCGAAAAACAGGACCGGCTTCGTGCCATTGGTGCTCTCGCCGCAGGCTTTTCGCATGAATTTGCAAGTCCTTTGAATTCCGCAAAGATTCGTCTAGAGCGTGCGTGCCACGAGCATCCCACGGAGGACATCACTGAAGCTCTCGAAGCCGTGAAGGAGTGCGAAACCGTTGTTCACCAGATGAATTCCTCTCAGATGGACAGCCGTGATTTCGCGTTCAGGGAGGTCATACTTGCTGATTTATTGAAAGATATCGTAGATTCTTGGAAAGAAGAGCATCCAGAAACCTCTGTCCGACTTAATTATGAGGACCGTTCTTCGGGTATGATTCCTCCCATCAACTTCGCCCAAGCTGTTTTGAATCTGCTCGACAACGCCGGAGAAGCTGCACCAGCAAAAGAAATCGACGTTGCTTTGCGATGTTCAAACGACCGTTTTCATCTGCAGGTGTCGGATCAAGGGCCAGGCTTCACTGCTTCTGTTCTCGCTCGGTTTGGAGAACCATTTGTCACGACCAAGGCTACGGGAACGGGCCTCGGCCTCTATGTGTCGCATCTTTTTTGCCAGTCTTTGGGTGGATCACTTACCATTAGGCAATCTGAAGAACTCGGTGGTGCGGAGGTGCACCTTGAGTGGCCCAGACAAAGGGAACGGGCATGAAAAAGTCCCTTCTCATTCTCGAAGATGACCTCCGATTGGCCCGTTCTTTGGCAAGAGAATTTGAAGACCACGGGTATGAGGTGTCGATTGCGGAGTCTATTCGAGAAATTTCTGAGCGTCCGGTTTTGTTCGCTATCGTTGATCTCAGGCTTGGTGGAGAGTTTGGTCTTGAAGCTATAGAAAAGATCAAACGGTTCTCTCCTGAGAGCCGAATTGTGATTCTCTCTGGGTATGGCAGCATTGCAACTGCGGTCGAGGCGCTAAAACGAGGGGCGGTGGACTATATCACTAAGCCAGCGAGCTACGCTCTCATTGAGGCTGCGCTTTTGGGCAAACGAACACTTCCTGACCCTGAGTTCAAAGCTCCTTCGCTTTCTCAAGTCGAGCACGATTACATCGATTTCATTCTGACCAAAAATGAGGGGAACATTTCAAAGACAGCTAGAGCTTTGGGGCTTCACCGTCAAAGCCTTCAGAGAAAACTCAAAAAGTACACTTAATGAAAGGAAATACGGGGAATAAAATGAAAACAGTCTTCTTTTTGCTGAGCATGGGTCTCGGTCTTAGTGTCATCTGTTCTGAGGCAGACGCCTCGATTTTGAATCTCAGGCCTGGACAAGTTTACATGGGGAAAGAGTCTCTGAATGAGCGCTTGACCGGAAATTCCTGCTTTATCACCATCCACAGAGTGGACCTCGCTCCCGAAAAAGGCATGCATTGCCATTCCATTGATTTTCTTTTTGCCTCAGAGAGGACAGATGTCCCCAAGAAAGCTCTTCGCGTCGATTCGCGGGTCACAAACTTGCATCGTTCTGAGTACCCGGGATTGCGCACCTGCGCGATGAATGTGGATGGCTCCACATCGGGTGATGAAATCTATGGAGAGGACACCGAGAGTCTTTATAACCAGAGTTTTGGCGGTGGCAAGAAGCAGGATGGCATCCAATATGACTATTTTTTGACAGTCTCTCCTAAGACAAAGGATCTTGTGCGTGCTCGTATTCATGTTCTAAAAATCTTAACCGAAAGAAACTTTGATTGTGTTCGCCTGGAAAAGATGTGAAACGATGAATGCTGAAATTAATTATATAAGTAAACCTAAGGAGTCATCTATGAAAGCGGTTCTTTTTTCTCTGTGCGCAATATTTTTTTCGATGAGTGCATTCGCCCACTCTGGGCATGAAGGCCATCTCGTGTTCGCTGACGGAAAAATCCATGCTCACCTCTCTTGGGAGCATGGCCCTGATGGCAGCGGTGGCGAATCAAAAATGAGGTTGGAATGGCATGATGGCGCGACTCACGCGTTGTTTGAACCTGGTCTCCCGTTCTCAGTCTCTCTTTGGATGCCTTCGATGGGTCACGGATCCGGGCCCACTCAGATCCAAGCTGTTCTCAATAGAAACGGAGAAGTGGTCACCGGGACCTACCTTGTAACCAACATGTATTTTCTGAGGATGGCCGATTGGGAAATCCGGGTCACCATGAAGTACCCTGACGATCGCGAAGAGACTCAGACATGGCCAATTGTAGTGGAAGGCGATGATCACGGTGGACACAATCATTGAGCGGCCGTCAAACCAAGTGATCGCTTAGATATTCTTCAACTTAATCTCGCAGCAATCCAAACAGAGGTAGTCTTTAGAGTTGCCTTTTCGTACTGACGGGTTAATTTCATAAAGTATTCTTCGCCCATGTCTGGTCACCTGCACAAGGCCCGAGTCTCGCAGGGCCTTGAGGTGTTTCGAAAGAAGAGTTTCTTCGACTTTTAGTTTTTTACGAATATCTTCAACGAAACTGGGCTTTTGGAGCAATAGCGCCAGAACCTGTAAGCGACTTTGTTCTCCAATCACGGAGAACAGATAGGAAGGATTGCCGATCAGAATTTTCAATTGCAGGACCTCGCGTGATTGACCGTTCAAAGCATATCTGATCAGCGGCAGCGATCCAAGCTTAACGCGATAATACATGAATATATATTCAACTATTTAGTTGATTCTTTAAAAGTGGATTGCGATCGTCTATTCGCCACCCACCAGGGCTGAGTTACGCCCAGAATGCTGCCTAAATCTTCAAAATTTAATTTCATTTCAGCTAATTGAGGGTCCTACTCAGAAGCGACATAGCACGACCGTGATCTCGTTACGGGGCCAATTATTTTGTCGGCGTTCAGCGACATTTTACAATTTTCTTCAACACAATAAAAAAAATTGGAAACGCAAGGGGCGTTCTGCTCAGTCGCCAACTCAATTCAGAAACCGAGACTGCACTTCGGGTTTTGGCAAGGGACATATTTCCAATCTCTTAACCCAAAGATAGTGGCTGTGCGTAATAAACGTGTAAATCGGATCGCGAAAGAACTTGGGATTGATGAAGAAATATAAAATATTTTCCTAAACCTCCATTAGGAATAGGAAGGAGAAGTTTGATGACAGTGCAAGACCGTTAGAGTTGATTCTTATTCAGGAGCTCATTAAACGCGGAAAATGGAAACACCTCTATTCCCGAATCCAATTTCATTCTACGACTTCCCAACGTAACGAGAATTTTTCTCTTAAGACCCTTGAGCTCGGAAACCGCATGGAGGCCTTTGAGGTCAGTGGTCGACCACTTTTCTTTTGCCTTAATTTCAATCGCAATTTTTTCCTGACCTCGCGATAACAGAAAATCTACTTCAGTCATTTTTGCCTCAGCCGGACTCCAAAAATTGATTTCGTCGTAAAGGTCATTTTTTTGATTATAAGCGCGCAAAAGCATGTAGATGAACCCCTCAAGGAGATGACCAAACTCCTCATTTGAAGGCTCCCCCCGACGTTGCTTCAATGCCATGGCCAGACCTGGATCAATGATATAAAATTTTGGACGAGACTTTTCTCGAGCCCTCAATTTTGGAGCAAAAGCTTCTAATCGATTAGCAAGAAGAGTATCTTCAAGAATTTCGAAATAGGCCTGAACGGTAGTCCGAGCAACTTCAGCTTCCCGAGAAACATTTGAAACGTTTAATGCCTGCCCATGAAAGATTCCCGCAACTGGTAAAAAGCGAGCGAAACCAGGTAAATTTTTTACCAAGGCTTCGGCTTGAATTTCTTCCTTAAGATAGGTTTGGACGTAAGATCGCAAAACATCAATCTTATCTTCGGCAGCAAAAACGATTGGCAAAGTTCCAAATTGCATGGCCTCCCGAATATCAAAGTCTGATCCCAATTCTTCGGGAAGAAATGGAAACATGACACGACTTACTGCGCGCCCGCCCAATAAATTAGCTCCACCTCTTCTAATTTTTCGTGCAGATGAACCCGTCAAACAGAAGCGAAGTTTTTTTTCTTCAATGAGATGATGTACGGCATCTAGAAGTGCAGGCACTTTTTGAATTTCGTCAATGACCACCCATGAACCGGCTTTCAGAACGCTCAATTCAGAAATCAAAGCGTCCGGGCGAACCAGAAACTTCGTGAATTCCCGTTCGAGAAGCAGGTTAACGTAAGTTTCCCCTTCAAATACCGACTTGGCCCACGTCGACTTTCCCGAGCCCCTCGGCCCCAATAGAAAAAAACTGCCCTTAGGTGGCTGGATTAAGCGTTGATACATAAGCCGTCATATTACGGCGTTTTTTGTTGCCTTGTCAACCTAGAATCCTTATTCGACGTTGAGGTGGCATTGGAGTGAAGCACTAGCTCGGCCTACCCGTTAGGAAGGATGACCAATCATAATTTTCAATTGCAGACCCTCGCGTGTTTGACCGTTCAAAGCATATCTGATCAGCGGCAGCGATCCAAGCTTAACGCGATAATACATGAATATATATTCAACTATTTAGTTGATTCTTTAAAAGTCGATTGCGATCCTTGTCCAAATATAATCAATCTGGAGGCACAATCTATGAGTCGGTTTGTCTTGCTTGCACTAAGCCTTTTGTTTTTTCACCAAGCCAATGCCTCGATTGGTCTTATTTCGCCAGAGCAAGCGGCACAAATTGCCCAAGAGGGCGGTTCAAAGGCTGTTATTCTTGATACGCGAGGAGGATACAAAGACTATATTAGTGGACACTTGCCCAACGCACGCCACATCAATTTCGACACACTACGTGCTACTGACGTTAACGGTGTGCCTGTGCAGTATTTGCCAATCAAGTTAACCAAAGAACTTTTGACAATGGCTGGAATTGATCGCGAACGAACTCACATTCTTTACGCCGAAGGCGGCACTGGCGATGAAATTCTGAGTACTACAATGGTGGCCTATGTGCTCGAAAAGTACGGCGTCAAAGATATTAAGATTGTGGACGGGGGCTTACCTGATTACAAAGCGAAGTTCCCGCTATCCCAAGAATATCCAAAAACCAAGCAAGGCCAACTTCCGACCAAAATGAACACTCATATTGGAGTCGACGTAAAGACAGTCTTGAAGAAGAAAGAGCAGCCCAACGTTGTCTTGTTGGACGCCCGACCTGAAAATGAATACCTGGGAAATGACACAGTTTGGCCGCGCAAAGGGCACATCCCTGGTGCTATTAGTTTGCCTTGGCGAAAAGTAATGGATGAGAAGAACACGCACAAATTTCGAGATATTGCAGAGGTTAAGGCTTTGTTTTCAAGTCTTGGATTGACTCCTGATAAAGAGGTGATTGTTTACTGCGGGACTTCCCGAGAGGGAAGTCTTTTGCGCTTCTATTTAAGTCATTTGGCGCAGTATCCGAACGTGAAATTGTACGAAGGGTCCTGGAAGGAATATGCTGCGTTGAAAGAACTTCCTGCTTCCACAGAAGCATCACCAATCAGTACAAGAAGGTAGAACAATGCGAAATATCACCATTTCTTTGTTTGTCGTCGTTTCGACTTTTGCTCTCGCGAACGAAAAGCTGCTTGCGACGGGCTCAAGCACGGTCGCTCCGCTGGTGGCCGAGCTCGCCAAGCACTTTGAAAATAAATCGCCAAATATCCTAGTTGAAGTTCAGACGGGTGGTTCTGCTCGCGGAATCACCGATTGTCGCGATCGTCTCAACGATTTTGGAATGATTTCTCGGAGTTTGAAAGATGACGAAAAAGATGTCACGGCAACCCCAATCGCGCGCGACGGACTTGCTTTCATCGTACATGAATCAAATCCCGTGCGAGAACTCACGCGCGAGCAAGTCATCAAGATTTACACTGGCCAGATCACCAACTGGAGGGATCTTGGCGGTAAGGATGCAAAAATCTTCGTCATGAGCAAAGCAGAGGGACGGGCTGCGCTTGAACTTTTCATGCATTATTTTGAGTTGAAGTCATCTCAGATCAAAGCCTCGGTCATCATTGGCGACGAAGAACAGGGAGTTAAAACAGTTGCGAATACCCCGAACTCCATCGGTTATCTTTCAGTGAGCACCGCTGAAAATGCGGTTAATAGTAAAAGTCGAATTCTTACAGTACAGCTGGATGGGCAAAAACCGAAAATGGCTTCCGTTCGAAAAGGGGAATACCATCTTTCACGTTATTTAAATCTTGTTGTCTGTGGAAAAGCAAAGGCCTCGACTCAGAAATTTATTGATTATGTGATCTCATCTGAAGGCCAAAGTGTCATTGAGAAGCTTAAGTACATTCCTCTTTAATTTCTGGCTAAGAGCGACGACCTTTGTTGTAGGATTTGTCGTTCTTGTCGTTTTTCTATTCGTGGCGAAAGAAGCGTTCCCGTTCATTCAACAAGGATCTTTCGCTCAGGTTTTTACATCGACAAAGTGGTATCCAACCGAAAATCAATTCGGCGTGCTGAGTCTTGCCTTTGGAACTCTAGCCGTGGTTTTTGGAGGGGTTGTTATTGCCGTTCCTTTTGCCTGGCTGAGCGCGGTTGCCTTGGTCTTCTACACTTCTTCTAGGTCGACAAAAATACTTCGCTTTGTTGTTGAGGTGGCTTCGGGAACGCCATCTGTTATCGTTGGGTTGTTTGGAATATTGATTTTGGTTCCGTGGGTGGCCGTTCATTTTCCGCCTGGGTACGGTCTATTGTGTGCAAGTACCGTATTGAGTTTCTTATTGATCCCAGCCTTAATTATCAATACAGTCGAAATATTGAGCATCGATCTCAAGGAAACTCTGGAAGTTGGAGCGAGTTTGCGAATTCCACTTCATCACATCATCACCCGATTGATCTGGCCAACTAAGAGAGTTCCACTTTTGAAATCGGTTGTTCTTGCAATGGGTCGGGCCGTTGGAGAAACTTTGGCTATTCTCATGGTCGCTGGAAACGTGATACAAATTCCGGGCAATGCCTTTGAATCTTTTCGGACTGTGAACGCAACAATTGCTCTCGAGATTCCGTACGCACTCGGCTTGCATCGATCATCGCTTTTCTTTCTAGGGCTTTTAGTCTTTGTTCTTGCGCTTGCTCTTTGTTTACTCGCACGGGAGAAGCACGCCTCATGAAATGGCTCTCAATCTTTGCCATGTTGTTTTTTTGTACTTTTGTGGCGATGGTCTTGGGTCCGATTGCGTTGCACGGGTGGCCAGCTGTCAATTGGAATTATTTAACGAGCGACCCCCTGGTGATGGGGCGAGAAGGTGGAGTAGCTCCTCTCATTGTCACGACAGTTTGGATGAATGGCCTTGCATTGGTATTGACATTTTCTTTAGGTTTGCCTGTTTCGCTTCGACTGGCAGAGCTCCCCGCCTCCAGGTTTCAAAAAATGATGGCCGTCTCACTTGATCTTCTCGCAAGTACGCCTTCCATTGTCTTCGGACTTTTTGGGCACGCATTTTTTTGCCGTACTTTAGGTATGGGCTATTCTATTCTTGCCGGCTCGTTGACCCTCACTTTGATGACCTTGCCGTTATTCATTCGTCTTGTTGAAGATTCGCTTCGTGAATTGCCCAATGAATATCGGCTCATTGCGAAATCGCTTCGTCTAAGCCCAACAACGCTCGCATTTCAAATTCTCATCCCATCGGTTTGGCCGGCGATCACCGCTGCAATTGTCTTGTCTTGGACCAGAGCTCTGGGTGAAACAGCAGCTTTGCTTTTTACTTCCGGGTACTCCATGAGATGGCCACGGTCGATGTTTGACTCCGGGCGAACTTTGTCTGTTCACATTTTCGATTTGAGCCTGAATATCACAGGAGCTGATCAAATGGCATATCAAGGTGCCTTTGTATTGATCTTAATCACGGTTGCATTCATTTTGATCTGTCGTCTTTTTGTGAAAGGTTTAGTTACTTGGCAGCTTCGATATCAAAGTACCTAGTTAGACATTTATCTGTCAGTTACGGTTGCAAGGCAGTGCTGTCGGAGGTTTCGTTTTCATTGTGTCTCAACGCAATCACCTCGGTTGTTGGCCCTTCCGGATGCGGCAAAAGCACGCTGCTCTTGGTGTTAGCGGGCCTACTTGAAGAGGCTCCTTCGGTACATGTCCGAGGAGCCATTGAAGGGTTTGAGCGCGAACATCTCGGAATTGTATTTCAAAAACCTCTGCCTTTTCGCCTGTCAATTTATGAAAATGTCGCACTCGCATTGCGTGAAATAACAGCATCTGAAAGGGACGTTCGCCATCGAGTCGAAGAAGCCCTCACGGATGCCGGCCTGTGGTCTGAAGTTAGAAATCGCCTCAATGAATCTGCACTGAAGCTTTCAGGGGGGCAGCAGCAACGCTTGTGCTTAGCGCGTACACTTGCGCTGAGGCCATCCGTTCTTTTGCTGGATGAACCCTGCTCGAGTCTAGACCCGATTGCCACCCAAGGCATAGAGCAGACATTATTGAGGCTATCATCAAAAACAACAGTTCTGATCGTCACCCATAATCTGAGTCAAGCGCGACGTCTTTCGCAAAACGTAATGGTCCTCTGGGACATGGGTTTCGGCGGTACCATTGTCGAGAAAGGGGGCGTTCAAGAGATTTTCATCAATCCGAAACTTGAAGTTGTTCGTCAGTATTTTAACGGTTTTCTCGGCTAGATATTGCTTTGTCTATTGGTTTCTAAATGATTTGATCGACAGGGCCAACGTGCAGAGTTCTCTTTACTAAAACTGTTGGCTTAGCGTATCGTTATGATTTTGATTTGGAGATCGAATGTCACGACTGATAGCTAGCCTCCCCATAATAATAATAGTAATAATTGTTTCAATTCCCAGTCAGAGTGATGCAAAAAAAGTTTACGAATCGGCAGGAGAGAAGTTTCAAATGGAGCTTCTCACTCAGCAGAAAGACGTCGTGTGGGGCTTTGACTTTCTAGATAGTGACCAAATTATCTTTACTGAGCGTGGGGGTTCTTTGCGAGTACTCAGTCTAAAGTCAAAGCTTGTCACGGATTTGAGAGGGGTTCCCCAGGTAAACGCTTCAGGACAAGGTGGATTGTTAGACGTACGAGTTCATCCAACGCAAAAATCAAAAATTTTTCTGACATACTCAGAGCCATCGAAAAACGGTGCCACAACAGCATTGGGTGTTGCGATTGTCGAGGAGAATAGTCTCAAGAATTTCAGAAAGATATTTTCGGCCTATGAACCGAGTCCAAAAGAAGTCCATTATGGTTCCAGAATCGAATTTGATGGCAAAGGTCACTTGTGGATTTCGGTTGGAGAAAGGAATGAACGTTTTCGGGCGCAGAGTCTGAAGTATCACAATGGAAAGATTATCCGACTCAATGAAGATGGCAGTATTCCTGGTGATAATCCTTTTGTGAACAACAAGGAGGCTAGACCCGAGATCTGGAGTTTTGGTCACAGAAATCCGCAGGGTTTGGCTCGAAATTTCGAATCCAATGAACTGTGGTCAACAGAGCTTGGTCCCAAGGGTGGCGATGAGCTGAATCTCATTCGAGCCGGGGCAAACTATGGTTGGCCGATCATTACTTATGGGCGAGAGTATTCTGGATTTAAAATTGGTGAGGGATCAAAGAAGGAAGGGATGGAACAGCCAATCGCCTACTGGGTGCCGTCCATATCACCCTCGGCTTTGGCTTTCTATACGGGTCGAGTCTTTTCCAAATGGAGAGGTCAGATTTTTATTGCAAACCTCAGTGGCATGCACCTCCGTCGCTTGAAATTGGATGGTTCAAGAGTTCTCGAGCAAGAGGAACTCCTAAAAGACCAATTCATGCGAATGAGAAACGTACGCACCGGTCCTGATGGATTGCTCTATCTATCGACTGACGATGGGAAAATTGTCCGCCTTATTCCAGCGTCATTACGCAACTGAATATTTCCGAGCTTTGAAACAGATTCTAAAGACTCCAAATCCCAGGCTATCTGGAAAGCAAATTTTCTCCAAAATCAGGATTTTGTTCCGCTTTACGGGCTATTTCCCGCGCATTTTTTCTTTCTTTAACTCGTACTCGGTCGCCGAATCGATTGATGGCCTCAAGCATGTGGTCAACAACTTCTGCCAAGGCGACATAGAGATTTGAATCTGATTTTTCGACCGCAATTCCATGATACCTTCCACGAAAAGCGCGAACCTTAACATTGAAAAGGTCAGGACCTGCTTGAGTTGGAGAGTTTTCCATTTCTAAAATGACGTGTACTTTACTTTCACTCAAGTCAGGAAACTTGTCTTTCAAGGCTTCGATTCTATCCTGCACCGCCTCACGAGCCATCTCTGATTTATCTAAATTCTTAAATTTAATGTGAATCATATCGTTCTCCCTTCGATTGTATTGATAAAGTAAAAGCACTATGTCTATTCACAGGCCGCTCCCTGGCAGGCGGTTGGCTTCTGTTCAAAACAGGCAAGTTTCAAGTCAGCTAGATTAACAAGAGCAGCTTGTTCAATCCAAGGCTGAACAACCAAAAGGCCCTGAGCTTTGCCCCAGCAGTTGACTAGCTGAAACTTGGGAAGACTCTTTAATTCTCCCTTCACCTTTTCAACATGACTCTGAGCTATCGGTGACTGAGCAACTTGACCAGCGGATGATGCCACATAGTTAATGACTGAAATGCCCGCCCAGACTGCCAATGCTCCTATCGTGAATAAACCAATAACTCCTACCACGGCAAAAATCATAATTTTTCGCCTTAGTCTTGGTTGTGACTTTAACTTTTTTGAAAGTTCAAAAAATATATCCTGTTTCATCCGAACCTCTCTTGCAGGACTTCGACCTGTTGAATGTTTTTCCTCTTTTCCAATTCCGTTCCGTCATTATCCAAAATCGCTAGAATGGGGCGACCGTTCGGGATTTCACTTCGTGATGCAATTATAACCTCACCCCCTCGGCTTAGAACTATCTGAGCTAAGTCATCTAATATGTCATCGTCTTCGTGGTCGAGGTCGAAGGGATGAATGGCAAGCTCACCAGATTTTTTGTCTACTTTCCCAAAGATACTCAAATCGTCTGAGACCATCAGTTTTCTAACTCGACCCTCAACAGCTGCCTTGGATATTTGAAATACATTCTTTCGAGTCATCTTACTTTCTTCAGCAAATCGAAATTCCAGCAATGCCCTTTCAATAGAGGCTCTGGACTCAGCTTTCATTGCTTTTCTAATGACCAAGCAAATATCGCTAGCCTTGTCCTTGCTAAAGAAGTTCACAACAGGAGCTTTAGCTGCAATTTTGTACTTAAGACTCCTATTCATGCGATCAACCAGCGACTTTTCTCCGGCCACAAATAGTTTTGGTTTAGACCTTTTGGTGAGCTGAGAAATCCAGTTGTTGAGCCAAGCAAATGTCTCGTCTTGTTTGAGACTTTGCTGCCTCGATTTTTTTAGACTTGAATAGTCACACAGAGAATCTTCATTTTTGAATGACTCAGGAAATAGAACAGAATCCACGAGCTTTAGCGAGTCTTGGCTGCCTAAATAGAGGTGGGCGGCTTTGTTCTCTAGACCCAATAGTAAAAACTCCTGGTCTGTTTGGAGCCATCGAAGCAGGGGTTTGACATGGAAGCTCGTTGCGACCTGACATGTTTGTTCAACATCGACAGGAATATTTAATGCCCTGAATGAGCTTTGATTGCGAAATAATCCGATGTTACCCTTCATCTGCTTTAAAATCCGCGTATCTAGAAGAAGTGCATCCAGCGGTTCTAGAAATTTAATTCGCTCTTCGACGGACATGACTGGATGAAGCCAATCGGAGGCTTGATTGATTGCCTCGCGGAGTTGAATTTTTAAATCAGTCAGCTTGCCCGGATTAACGAGGTAAACAGTCAAATGAACTCCATCTGATGACTCGAGTAGGGGCTTTAAAGTCATCTTTTTTGAGGTCAACATAAAAATCCTCCGTAGGTTGCATGTGATGGCTTTATGCCTTCACACAAACTACTTTACGGAATATTTATGAATTGTTAAAATAGATAAAAGTGCTGATTAGTAGTGCTAAAAACTATACAACGAATGAATCCTTCAGTTTTGCGGCAATTGGATTTTCGATTTTTCTTTGAGCCGTAACTAAAAAAAGTTCTTCATGTACGCCCTGAAGTTGACCAATTTCAACTAGTTCCCCTCGCAAGACTTGACCTGTGACCGTGTGAGTTGCGGTAGGAATTAATCCAAGCTCACTCACAGCCATAAGCTTCTTTACAGAGATGTCCTGGCTTTCAGTAATAATATTAAGTTCAATTTTATTTAGCTTCGCCCAATGATCGAGGTCTTGTCGCAGACGGCTATCGTAGGTGGGAAGAATCATTGGCTCTCCTGAGATTGATTTTGGAAAGCCCTTTCTTAGAATTCTAAATTTAGGTGCTCCGTAAAATGCTACATTTTTTTTTGTAATTGATTTTGGGTAGAGTCCTTTGCCGTCTGTCCCTGTCGGTAAAAAGTTAGTCACCATAAGATCCATACGATGTGAAGTAAGCTCTCTTAAGAGCTCATCTGATTTCCCTTCGGAGAGAGTGATTTGGCAGGGAGATATACGAAAGGCATGCTTAACAAGTTGAAGGACAATTTGTTTTGGTACGCTATCTAAGGCACCAAGGTGAAGAGAAGGTTTTAATGGCTTGAGGCGATCATGTAGCACCTCATACATCTCGGAACCCATCTTGAAGATGCTTTTTGAATAATCGAGTGCGACTTTACCCTGCTCGGTAAGTACAAGTTTCTTGTGATGTCTTTCAAACAGCTGAACCCCAAGCGTCTCTTCAAACTGTTTAAGTTGTGCAGACAGAGTGGGCTGGCCAAGGCGCAATTTTTCGGCCGCTTTTGAGACAGTCCCTTCTTCTGCAATGGTTTTGAAGTAAAAGAGATGGTGATAGTTAATCCACTGATTCATAATTACCTCCCCCCTTTCTCTTTTTAGTATCGTCTGTAAGCATACAAGTCAATTCTATTATCGATTTGATAAATACTAAATACACGGCGATATTGGAAGAGTCAGAATGACAAGGAGAAAATACCCAATGATACTATTCCCTTTTTTGGACTATTGGTGGTTTTATTTAGGCTTTACAGCATTTGTGCTCGTGGTACTTGCCCTTGACCTTGGCGTATTCCACAAGAAAGCTCACGAGGTCGGTTTTAAAGAGGCTTCCGTTTGGACTACAGTCTGGATTGGATTAGCCCTTATCTTCAATTATTTATTCTATCTTTATGCTCAATATCGGTTTTCAACTCATGAGCGTTACACTTCAATATCAGGATTTGATCCCGATGCCCAAGCTAGGACGACGGCTTTGGAGTTTCTTACTGGCTTTGTAGTTGAGAAGTCTTTGGCAATAGACAACATTTTCATTTTTGCTGTGGTATTTTCATACTTTGGAATTCCTAAAGTGTATCAACACCGAGTTTTGTTTTGGGGAATTCTTGGCGCTCTTATCTTCCGAGGGATTTTTGTCGCAATGGGCTCTGTGCTTATGCAGTACCATTGGGTTGTGATTTTCTTCGGTGCCTTATTGATTTTGACAGGTCTTAAGATGTTTTTTGCAGGTACGAAGCCGCAAAATTTAGAAAACAACTTTATTGTAAGGCAGCTAAAAAAGGTTTTTCGAGTTCATCCACAGATTGAAGGTCAGCAGTTTTTCTTTAAAAAAGAGGGACTTACCTATGTGACTCCGCTATTTCTTGCTCTGGTATTTTTAGAGCTCACCGATATCATTTTTGCAGTTGACTCCGTGCCGGCAATTTTCGCCTTAACGAAAGAACCGCTTATTGTTTTTACTTCTAATATCTTTGCCATCTTAGGACTTCGCTCGATGTACTTCATGCTCGCGGGTGTTATGGATAGATTTGCCTATATAAAATATGGATTGGCTTCAGTGTTGGTGTTCGTCGGGATTAAGATGGTTTGGCTCAACGAAATGTTTGGTGGAAAATTTCCAATCAACTGGTCTTTGATGATTATTGCGACACTGATCGGCTCATCCATATTGGCTTCGATCGTCATTGACCGTAAAAACAAAAAAAAGCTAACTTGAACCGTGGAGTCAGAAACGTAGAGCCACAATTGGTGGTTGAAAATTAAAAAATAGAACCAAAAATGGTCGGGGAGACAGGATTCGAACCTGCGACCCTCTGGTCCCAAACCAGATGCGCTACCAGACTGCGCTACTCCCCGACGACTGGCTATTTTCTTTTGAGGATCAATAGGCGAATTAACATTTGTTGTCAATTATTCCAAAGCGACGCTAGCAGTTAAATGTTCGAAAATGAAGTCTATTTTAGAGATCGAATCTCAAACGAATGTCTTTATGCATTGCGCCTCGATAGAGGATGGGCATCTTAAATAAAATCGTTGCAGTCCAGTTCAGTCGATGGATTAATCTCAGTCAAGCTTGGACTTAAGGGTAGAGAGGTTAAGCGGGTGGGCTTAACTGCGGGATGCGGGTGAGGCCAGGGTTTGAATTGGGGCTTGAAATGGAGTTTGAGGAACAGCTGGAGAAAAGTCCCGGAGAATTCCTTTTGGAGATATTGAAGCATTAGGCTGGGGCATAGATGAACTAGGCAACAGCAAGATTACAACAAGGAGAAACACATGAAAAAATTAGTAGGATTGCTCGCTGCGCTTGCGCTATTGCCAAGCGCCCAAGCTGGTGAACTGGCACACAGTGCTGAATATCGACTTCGCTACCAGGTGGATCAGGATAAAGATGGTGTATCAGGTGGCAAAGGAAGCACAAACGATTGGAAGCAGAGATTTAAGTTAGGTTCTACTTTTCGTTCGGGCGAAAAGCTGACAGGGCAACTCACATTACTTCACAATTCCACTTGGGGACATTCAGGGTTGGGTAATACTGCTGCCACCTATCCCGTAGCTGGTGTGACTGGAGACTCAGAACTGGCAAAAATGGATGGGGTGGCGAATGGCGAAAATCTTGTTCTTGTGAATGAAGCCTATGGCTCTTGGATGGCTTCCAATGAATTGTTGATTCGCTTTGGTCGAGGTGCCTTGGCGATGGCTGATGGCCGAGTGATTGGAGTCAATGACTGGGGACCAACTCCCAATGCTTTTGAGGGAGTGTTGTTCACTTGGGATAAAGAGTTCGCCCGATTCAATGCTTATGGGGTGAAGTTTGCACAGCTCTTAGCCAGCAGCGACCCCGGCCCTAGCGTTTCTGATCCAGAGATCAATTCCTATGGTTTGAATGTGGACTGGAAGACTCTTCCTGAATTTCTAAAAATGGTTAATTTTCACGCGATTCAGGTGAATGTGGATGCAGGCATGGGTGCGGCCAATACTGCTGTTCAAACTATTCCCCAAGAAAGCCGAATGAGATATGGGCTTGTTGTTTCGGGTGATGCCATGAATGTGGACTACCGATTGACCTATGCGGCCCACACTGGAAAATACACTAACTATTCAGGTGCGCCATCAACAACAACTGACCGCGAAGGCAGCATGATTGATGCCGAGTTCGGTTACCGTTTACCTGATTGGATGAACAGTCGCATTTCTTTTCTCTACCACACAGACACGGGAGACAAGGATGGCGCTACAGATAACAAGGCAACTACTTATGACCCTTACTTTTATGAGAGACACGACAATGCAGGATGGATGGATATTTACCTTTGGGGCAACCTGACCTATATGCAATTGCGATACACTATGGACATCATGGATGACCTTAGCTTCGCAGCCCAATATTTGATATTTAGCCAAACTGAAAAAACTGGATCGACATCGGCTGGGGGCAACGCCTTTGCAGGAGGAGCAGCTGCAGCAACTAACGCCACCGAGGATGCGCTCGGAACTGAGTTAGATCTTGCCGTAGCAAAAAAATATGAGGGTGGACTCACCATCACAGCTCGTGCCGGAATGTTCAGCCCAGGCGCTGAGTATGCGAGCACAAACAGCGACGCTTACACCCAACTCTTTCTTGAAGGCAAAATGGCTTTCTAAGAATCGCTCGATTGGCGATGGGTTTGAGAAATGGAGAGAAGCCGAGGGAGAGCCGGACTTAAGGTCTGGCTCTTATATTTTGTGAGGACTGCATGGTTCTCAGGGCCGAACTCAGGCGATTCAATAACCCGGTCCATCTGGCCTTTTGGCCATCTGTTAAAAAATCTGATCTTGAAATGGATAGAATTGTTTCCAGGAAGCCGATTGTAGGGTAGCAGGCTATGGAGATTATATAGATGTGCATAATTTTTTGCGGATGCGTGGTCGGCCTCTGCGTCGAGATCAGAAGGAGAGTCAAGTTCAGCTCATGGAATACTTGAATAGAATAGAGACTGAGCTTCTGCGTTGCTTGAGTTGGACTGCCGGTCTGACGTTTGTGATACTTGTGATGTTGGTGGCTTCTCAACCAGCGAGTGCGGCGAAGGGAAAATACGGGAAGATTGATGTCAAAGGATCTCTTGAAAAGGAACTCAATGGAGTGTTGAAGGCCACAGACAATTTGCATAAGTCCTGTCTTTCAAAAAACAGCAAACAGGTAGATCGATCGATTCGGGCCCTCCTTGAAAATCTAAAAAAGGCTGGGCAGAAATCCAAATTGGCCAAGGATCAAAAGCCTCACCTTGATAGAATGTTAAACGCTGCATCTAGCCACCTGATGATGACGCTCAACAGGTCGGGAGAGAAAAGACGGGAAAGTCTTAAAGAAGCCTTCAATCACTTGGTTCAAATAGCTAAGGTTTATAAGCTTGAGGAATACCGTATCTTTTTCTGCCCCTCGGATAAATCTGTTTGGATGCAAAAAGGCTATAAGCCGAGCAATCCCATACACCCCGAGAAATATGGATCTTGTGGTAAACTTGTAAAATAGTGAGGATGACTTGGATCGTTTTATTTCTAACCTTCCCAAGAATATTCTCGCGGCAGCCGCCATTCTTGGGGGAATCTTCGTCATCGTCACGATGAATCCTCCTCACACTCTCTGCGATTCTCAAATGGGCTCCTTTAAGAGCGCCCAAATGAACTTCATCTATTTGGACCCGAAGGACAAAATAAAGAAAACCACAAATTTTGAGCTGGATATGTATCGCTGTAAAACCAGCAATAGTCCTGGCGGCTGTTATGAGCTTTTTTTTCGCCTCAAAACTCTTCTCAAAGATTTGGATTCAGTGCCGCCTGAGTGTTCTGGGCAAGCTGGAGGAGATACAAAGATTCGGCAGACCATCTGGGATTCATTGGATCTATTGACCCGGTTGGCCTGGGGCCAAAAACCGCCTGAGGTCTATCACAACAAGCTAAATTGGTTGGAGCCACCAGACGTGCTGCTGTACTGCCGGCTGAAAAGGGCTGCAGAACGTTTATATGGAAATTCAAACTGGGAGCAGTTCCGAGAGAAAATGTTCAAGAACCTGCCCGGTATCGATAAACTCGACCGGGCCACAGGCTGGGAGATGATGCTGCTCTCCACCAACTGTGAGGCTTACCGATAAGGAAAAGGTTCAAAAAACCAATTCCCTATTCTATTTCTAAATTTTACTTCTAAATTTCAAAAGGTCTTGGAGAGATGGCTTCTGCGCGATAGTTTGCGTCATAAGCAATTGTTCCCTGGGGTAAGAGGGCCAGGTTACGTGCCTTCTTGACGGCTGCTGCAGCGGCCTTTTGTTGGCTAAAACTCAGTTTACTGATGCGCGAAGGGATGATTTTGCCACCTTCCATCAAAAATCGACCAAGTGTAACCGGATCTTTATAGTCAAAGTTAAAATCACCAGGGAATTCAGGACGAAACTTCGTCCTCATATTTCTTTTAACCATTACGTTTCACCCATAACTTTATGATAATTGCTCTGCACCCAGAGTATGGGGTTTCTATACGATAGAAATCGGTTGCCAACAAGGGCCTTTTTAAAATATAGATTGTCCTTCTTGAAAATTGCGAAGGCCCAGCTGATGAGGAGTTTAAAATGTCTCGCTGTGAATTGACCGGAAAAGGCCCCATTGTAAAAAATTTGGTGAGCCATTCAAATATCAAAACCAAGTCTCGAGCGCTCCCTAATGTTCAGCAAAAACGTGTATTTAGCCGATCATTGAATTCTTTGGTGAGTCTCAAGATGGCAGTCAGAACGATCAGATCGCTGGAACATGTGGGTGGTTTTGATACTTTTATTTTGAATCAGCCTGACAAGGTGCTCTCCAAACGAGCATTGGAAATAAAGGGTCGGATCATGAAGAAACTCAATCGACCCGCTAAAGGGGACCAGAAATGAAATTGAAAATAAAAAAGGGTGCAACCGTTGAAGTGATAGCCGGAGCAGACAAAGGCAAGCGTGGTTCTGTTTTGGAAATCAACCCTGGTAAGTTACTTGTCCGTGTTCAGGGTGTGAGGATGCAGACTCACTTTGATAAAAAAGACGGACTTAAAACCTTGGAAGGCTATTTAAACTACTCAAACGTCAAATTGGTTGAGCAAGTTGCAGCCGCTAAGAAAACAGCTAAAAAGAAAGTTTCCGCTCGTAAGTAATAGAGTGGTCACCTCAAAAAAGTCGTCAGGCTTTTTCTTAGGCTAATCGTTAAGGTTGGCCTTTTTATTGGCTTTGTGGCTCTATGCTCATAATTGTTTTGAGCTTCAAGTCGCACTTTGTTATTCTGCTCCCTATGGCTTGGACGAAAAATCCTCGTATTTGGGTGTTTTCCTTTATATTTTTGTTTTTATTTTCATTTTCGGCTTCTCTGCGGGTGGCTTCGAATTTTGCTTTTGCAGAGGAGACCTCGACCTATTTTCTCTCTCGCAATAAAAAGATGATTCGCACGATTCGAGTTGAACGCGTGCCCGCAGATAATGGGACTTGTGAGACGGTCTATACCAAATCGGGGTAGACCGCAGTGTGGGCTCTGGAATTAACGTGTCCAGTTGTCTTCGATTTGCTGAAAATATTCGTCGCAATTTGGAAGTTGCGGACTGGAAATGTCAGGATATCACAGCGAAATCTTCGATTTCCCCTTTGCCGGAACCATCGGCTACCAAAACTGAATAGCTCTATGCGTAATAAGGCAGAAAAGGACTCAAAAGGTACTGGTTCTGGGATTGGGCTTAAACCTCTCAGAGTCTCTCTTTTTCAGCTCACCTCAGTCGATGATATGGCACTCAACGAGGAGAGAATTTTTTTTGGATTGAGGAAGCTGGCTGAACGGGGTGGGGCTCGACTGGTCGTGCTTCCAGAGAATTCTCTCTTTATGCGTTTGGATCGAAATGCCATATTACAGGCTCCAAGACTTCAAGATCCGGTGTTTTTACGACTCATGGAGTTCTGTCGGATTCATGCTTGCGACATTTTACTCACCACGGCACTTTTAGAGGAAAATGGTCAGACTGTAAACGCCACGATTCGATTGAGAAGTGATCAGAGTCCTGAGGTCGTGTATCGAAAGATCCACCTTTTTGATGTGAACGTCTTGGGAGTTCAGCAAACGCGTGAATCGGATGAATTGACCGCTGGAACTGAGCCAAAAATCATCGACATAGATGGTTGGAAAATCGGCCTATCAATTTGTTATGATTTGCGTTTTTCTGAACTATTCTTGAATTATGCGAAACATCAAGTTGATGTGTTGATGGTCCCCTCGGCCTTTTTGGTTCCGACAGGACGAGCCCATTGGGAGGTCTTGCTGCGAGCGAGGGCCATCGAAAGTCAGGCTTACGTTTTAGCTCCTGCCCAGGGAGGAAGTCACCTGAACAGCAGGGGCGATCTCAGAAAAACTTGGGGACACACGATGATCGTGGATCCCTGGGGAGTGGTCTTATCTCAGGCAAAAAATGAAGGAGAGGAGTCTCCTCAGATCATTGAGAGCACTCTTGATCCCTCACTTATTAGCTCCGTGCGCAATCAAATTCCAATGAAGAGTCACCGTCGCCTCTGATCCCATTGAGGTTTTACAGATTGGGCAGGACATCAGGACCAAGATCCAATCAGTTCCGCGTTTGAAAATCCGAAGAGAGAACAATGGAATTTGGCACTTTTTTCTCAATCCTATTTTTAAGTAGCTTTTTGACGCTGCTGTCAATCCCTTGCCTGAGCCTAGCTGAAGAAAAAGTAACTGCTTCTGAAGCTGTCAATCCGATCACTGAAGCTGTGAGACAGCGAATTGAGAAAGCCAAGCAATTGCAGCCAGAGGCAAATATAAGTTTAAAGGATGGTGCCGAACCGCCTTCGCCCTTGGCACCTCAGGTGTTTGACGGCTTTCAGGGGCAGATACAGAGACCCTTCACTCCAGATGACCGCGAGAAAGTCAAAATGGCTCAGGAAAATCAAAAACTACGTCTTCGTTATGAAATGGAAATGGAAAAAAAGCGCAAAAATGAAGAAAGCGTCGCTCGGTTACAGGCTGCAGAGTCGGGAAAATCCCCTCAAGGCCCCGCCGGGAATTTATCAGACAACAAGTTAAAAAAACCTGGAGTAAAATCTGCATCTTCAGCAAAAGGCAGAAAAAAGACGCCTCTTTCGTCGGCAAAGTCTCCAAAAAAGACAACCAAAGCCGCGCAGACAAGCAAGATAAACCTTCGCAAGCCATCTTCCAAAAAGAAATAGCTAGTTCCCTATTTACTCGCAATTCTGATTTTCGCCTGGCGGAGTCAGTGCTAGAATGACTCGTTAAGATTGAGCTGAGCCAGAGCCAGCAAATGAGGGAGGGTCCCCAATGGAAGGTCCTTTTAAAAACGCTTTCTTTTTTGTTATCGTGTTGTTCTTTGTTTTGGCGTCGGATGCGGGTTTCAGTTATCTGCTTAAGCGCTCTCATATACTGGCCTCGAATTCCCGGCTAGTCTCTTTTGGATCTGCGACAGCTCAGACCAAGATCGACGTGGAGGCAATGAGAGAAAGGGCGAAAAATCGGACCTATCCAGGAGGTGCGGATGAGGAAAATCTTCAAGTTCAGGCCACTCTTGTTGTCCCCGAGAGAAAAATAAACGTCAAAGCTATTCAATCTGAGATCCTAAAAATCAAGATTCAGGATGACGAGGAACCTCAGAGTGATGAGTAAGTAGACTCTTGTAATCCTTCCCTAAATGCCCCAATTCTTTGCAATTCAATATGAAAAGGGATAGGGGATGTTATGGCAAAGTTTTTGGCGCTCACATCGATAGGGCTTCGTGACGTTCTTGAAGAAGAACTGAATGATTTAGGGTTTAAGGTTATTGAGAAGGACTTAACAGGCTTAAGCTTTGAGTCCAATTGGGCTGGCTGCTATCGGGCTAACCTCTGTTTGCGAACGGCAACCAAGATCTTGTTGCCGGTTCTCGACTTTCCGGCCTACAAACCAGAGGATCTCTATCATAATCTGCGTAAACATGATTTCACGAAATACATTAGACCTGACCAAACGATTTCTGTCGATGCCCACACTCGAGAAAGTGCGCTTCAGGATCAGCGTCTTGTGGCCATGAAGACCAAAGACGCAATTGTCGACCAATTTCGGGAGAAATTTGATATTCGTCCAAATGTCGAGAGGGACAATCCAGATCTAGAAATTGTTGTTCGCGTGTTAAAAAATACGGTATCAGTTGCCATCAATACGTCGGGAGATAGTCTTTCAATTCGCGGTTACAGAAAACACGCCGTGGAGGCTCCGATTCGTGAGCATTTGGCCGCGGGACTTCTGGCGATGACGGGATGGGATGGAAAAGTGCCCTTGCTCGACCCCATGTGTGGTTCCGGAACTTTTCTGACCGAGGCAGCTCTCAAAGCTCTCAATGTCGCGCCCGGTACATTTCGGAGGCACTTTGCCTTTCAAGGTCATTTGATTTTTCAGCCAGAAGTTTGGTCACAAGTCCTAGACGAAGTCGTCGAAGGCGAATTCGATAATATTCCTGCCAAACTTTATGGTTATGATCGCGATGGAAAGGCATTGATATCAGCCAAAAAAAACGCGGAGGCGGCAGGGGTCAGAGAATCTATTATCTTTGAAAAAGGAAATGTAACGACCCTTCAAGCAATTCCCGGAGCACCTCCAGGAATTGTCATTGTCAATCCTCCGTACGGAGAACGCATGGGGATCAGCGAGGATTTGAAAGACGTCTACAGGGATTTGGCCTTCTCACTCAAACAGAACTTCAAGGGCTGGAAGCTATTTTTGCTTTCAGGCAATGAAGAGTTAACGGGAGCCATGAGGTTGAAGGCGGAGCGAAAAATAAAAGTTTACAACGGGAATCTCGACTGTCGCTTTTTGGAATACAACATTCGTTGAGATCGCTGAGATTATTTTGGTTCTCTGAAAGGAAAGGCCGCTTAGACTTGGGGGCCATCAAATAAGATAATAGGCTTAAACTGGCCCACTTGATTGTTGTTCCAAACTCCAAGGGCGCCTGGCTGAAGCAAATCTCAGGAGTCCAGGATCTTCAAACATGCGTCCGGCAGCAGTGCTCACGTTGTGAGCACCGCACCAAACCGAACTCGATCCTGAACCCCTGAGATTGCTTCAGCCAGCTCCCTGTGTTTTTTAGACACAACAGAATCACTGACGGCTTGCGGGCCAACCACTGTATTAAAATCGAGATCCTTCTTCTCGAAGCTTTCACGGTCATTTGTCATGGACGATAGAATATTGATTTTTGCATGAATCGAATGCCGGCCAAGGGGAGGTCAATCCCCTCATCCGCAAAACTTGGTGTGCAACGAGAGATTCCAGAAGCCTTAAAAATCATATGTCATGATCGCCATCCGAAGTTGGAATCCTTGGCTGTGGCCCGCAAGCCGTCAGTGATTCTGTTGTGTCCAAAAGACACAGGGAGCTGGCTGAAGCAATCTCAGGGGTTCAGGATCGAGTTCGGCTTGGTGCAGTGCTCACAACGTGAGCGCTGCTGCCGGACGCATGTTTGAAGATCCTGGACTCCTGAGATTTGCTTCAGCCAGGCGCCCTTGGAGTTTGGAACAACAATCAAGTGGGCCAGTTTATAATAAGATGGGGTCTCTTGTGGTTCAGGGCTTTAGTTCAACCAAGAGCACGGCCAAAGCTCCTAATGTCAAAACGACAAAATATAAAATCCCGGCGAGCTGAGGCTTCTTGAAAAAAAGTCGAACGACGCCGCCCAACGAAAGCCACAAGACTAATTTTGCCCATACCCAGAGAGGCCATGGCCAGGTGATATTAATTCGGGCAAGCAAGCCGAAGGCAGAAATGAAAACCACAAGCAAAGAGACACCGTGGGTGATCATGATAAAGCGGCGGTGCTTAAAATCCCTTGTTCCCCCATTTTTGAGGTGAAGGGCAACGCCTCCAAGCGCATAAAACAGAGAAATAAGGCCAATGAGATGCAAACAAATATAAAAGGTGTAACTCACGAGAGCCTCCTTGGGAGTGACTTGGGTTGACCACTGTTGACCAGCGTCTTTCAATGATTCCAGGTTATGAATTAAAGATCACTTCTTGGCCAGTAGTTTCTCGAGGGTTCAAATCTATGATTCCAAGCCATTACTATCTAAGCTGTCCAATCGAGGAAAGAGAGGATCGCCTTTCAAAATAGGGGCTCCCTTTGGGATGACGCCCCACTGAGACGCCAGAGAAAAATCATTTTTGGACTTTCCGAGGCGATCCAGTAAGTCTTCCATTTTCGACGGCATGACCGGATGCAGTAGAATGGCCGAAATTCGCAAACACTCAAGAGCCGTGTAAAGAGATTGGCCTGCTGCTTCCAAGTTCTCTTTGGCAAGCTTCCATGGAGCCGTCTCTTCTAGGTGGCGGTTGGCTTCGTTGAGAAGTTTGACGATGTGTTCGAGGGCATAGCTAGGCGCCAGCCTTTCGATGTCACGGCGAACTTCCCCTGCTGTTGCCAATGCAATCGCTCTGACATTTTGAGATTTTTCGTCTTGGCCTGAAGACTGAGGAGCCTTTGCGTCAAAAAACTTGGTGATCAGATTGGCCGTCCGACTGAGAAGGTTTCCAAGATTATTGGCAAGATCGGTATTCACTCGATTGATCAAAAGGCTCTGAGAAAAGGGGGCATCGTTTCCAAAATGAATGTCACGAACAAGAAAATACCTGAAGGCGTCCACTCCAACCAAGTCTTTCATACTCAAGGGATCAATGACCTCTCCTGATGATTTGCTCATCTTGGCGTTGTCCTTGTTAAGAATCCACCCGTGAGCAAAAATCGTGGTCGGCAGAGGGATACCGATCGCGAGAAGCATAGTGGTCCAGTAGACTGAGTGAGTGGTGATAATGTCCTTTCCGAGAATGTGGATTGGCCTCGTCTCCATCCACCACTTTTTGAACTGAGAATCCTGGCCTTCCTGTCGCAAACCAACGCCCGTTGCGTAGTTGAGCAGAGCGTCAAACCACACATAGGTGACATAGTCGCGATCGAAAGGAATTTCAATTCCCCAACTCAAGCGACTCTTCGGACGACTGATACACAAATCATTGAGCGGTTTTTTTAGGAAACCTAGAACTTCGTTTCGTCGACTTTCTGGCTGAATAAATTCAGAATTATTTTGAATGTGAGAGATGAGGGTATTTTGGTATTTGGACATTTTGAAAAAATAATTCTTTTCGGAAATTCGCTGAACCTCTTTACCCGTTGGACTTTTCCCATCAATGATTTCTTTTTCGGTATAAAAAATTTCTTCGCTGACACAGTACCAGCCTTCGTAAGTGGCCTCGTAGATATCACCCCGCTCGTAAAGCTCTTGCAGGATTTTTTGGACGGCTGATTTGTGATAATCGTCGGTGGTGCGGAAAAATATGTCATATTTAATGTTCAGGCTATTCCAAGCGGCTTTGAAATTCTGGACCATGTCGTCGCAATGGGCCTGGGGAGTGAGATTTCTCTTCTCGGCGGCTTGCTGGCACTTCTGGCCGTGCTCATCTGTACCCGTCAGGAAAAGAGTTTCCTCACCGAACAGCTGATGATAGCGATTCAAGACGTCAGCGATAATCGTGGTGTAGGCCGTTCCTATATGAGGACGGTCATTGACATAGTAGAGCGGAGTCGTGATGTAGAATCGCTTCATGGAATGAACCTTTCTTGAGTCTCTATGAATCGCGGGTTTACCAAATGAGTGCATTTCGATCAGGTTCCGTCTTTCTTATTACTCCTCAGTATTCCTTAGTCTGACTCGTCTGTCAGGCCCAGCTTATTCATTATTTGAGAAAGATTGCGGCGCATCCGAGGCAAATGAACGAGGGAGGCCTGTACTTTTAAGAAATCCTTCAGCGCAATAAAGGGATATCCTCCGTAGGTTCCGGGTTTAAGGACATCTTTGTGAATGGTTGACACTCCTGCGGCTTGGACATTGTCGCAGATCACAATGTGTCCTGCGACCGAGGTTCGCCCTCCCATAAAGTTATTATTGCCCAAGGTCGCTGATCCAGCGGAAATAAATCCAGCTGTGAGAAAACAGTTTTTTCCCGTCGTGATGTTGTGTCCGAGATGGCAGAGATTATCAATTTTTGTTCCGGCCCCAATCACGGAATCCTTGAAGGTCCCCCGGTCAATACAGACACAAGAACCAATGTGAACAAAATCCTCCAAAATAAGACGCCCATAATGTGTGATCCGGTGATGTTGTCCTTTAGCGTCGGTTGCGTAACCGAAACCCTCTGAACCAAGACTCGATTGAGGGAGGACTTCGCAATAGCGGCCGATGTGGGTATCGTAGGCTATATAAACCTGAGCATGAAGATAAGTTCCGGAACCGAGTGTTGAGCCGGCTTCGACCACTGTATTGGGACCAATGAAAACATCGTCCCCAATAATGACATTTCGGCCGACAACTGAATGGGGACCAATTGTAACTCGATGGCCAATCCGGGCGGTTGGATCGACGACAGCTTTGGGATGCACTCCCTCACCTCCGTAGGTCTGTTTCGCCAACGGATGGGGAAAAAATTCTTTAGCGACGAGAGCCATCGCGAGTTTCACATTTTGGCTCAGAACGACCGACGTTCCTTCAGGGATATCGTTCATTTGAAGCTCTGCTGATTTCGGGATAACCACTGCGGAAGGATTTCCGGTTCGCAAGTTATCTAAGTGTTCCGGACCTGAAGCAAAGGCGATTGATCCCGTCTCTCCTGAACCGGGATCGCTGATTCGGGTCAATTCGGTTTTGACCGATCCTCGGCGAAGTTCGAGGAGATCTGAAAACCTTTTCACTATGTCGCCAAGTATTATTCCCAATCGAAACCTCATAAGGCCTTTGAAAAAATGCCTACTCTAACAGTAAGCTGAGTCCAGTCACAATCGGTGAAACAAAGCATTAATTTGTGAAGGAATATTGGGAGATCCATTTTTACCGCCTTTGAATCTACCCATTTAATTGAAATTGCGGTAAGAGGTGACAGCTACCCGGGGGGATTAACGATGCCGTCAAAAGAAAAGATGTCAAAGAGCAAAGAGACTTTAAAAAAGAAATCGAGTGAGCGGAAGGGGCAGGTGAAGTCAAAGCTTTCAGCTGCAGCCAAACCATTAGAAAAAGCCAAGAAATCCTTGGCGAAGGTTCTTCGAGACGGGAAATCCCCGCATCCGAGCGCAAAGCAGGCGGTGAAAATCAGTGTCGCGAAGAAAGAGAAGCCAAAAGCGGAGCCAATGACCAAGGCAAGCTCCAAACCGGCGGTTTTAGGTAAAACCCAGGCTGGGGGCAAAAGAGGACGGGGCAGGGAAAGCGTGAATCGCAACCAATCTGGGGCAAAAGTAAGGGAGCTAGCTGCGAATGATCCTTGCCTTGAGAATGAAACACAAGTAAACGCTGAAGTCGAAGTAGCTGGAAAAGCAGGGCGGTCCAAGTCGCAAGCTTCCGAAAAGTTGGGTCGGCTCGCGCAAAAATGGACATCTTTGAACCGTAAGGCAAAAGATATTGAGTCAGCTCCCTATAGCATGCGCGGGACTTACGAGGCGAAGACGGCCATTCACCACAAGGTTTTGGGGTGGGGTTATATTTTGGCGAATAAAAATGATCGTCTTGAGGTTTTGTTTAAGGATGGAGTTCGGTATTTGATTTCTAATTACCGATAGGTTCGCGGCGCTCTTTCCTGTCCTGCGTTAAGTTGGATTTAATCAGTTTTGTTTCATTGTATTTTAATTCGGTTTTAGAGATTTTTGAATTTTTAGATTTAGATAAGGATAAAAGTACCTGCATGGCAAAAGATGACTTGGCGCAATTGGAAGGACAAATTGTGGATGCTGCAGCTGGCGGAATCTACAAGGTTAAGTTAGAGAATGATGTTCAGATTTCGGCGAAACTTTGTGGAAAGATGCGACGCTTTAATATTCGGGTCGTCGTTGGAGATAAAGTGACCGTTGGAGTATCCCCCTACGACCCTTCGCACGGACTGATTATGTACCGTCATAAGTGATGTTGCGATTATGATTGCTAATGGAGTTCATCTTTTTGTTCATAGTCCTTATCAAATAATAACTATAATAATTGAGTGAATTATGGCTGTTCTTTTGGATCAGAGCTACAAAGTTTATTTTCATAAATCGTTTCCTAAAATCGGTGAGAGGTCGATTCAAGCTGTTCTTGAATTGAGTGCCGAGGGAGCTACCGTTCCTTTCATGGCTCGGTACCGCAAAGAAAAAACCGGAAACCTTGATGAAGTGGAAATTCGGGGCATTTTAGATTCATTTGCGACCTGGACAGAGGTGGTAAAGCGTAAAAGCTTTGTCCTTTCTGAAATAGAGAAACAGGGAAATCTGACCCAGGCACTGAGAGAAAGAATAGAGAGTTCTTGGGATTTGGGAGATATCGAGGAACTTTACCGACCTTATAAAAGAAAAAAGAAAACAAAGGCAACTTTGGCTCGCGAGGCGGGATTGGAGCCTCTGGCGGATTGGCTGTGGGCCGTTGGGCATGGAGAGAGTTCGGGCAGTGTAGCTCTCGAAGTAAAGGCCAAAGAATTCATTAATCCCATGGCTGGTTACGCTACCTACGATGAAGTGTTGAGGGGAGCCCAACACATTGTTGTCGAGCGCCTTAACAACAGCACTGAACTTCGAGAGTTAGTCCGTGCCGAGTTTATGACCCACGGCATTGTGACTTCGGTAAAATCGACAAAATTTAAAACGCACTCCAAATTTGACATGTATGCGGATTTCAAGGAGTCAGTAAAGAATCTTCAGCAGGCGAAGGCTTCTCATCGCTATTTGGCCATTCGGCGCGGTTGGCAGGAAGAAGAGCTCAAGGTTTCCATCGAGGCCGATGAGCCGAAGATGTTATCCTATTTTGAGAGGGCTTCATGCTCCTCGAAGGGCCATGTTGCTGAGGCTTTTTTGATGGAAGCGGCGAAAGTTGCTCTGCAAGTTCATGTGATTCCATCAATTGTAAATGAGGTTCATCGGTTACTGAAAGAAAAGGCAGATTTGGATGCAATTCTCGTTTTTGCAGAAAATCTTCGTAAAGTCTTGATGTCAAGTCCCTATGGTGCTCGGGTTGTTCTCGGGGTGGATCCAGGTATTCGAACTGGATGTAAGTTGGCCCTTCTGGATAAATCAGGTTCTTATATGTCATCAACGGTGCTTCAGGTTCATGGAGATGGAGCTGAGGAAACGGCGAAAAAACTTTTCGGCGAAGTGATTAAGCAGGTCAAAATTGAAGCTATAGCGGTTGGAAATGGAACGGGTGGGCGAGAAGCCGAGTCGTTTATTCGAAAAGTGATGAAGGATCTTGGTTCAGACGTACCGGTCATCATGGTGAACGAATCTGGTGCCAGTGTGTATTCAGCTTCTGATGTTGCACGCGAAGAGTTTCCTGAATTGGACATCACAGTTCGCGGAGCAATTTCAATTGCACGAAGGCTGCAGGATCCTCTGGCGGAACTTGTAAAAATTGATCCTAAGAGTATTGGGGTTGGTCAGTACCAGCATGATGTGGGTCAAGTGCAGTTGAAGAAATCTTTGCATGACGTCGTTGAAAGCTGCGTGAATCAAGTTGGAATTGACCTTAATACCGCCTCCGAGTCCTTGCTTCAGTATGTATCGGGCATCGGTCCTGCCCTTGCCAAAAACATTGTTGAGTACCGAAAGAAAAATGGCCTTTTTCAAGATCGCCAAGATCTCTTAAATGTGACTAAATTTTCCACGAAGGGATTTGAGCAAGCGGCCGGTTTCTTGAGAATTCGCGGGGGCAAGTCTTTTTTAGATGAAACAGGAATCCACCCTGAGAGGTATCAGGCAGTACGGGACATGGCCCATGAGTTGGGCTTGACGCCTCGTCAATTGGCAGGCGAGAGTGCCGCGAACTTAGAAAAACTGAAACCCAAGTGGGCCCAGTTAATTGGTGAATTTACCTTTGATGACATCACTCAAGAACTTAAGAAGCCAGGGAGGGACCCTCGGGATCTTTTTAAGGTATTTCAATTTAGAGAGGATATTCATGAGGTAGCTGACCTAAAGGATGGCATGGTGTGTCCAGGTCTCGTTACAAATGTCACTAACTTCGGCGCGTTTGTGGATATTGGAGTGCATCAGGATGGTTTGGTGCACATTTCTCAATTGGCGCATAGTTTTGTTGATGATCCTCGCAAGGTGGTTGCACCCGGGGATCAGGTCACCGTAAAGGTCTTGGGCGTTGATAAGGATAAAAATCAAATTTCTCTCACGATGCTGCTGGAAGACAGGCCGGAACGAAGGCCCGAGCCTCGTCCCCCCGCCGAGCCTCGCCGTGCCGATCGCTCGAAGGAAGGTAGATCCGCTGGAGCCTCGGCCCCTCGTGGTAGCCATAATAAAAATGACAATAGCAACAACAGAGATAGAGACAGAGCCAAAGCCGGTGGCCAACAGAAGCCCGGTCCTCACAAAGGTGGAGGAGATAACAGGCAACGCAATCGTGAACAACAGGGGCGCCATCCTGCGGCGAAGCCCTTTAATAATCCGTTCGCTGCTTTGCAATTGGGAAACACAAAACGGGAGAGGTAGCGCTCTCTCGCTCGATCTTTGCTCTCGTATTTAATTTTGTTGGCGTTGGTTTTATTAGCTTTGTTTGGTCACAAGCAGCCTGTTTGCAAGTTCAGCAAAACCTTCTCCGCCTTCTGCATTCGTGACGTAGTGGGGCTGATATTTAAGATCATTCACAAAACTGCGGATATTTGCCACGGCAAATGAATGCTTAAAAAATGAAAACATGGGTTCATCATTGGGGGAGTCACCGACAAAAGCGGTTTCGTTGAGGCGATCCGACAAATTCCAACCGAATTCATTGCGGCAGAATTCTTGACAGGTGGAAAGTTTATCGTAGCCTCCGAACCAGCCATTGACATGAATTGAACTGATTTTGGCTATGGCACCATGCTTCTCGAAAATTGAGACGATTTTCTTGATGGCTTGATTGTTGAGGGGAGGAATATCCTCACAAAAATCGATGGCGAGATCACAGATGCGGGTAAATTGATCGGAGGCCACGGCGGAGTCTGGAATTTCCTTGAGAATCTCCTCCCTTATTGTTTCGAGCGCCTTTTGATGAGCAGATCTTGTTTTTGCATCGAGGCAAAAGAAGCGTTTCATTTTTTTTGTTTCGGCCGAGTAGCGAAAGTAAAAGCCTCCGTTCTCGCCGATGACACCAGCTACGGGCCAGAATCGGGCAATCATTTCACACCAGCCCGCTGGCCTTCCCGTGACTGGCACGACAGAAATACCATGATCATGTAGATCCCAAATTGCTCTGTAAGCTTCAGGTCTTAATTTTCCGTTTGTCGTAATTGTGTCGTCGATGTCTGAAAATAGAACCCTTATTTTGTGGTCCACCAAATGGCTGAGGCTTTTCATGGCTGCTCCAAGGTCGAGTTTGCGCTGAGTCATGAAGGGATATATTACCTTTTCTCAATAAGGACTTGAATCTATTTCGTGACATCTCCTATCTTATTGCCAGAGATCAAAGAATAAAAGGAGCCCTGCGCTGACTTTAATTATCGGTCGTGTCTGTATCGATTATATATAGATATCTTGAGAGTTTGTGCGGCGAAGGGTTCTGGTCAAATCGGAGATAACAATACTCATGGCAAAATCACCTGATACCGGGATCAAGTTGGTCATCGTTGAGTCGCCCACAAAGGCGCGAACGATAAGGAAATTTTTAGGAAAAGGATTCGTGGTCGAGTCCTGCATGGGACATGTGCGAGATTTGCCTCAATCTGCGAAGGACATTCCTGAAAAGGTAAAAAAGGAACAGTGGGCCAGCCTTGGAGTGAATGTGGACGAGGGATTTGATCCTGTTTACTGCATTCCGAAAACAAAGCTGAAAATTGTCAAAGAATTAAAAGACAAATTAAAGAATGCCGACGAACTCATTCTTGCAACGGACGAAGATCGTGAGGGAGAGAGCATCAGTTGGCATTTGGTTGAGGTATTGAAACCTCGCGTTCCAATAAAGCGAATGGTTTTTCACGAGATCACAAAAGGTGCCATTGAAAAAGCTCTGAGCAGCTTTCGTGATATCGACGAAAATTTGGTGAGAGCGCAGGAAGCACGTCGTATTTTGGATCGTTTGGTGGGCTACACCATTTCTCCTTTGCTCTGGAAGAAGGTTGCCTATGGGCTGTCGGCTGGACGTGTTCAGTCAGTGGCTGTGAGGCTGATTGCGGAACGAGAACACCAGCGGATTCGTTTTGTGAAATCTCAATATTGGGGAATATCATCGAAGTGTGAAAAAGATAAAATCGAGTTTGAAACTCGTTTGGTTGGTCTGGGAGATAAAAGGATAGCTGTTGGAAAGGATTTTGACAGTCGGACTGGGAAGCTTTCAAGCGAAAGGGCTTCTTCGGTGGTCGCCCTTGATCAATTAGCTGCCGAAAAACTCGTGACTGGCCTCAAAGGAAAGCCGTTCAAGGTATCTGAGGTTGAAGAAAAGCCCGTTTCGCGCAAACCATATCCTCCTTTCATTACTTCAACCCTTCAACAGGAAGCGAATCGCAAGCTGGGATACAGTTCTCGCGAAACCATGGAGTTCGCTCAAAAGCTTTACGAAAAAGGGTTTATCACCTACATGCGTACAGATTCCACGAACCTCTCTCAGCAAGCGATTGAGGCAGCCCGGAGCTGCATCCTTGATCTTTATGGAAAGGACTATCTTCCCGAAACGCCGCGTGACTATTCAGGAAAGAAGGCGAAGGGGGCTCAAGAGGCTCATGAGGCAATTCGTCCGGCTGGGACCCAGTTTGTCAAACCAGAGGATGCAGAACTCGATGGATCTCAGTTTAAACTCTATGATCTTATTTGGAAACGGACCGTGGCCAGCCAAATGGTCAATGCCCGTCAAAAACAAGTGAGTGTTAAGTTTGCGGTAGAAGATGCCGTATTTTCAGCTTCGGGTATGACGATTGAATTTCCTGGATACCTAAAAGCCTACGTCGAAGGAAGCGATGATCCTGACGCCGCATTGGACAACAGAGAAGTGCGCTTGCCTCCTCTGAAAGTTGGAGAAACGATTGTCGGTCGTGATTTAAAATCGACCGAACATGAGACAAAGCCGCCAGCGAGATACACGGAGGCAACTTTGGTCCAAACGATGGAGAAGGAAGGCATCGGACGCCCTTCAACTTATGCGGCCATCATCGGGACAATTCAGGATCGGGGTTACGTGAAGAAAGTGAGCAATGCCCTGGTTCCGACTTTTACCGCGCTTGTGGTATCAAAACTTTTGAGCAACCATCTTCCAGATTACGTCGACGTGAGTTTCACTTCTGAGATGGAGAAATCCTTGGATGAAGTGGCTCAAGGGGACCTGGATCACAGAAAATATTTGAAGAGTGTCTACTTTGGAGATCGTGGCCTCAGAAACCAAGTCGCCCAAAGGGAAAAATCAATAACTGATGATTCACGTGCGATTGTTTTAGAGGGGCTCGAAAAGTTGAGTTTCAGAATCGGGCGCTACGGAGCTTATGTTTGTCGAGTGGAGCCAAAAACGGGAGAGGAAGTCTGCGCTTCCTTGCCTGACAATCAATTTCCGGGAGACATCACTTCTGAAATTGCCAATAAACTGATAGACCAAAAAATAAATGGGGCCGATGCCTTAGGTCAGGATCCTGTGACGGGAAAGTCTGTTTATGTGTTGTCGGGTCGATACGGACCCTATGTCCAGCTGGGTGACAGCCAAGGAGAGAATGAGAAACCAAAGCGAATGGCTTTGCCTGTCACTCTTCCGCCCGAAGACGTGACTCTTGAACAGGCTCTTCAATTGCTAGAATTGCCGAAGGTACTTGGGCTTCATCCAGAGACAAAAAAGGAAATCAAAAAGGGGCTTGGACGGTTTGGTCCGTACATTGTGCACGACGGAGATTTTCGGTCCGTGCCAAAAGCGCAGGATTTTTTTCTGGTGGACCTGAATTTTGCGCTGGAGCTTCTTGCTCAAGAGAAAAAGCTTCGAGGGAAGGCGCAGCCTTTGAAGGAGTTAGGGAAACACCCGGAGACAGGAGAGGAGATCAACTTGTTTTCGGGCAAGTACGGGCCCTATGTGAAGTGTGGCAAAATAAACGCCTCACTGATTGAGAAAATGAACCCTGAGTCACTCACTCTGGAAATGGCCCTGGGACTTATCAACCAGAAGCTTGGTGGGGATAAAAAAACAGTAAAAAAGGCTGAGAGCACCAGAGGGAAAAAAGTCCCCTCGGTTGCAAAGTCTGAGACCAAGACAAGAGGAAAGACAAAATCAAAATCAAGCATGAAGGAGATTGAGAGCGAAAAGATTCCTCCGGTGTCTGCAAAAAGAGTCATGTGCGCCGGGCATCCACTGAGAAGGTGGATCGAAGAGATTGATTCGAACAGAACTCAGGATCGACGCGTCATTCAACTCTGCAGATAATACGCTGCAGTATATAATTTCATTTGCGCTCCAGTTTTATCACGCCGCGACAATAATTGTCGCGCTGCTAGCCTATTTGCTGGCTCGGAGGACAGGCCAATTGAGTGGAAGCTTTTCAAACCATCTCGAGACGGACTCCGCTCTGAAGATATCAACTGGTCAATCGTCGAGGTAACTGATAAAGGACAAATAATACGATAGATTAGCAATCTTGTTGCCGATGAAGTGATAAGAGATATTCAATTTATCAAATGAGGAATTCTATGAATCAGAAGATACAGTGGTCAGGCCATTTTTTAAGATCTGTCTGGGCCGTTTTGTTCATCGTCTGTGCAACAGCGAGCAGTTCACGCTTAGTGCAGGCGCAGCTGATGAGCCCTCAGGTTTTAGAGTTAAGGTGTGAACACTTGTATGAGATTCAGCAGCGTTATCTTAGTCGTCATATAAATTATACGAGCATTCGGGCTCCAAATCTTGAAAGGCGAACGACGGATCAGTTTATTAAACGCCTCGATGGAAGTAAAATGTACCTCCTTGAAAAAGATGAGGCTGACGTTAACAATCTGACAGCTCAATTGTTTGAGAAATTACGAGTCAACGATTGTTCGGCCATAACCAAAATAAATGCGCTCTTTGTTAAAAGGATGGCAGAGAGAGTGGCCTTCGTTAAAAAGGCTCTGGGTCCCAAATTTAAGTTCAATCCTAATATAAAGTTTGTTTTAGACCCAGAAAAGCGCAAGCGTCCAAAAAATTTGGCAGAATTAAATGCTTTTCATGAAAACTATCTTCAATACCAGGTGGCCAGCTATATGGCCTCGGATATGTCTCTCGAAGAATCCAAGCAACGTGTGATGAGAAACTACGAGAGAGTTATGCACCGAGTTGAAGAGACACCACAACGAGAGGTTTGGTCGAACTATCTTGATTCTTTCGCGAGGGCCCTGGATCCACATACGTCCTATCTTTCGAAGGATGCTCTCGAAGATTTTGAAATTCAAATGGCTTTGTCCTTGGAGGGGATTGGTGCCACTTTAAGTTCTCAGGATGGTTTTACTGTCATCGAGCAGTTGATCGCAGGCGGTGCCGCTTACGAATCGGGAAAACTCAAGCCAAAGGATAAGATCATAGAAGTGACCCAAGGCGAAGAGGGCGAACCTCAAAATGTGATTGAAATGGATTTAAGAGATGTTGTGCGCTTGATACGCGGGAAGAAAGGTACCAAGGTTAAACTCACAATTCTTCGCAAAGAAGCTGATGGCAGCAAACGTTTTCAAGTCGTTCTTTCTCGAGACAAAATCAAGTTAGAAGACGAAGCCGCCCAGATCTCTTATTTTGATCGTGAGCTCAATGGAACCAAGAAGAAAATTGCCCTACTGACCCTACCCTCATTTTATTCGGATAGCCGAAAAAAGGGACGTTCGGCAGCTGACGACATGAAGAAACTCCTTGCAGAAGCCCGTGAGAAAAAAGCCGATGCAATGGTTCTGGATCTCAGTGGCAACGGAGGAGGTTCGCTTGATGATGCTGTCCGTATTGCTGGGCTTTTCTTCAGAGTTGGAAATGTCGTTAAGCAGTCGAGTCGAGACATAGAGAGTCAGGAACCACTCATTCTTCCCGACAGGGATACGGATGTGGATTGGGCTGGACCGCTGGTCGTATTGATTAGCCGGGTTTCGGCGAGCGCTTCGGAAATTGTATCTGGAGCTTTGAAAGACTACAAGAGAGCCGTCGTGGTTGGTGGTGACCATACTTTTGGAAAGGGCACTGTGCAGTCAGTTGAAAAACTGCCGCAGGGACTTGGAGCAATGAAAACGACAGTGGGCATGTTCTTTACGGCCGGTGGAAAATCAACTCAGCATGTTGGAGTGGATTCGGATGTTGTGATGCCGAGCGCTTACTCGACAGATGAAATTGGGGAGAAGAATCTTGACTATTCTTTGCCTCCAAAACAGGTTGCTCCGTTTCTTTCCCGCAAAGCATATGTTGCTGAGGGCGAGGGCGCTTGGAAACCGGTCAATAATGAGTTGATGGGTGTTTTGCGGAAGAAATCGGCTTTGAGAATAAAGTCGAACGAGGAATTTAAGAAACTAGAGACAGAGATTGCTAAGGCGAAGAAGCGCGGACACATTATTGATGTGGCCGAACAATATAAACTTAAGACTCAGGCAAAGAAGGGCGATGGCCCCGGAAAGTCAGGCAAATCCGCAAAGGCAAACAAAACCGATAAGCCTGATAGTTCGGGGAAGCTTGCCGGAGAGAAAAAGGGACACCAGCCAGCGGATTCAGCTCCCGTGTCTTCAGGGACCCCCATCGCTCCGCTAGCGTCTGGAGAAGCTGTAGATCCAGATTCTTCTGGAATTGATGATGAGGATACCAGTTTGACCAGAGAGCAACGCAAGGAAAAATATCTTAAGCGTCCTGATGTTCAAGAGGCTGTTGATATTGCTGTTGATCTGTTGGCAGAATACAGTTCAAGCCCTACGGTCACAATAGGCGCCAAACCTGGAAATTCAAAAATAGAAGATAAAACAAACTGACTATTTGGTTTTGACAAGAAAGAATAGGATCGGTAACTCTGTGGGACACAGATCGTGTTCCACGAAAATATTTAGAGGTAGTCATGTCAAGTGTGCAAACCGCACGCGGCAAAGAAAAGAAGAAGGGCTTCCAAGGCTCTAAGATGGCCACTTCAAAGGCGAAGAAAAGCAAGACCTCCGCGCCTAGACTTGGAGCGAAAAAATCGATGGCAAATTCGAAATTGGATTTGCCCAAAGATCTATTATTGAACATCCATCGTTTGATGGTGAAATCACGAGTTCTGGAAGATCGCCTGATCAAGATATATAAGGCGGGAGATGCCTATTTTTGGATTGGCGGACCGGGGGAGGAAGCCTTTGGCGTTCCGCTTGGGCTACTGATTCACAAGGGCAAGGGCCCTGCCTACGATTTCCTTCATCTTCATTATCGGTGCTCACCAACTTTGGTTGCGATGGGGATGCCCATGATCGACTCCATCAGATTGATCATGAACAGGTCCACTGATCCTTGCACTGGCGGAAGAAATTTTGCTAATCATTATTGCTTTCCTGAAATGAATGTCACTCCGGTGTCTTCGCCAATAGAGGTTCAGTACCCTATCGCATTGGGGACGGCGTGGTCACAGCGACGTTTCGGTGGTCAGGGAGTTTCCATTGTTACGGGGGGAGATGCTGGGACAGCCGAAGGTGATTTCGCAAGCTGTTTGGTTTGGGCCTCTCGAAAGGGTTCCGAGTTGCCAATGCTCATCACAGTTCAAAATAATCGTTGGGGAATTTCAACAGCTTTCGAAGGGCAACATGGTGAAAGTCACATTGCTGATCGAGGTAAGGCCTTTAATATAAAAACTTTGGTCATCAACGGAAATGACCCCATTGAGTCCTACATAAAGCTACGTGAATCCCTTGATTACATTCGGCTTAAGAGAAAGCCTGTCCTACTTGAGGCAAAGGTGTCGCGCCTTTACGGCCACTCCTCTGCTGATGGAGCTTCTCGGCGACCGGAGGAAGATTGTGTAGAAATTTTCGAGGAGAAATTGAAGCGGGCCGGAATTTTATCGGATCGACAGGCTCAGTCTCTTTGGAAGGAATATGAAGCAGAAGCCAAAGAAGCTCAGGAGACGGTGCGCCTCGAAGCTCCTCCAGCGAGAGAAAGTATTTGGGAGCACGTGTATTTCGAAAATGAAAACGCGGACTGGAGAAAATTCTGATGGCAAATATGGCACAGGCGATCCGCATGGCTCTGCATTACTGTGAGACGAACTTAGACTTGAAAGATGTGTTTGGTCAGGACGTTGGTCCTCCTTTAGGCGGTGTTTTTACGGCAACTCAAGGTTTGGAGACCGCTTGGAATTCACCCTTGGATGAGAGAGGTATCATTGGGATGGCAATTGGCCTCGGTCTATCAGGAGATCGCTGTGTTGCTGAAATTCAGTTCGGTGATTACATCTTTAACACAATTGATTTGTTAAAGATTGCTGGCAATACCCATTGGGTTTCAAACGGTGCCTATCATCTTCCCATTGTTGTGATGACTCCAGTTGGTGCGGGGATTCGAGGATCGATTTACCATAGCCACAGTTTTGATGCCTGGGCCACTCGACTTCCTGGATGGAAAGTAGTTTTTCCTAGCACACCACTGGACGCCTATGGCTTGATGATCTCGGCCGTTCAGGACCCCAATCCCGTGTTATTTTTGAAGCCAAAAGCTCTCATGCGAGTCAGAGGTGAGGAATTGCTTCCCGGTGAGCCTGAGGATGAAAAGCAATTGAAGAAAATGATTGACGCACCGGTTGGAGATCGAAGTCAATGGCGACCTCAATGGCCGCAATTGGCTGAGTACGCGGTGCCAATTGGAAAAGCTAAGATCACTCGTCATGGAAGAGCTCTTTCGGTGGTTACCTATGGAAGAAACGTGCTCATGTGCAATCAGGTTGCTGATGAACTCCAGCGCGATGGAATCAATATTGAAGTGATCGATTTGCGAAGTCTTATACCCTATGATTGGGACACAATACGAGAGTCAGTTCGCCGTTCCGGGCGCGTTTTGTTTGTCAACGAAGACACCGAGGTGACAAATTTTGGAGAGCATCTGGCCTGTCGAATGACGAAGGAGCTTTTTTATGAGCTCTTGGCTGCTCCTCGGGTATTGGCAGCAAAGAATCTTCCTGGTATTGGCTTGCATCCAAATTTGGAGGAGGCGACGGTGCCACAGGTGGGTGATATCAAACAAGCCATTCTTGAGCTTCTTGAGGAAGCTCCTTGAAGATCAAGCTTCAGAAGTTGAGTTTTTTTATTTAAGAGAATCCTGTTGTCGTGAGAATAACCATCAAATTTTGGGTCGTGGTGAATGAGTAAAAATCGAAAGAGTGCGTCTGATAACTTTGACAAATATGCCTATTATCTCAAATCAGTTCAATCTCCCGACACAGATGTTTTGTTTTTGCGAGACGTTTATAAGGAGTTGAGAGGCAAAAGGCCGACTGTTCTCCGGGAAGATTTTTGCGGAACTTTCTCGATCTTGTGTGAATGGGTGAAGCTCCATCCTTCCTATCTTGGAGTTGGACTTGATTTGGATCATGAGCCTACCGACTATGGAAAGGCTCACCATTTGGCAAGACTCAAGCCCGCACAGCAGAGAAACGTACAGATCTACAACGAAAATGTATTATCAAAAAAACTGGCCAAGGCTGACATCATAGTGGCCATGAATTTCTCCTATTTTATTTTTAAGACCCGATCGTCCATGAAGGAGTATTTTTCTAATGCGTTTTCTTGTCTGAACGAGGGAGGACTTTTCATCGTCGACTGTTTTGGGGGGCCGGCCTGTCAGGAGCCCAACGTAGAAAAGGTCGTTCACAAGGGGTTTTCCTATTTTTGGGATCAAGAAAGTTTTGATGCCATCACTCATCATGCTGTTTTTCATATTCATTTCAAGGTTAAGGGTGAGGGACGAAAGCGAAAGAATGTGTTTTCTTACGATTGGAGAATGTGGTCTATCCCTGAGTTGAGAGACATTATGGAGGAAGTCGGGTTTCGTCGAACACATGTCTATTGGGAAGGAACGACCAAGAGCGGTGACGGGAATGGTGAATTCACGAGAGCAGAGGTCACCAACGAAAACTGTGACGCATGGGTTGCCTACATTGTAGGGGAAAAGTAAATAGCCTGTCAGGCGTTGTGTGGGCTTGAGACTCGTGGTACTTCGAAATCCAAATAAGTAGTAAAAGAAAATCTGGTAGTACGGGGGGGGCTCGTGGTTCATTTTTTTCCAACAAAAATAGAAGATTTTGTTTTTTCGATTTTCAGGGAGCTTTTTCAAGTTGCACTGATTTCTGGAGTTATGGCTGTGCTCCTCCCCTTTTCGGCAGCAGCCACCCAGGTTCCTCCTGATCCATTTTATGGTCTTGAGGACATAGAGGGGGAAGGGTCGATGGCTTGGGTTCTCGGGCAAAATCAAAAGACGACCGATGTCTTAGAAGCCGATCCCGCCTATCACTCAATTTTCGCAGACATAAAGGGCATTTTGTTTGCCGCGGACCGGGTGCCATTTTCCTCCTTTCACAAAGGATATTTCTGGAATTTTTGGCAGGACGAAGTGCACAAGCATGGGGTGATTCGTCGAACAAGTCTGGAAGAATATAAGAAGGAAAGTCCTAACTGGGATGTTATTCTGGATTTGGATAAATTGTCTCAGGCAGAGGGAGAAAACTGGGTCTTTAAGGGATACGAATGGCTGACCAGAAATTCTCAGAGATTGCTGGTCACTCTTTCACGCGGAGGAAAGGATGCTGCTGTCGTTCGAGAGTTCGATCTTGAGTCGCGGCAGTTTGTTACGGATGGATTTTTTGTGCCTGAATCAAAATCTTCTTTGGTGGGATTAAATGAGAATACCGTTCTGATTGCGGGCGAATTTGGAGAAGGTTCTTTAACCAAGTCTGGGTACCCTCGAACGGTTAGGCTTTGGCATCGTGGTCAGCCTCTCGATCAGGCGGTGATCAAATTTGAGGTAAAGGAGTCAGATATACAAGCCGATTCCTCTTTGATTCGGGACGAAGAAAAAGAACATGTGCTATTTCATCGAATCATGGATTTTTACAATACCGAATTGTTTATCCAAGAGGGAGATGGATCTCTTCGGCAAATTCCAAAGCCTTTAAGTTCCAGTTTTCTTGGAATAAAGGAAAATCACATTTTCTTAATCTTGAAAGAAAAATTGGTTCTGGAAAAGCGAACAATTCCAGTCAATTCAATTGTTCGCTTCAAAAGAGAAGCCACGAATCTTGATGGCGTAGAAACAGTATTTACAGCAGGTCCTCGGCAGTCAATAGAAGATGTTCAAGTACGAAAAAATCGAGTTTTCGTGAATGTTCTAGATAATATCAGAGGGAAGATTCTCGATATCAAACTGGATCAGGAGGGCCGATGGGTGTCCACCCAGCTTCCCTTCCCGACCACGGGAGTCATTACATTCGCCCTTAAGAGCGATGAGGAGCCTGCTGATATCACGACGATGACCTACACTGATCACTTAACTCCGACTAGCCAATATTTAGTGAATGATGGAGATAACAGCTTTGAGCTCGAGTTGATTAAGAAATCTCCCGATCGATTTGATGCCAGCAAGTATGAGGTGGTTCAATATTTTGCTCGGAGCTCAGATAGAACTGAAATCCCCTACTTTGTTCTAAAACCAAAAGACATGGCCTTCGATGGGACTCACCCGACAATTCAATATGGATACGGTGGCTTTGAAATTTCACTGACGCCTTATTATTCGGCTTCCATAGGGAAGATATGGCTAGAGCGTGGAGGAGTCTATGTCATTGCTAATATTAGGGGAGGAGGCGAGTTTGGGCCCGAGTGGCATCAGGCCGCTCTGAGGGAAAATCGTCAGGTGGCTTTTGACGATTTTATCGCTGTGTCGCGGGACCTAATTGATCGCAAAATTACTTCACCTGAAAAATTGGGGATTGAAGGCGGAAGCAATGGAGGATTATTGGTCGGTGCGACGATGGTGCAAAGGCCAGAGCTCTATAAGGCGGCACTTGTGCAGGTTCCTTTGCTTGATATGGTGAGGTATTCAAAATTACTCGCAGGGGCCAGCTGGATGGCCGAATACGGCGATCCAGATGATCCCAAGCAATGTGCTCATCTGTTGAAGTATTCTCCCTATCACAATCTCAATCCCAAAACGCAATATCCTCAGCCCCTGTTTACAACTTCAACAAAGGATGATCGAGTTCATCCTGGACATGCACGTAAAATGGCTGCGCGCATGTTGGAGCAAGGACATTCTGTTTTTTATTATGAGAATATCAACGGAGGGCATGCGGGCCGAGCAAACCTGGAAGAGACAGCCCATGTGATGGCCATGGAATACACTTACTTTTGGAACAGATTGAGGTAGAGCGACTCGAGCGAATACAAGTTTTTTTGTCGAAACTCAGTCTATTCCGTTTCCTAGTGATTTTTGAACCGCACTTTTGTATCGCCTTACCGCTTGATCAAAATTGTGTTGGGGATACAGTGCGAATCTCAATATACCCCCACATTTACTATCAAAAAATCCCTGAGGGTCTAAACTACGGAGAGCCAACTGCAGATCTCTAAAAGTCGAACGTCCTGTAGCCTCTTGGAGTTCCCATGCGGCCTTTGCAAGTTCAGTTACGATCAATCCCTCATTAATCAAGCTTAGATTTTTAGCGTGATCATTTCTTCTAGCGATCTGATTCAAGGCGGCCGGCAGATTGATTTGAATGAAATCTGCATAATAATGCCAAGATCTTGGATGACCTACAATGTGAACAGCTTCTGAGCTAGAAACTATTCTTTTAATATGACTATTGTTCATATTGAAGGCATCTGGCTTGAAGGAGACGATCAAGCTGGCATTTCCAATGAGAGCTCGATTTTCGGTCAAGGCTGCCACCGCTTCAAGCACCTCAGCAGGATGTCTTCCCAGTTGGTCAAAAAATAGAATAGGAGCATTTCCCTGACGAACATGGCTCTGAATTTCCCCCGCTAAATCGCTGATATCAGAATTCCACCTCGGATGAATTTGCACAAGTTGACGTTCACTCGCTTTGGCATATTCAGTGACGAGACTGCTAACCCCACTAGCTCCCTCATCTCCAAGTAGAACCTGAATAGTTCCTCGTTCGTGCCATGAATCGCTTAGGACTTCACTCAAAACCCGTGGGGATACTCTCTCAGAGCTATCGGAAAGAAGCCTGAGCATCCTGTGCGGCAACTGGTAATATCCTTTAAGGTAGTAGAAAGCTGCAGAGATGCTCTCTTGAATAAACGTTCTAGATATGGAATCTTCAGGGTAAGAATCTAGAGATATCGGATAATTGTTTTCTTTAGGCTTGAGTGATTTTTCCGCTACTGAGATGAAAGTGCGCAAAACGGTCTGAGGAAGTGTGACTGACTCTTGAATGTGATTTAATAGATACTGAAGTGGTTGGGTCCAAACCAATTCGTCAGACGAAAAATAGTCTCGATTTAAGAAATTTTCGTTCAAATCAACGCGATCGTCAGGTGGAGCCACTAACTTCTTAGGTGCTGAATCTTTAGGTTTTGAATCTTGAAATCGAGTGAATCTCTTCGATAAACTTGAATAATCGATCGGATTTGCTATTGCCGATGAGGTTGCAATCAGCCCTAAAATAACGACTAAGTAGTTTTTCATATGTTTTTCCTTTTTGCTTTTAGCACCATTCCAATATCCATTGAACTTGATTGCCCTAGCGGGAGCGAGAAGATTGGATTAAAGGGAACCTCCAAAGCAAGAATCGTGCACAACACTTAACCAGCTGAAAACCGTTTCGTGTCGTTCCTATTCTCTGAACCATGTAAATTGACTTTTTGCCTAGAGAGAAATTTCAGAGATTTGTAGACGGTTAGAAAGAGAAGCGTAGCGGCATAGCTTCGGAGTTTGCCGCGTAAGTCCTCAGCTTGCAATCATAGGGGTATCTCTAATCCCAGATTCTGTCTCAAAAGTCTGCTTTCGGATCGCGAAGTCAGTCCCTGGCTGGGGTAATGCAGTGTACTATCTTCGCGACAAACTCGAGCAGCCTCAACGTCCCTCAAGTTATTGTCGCGTTTAGGCCAGATCGAGCAAATCAAGTCCGCTGAGGCAATGATATATTAATCTTTGCACCCATGATCTGATTTTCTGAGTCAATGGCATTGGAAACCTCAATCGTGCCGCGATGGGCATCGCAAATAGTCTTCATAACAACTGAACCAAGGCCTACGGACAGACGTCCATTTGGTTTATTATCTACTTTGCGTGTTACTCTTCGATATCCAAATGAATTAAGACTGTCTTGGCTAAAACCAGGTCCATCATCTTCAATTGTAATATGAACTCGACCGGAATCAGACAATTCTGCCATGACAGAAACTTTGAATTTGGAGAATGAAAATGCATTTTCGAGTGCGTTTCTGAATAACCTACGAATCAGGGCACTGTCTCCAACCAAACAAATGTTCTTATCCTTAATATCTTCATCGAGAACTACATTCTTGCCTTGATGTTCATATCGATGGAGGCAATCATCAGCTTCCTCCGCAAGAATTTCGGATAAATTAAGCGATTGGCCTTTCCTCTGATAGGCTGGTTCGTTCACTTGAGCCAGGAACAATAGATCTTCGACAAGGCGACCAAAATAATCTATTTCTTTTAAGGATAGTGTCATTAGCTCCTGTTGCACCTGAGGATCAAGGCTGCTTCGATCCGAATCGAGTGTTTCCATCAGACTTCTAAGTGACGCAATTGGTGTTCTCAAGTCATGCGCAAGTTCCTGAAGGAGTTTTGTTCGGGCTTGTTCAACGTTTCGCAAATTGGTCACTAGCTTTTCAATTTCATCTGCCATGAAGTTAAATCTCATCATGGCCTGACCAAACTCATCTTTCCTGCCAATTGGGAAGCGCGCCTTTAAATTTCCATTGTGAAGTTCCGAAATGACATTATCCGCAACAATCACGCTTCTGTTGACTGAGTTATAAATAATCGCAATTGTTGCACCAATTCCTAATAGTAGAGATAGAACTAACGATGCTAAACCGATAAATGGAAGAAAAGCAGGGCGATCCTCATGAGGAAATGATGGCGGATTGATAAGTAGAAACTGAGGAGAACTGCCGCTGAGCCGAACTAAGGCCGATTGCATTTCGCGTGGTCCGCCAGGTCCCATGCCGGGCAAAGGAATTCCCGTCAAAAACATCGAGGGGGACGACCTTCGCTCATTTTCTTTCCCAATATAAGTAAAATCATAAACTTGTTCTGGCTTTATTGTTTCTTGCCAATTGAAATCTCGCTGGTACCCATCTGGATATAACACATCGCCATTTTCATTTAATAAGACCAATTGTGGTCCAGGCATATCACCCTGCCATGAAGGCAATTCTTTAATGGCGTCCACTTTGTTTAAGGGGTTAATTCTGTCAATAATTTTGGCAATAAAGGTTGGGGGGACCATTTCTCGACTTGGTATCATCAATTTTATAAGAACGCCATTGAAGATAAAACCTAGAACGACAAATATAGCCAACAAAGAAAATGCTAACAGAAAATATTTTTGAAATATCTTGTTGCGAATCATACTTTTTCCAATCTATATCCGAGACCATAGACAGATGAAATTTTAATTGTTGATATGTTAGCACTACGGAATCGAGATCTAAGATGGCTGATGTGCGAATCTATTGTGCGATCAAAAATCTGACCATCTTTGTCCATAGCTTGAAGCAGGATTTCACGATTAACAATCGTATTTGCACGCTGAACTAAAAACAGAAGGATATCAAATTCGCGTCGGTTGACTTCAATTAATTTTTCCTTATATTTTACAACTCGTTGGTCAACCAAGAGAAGAAGATCACCAAAGCGAAATTGATTTTCCCTTAACTGCGGCTCCCTAAGAATAGCTTTGATTCGCGCCAAAAGTTCCCGGTTGCCAAAGGGCTTTTTCATATAATCATTAGCCCCGCGCTGAAGTCCTTCAACGATCGAGTCTTCATCTGTCTTTGCGGTGAGTACAATGATCGGCAGTCGTGAGCCAGATTCTCGGACTTTAGTCAAAAAATCAAATCCACTGCCATCCGCAAGCCCTAGGTCGAGTATGACAAGTCCTAATTTTTCTCCTTCATTAATTTCGTAAGCTGATTTTAAATTGGACGCCCAGAAGGTCCGGTAGCCCTCAATCTCTAAAATGACTTGGATTCCTCGAGCTAAAGCTGGATCATCTTCAACTAAAAGCACATTCATATATTGCATTCCTATTCTTAACGATTTTTTCGCCATATTTAGAACAAACCTGAAATTAATAATTTGGTCTTACTCAATAACCCCTAAAATAAGTTGAGTAAGAACTAGGCAACGATAAATTAAAATTACCATACCCACCTAAATATGAGGAGCCACCAGAGTAACCCATGTAAGAGGACCTGTTGTTCATCCTGCCCATCCAACCCATTGGCATAATATTTGTGCTGCCGTAGCTGGAGTACGGTGACATCCCTCCAATTCCGCCACCGTAACCGCCCATCATGGACGACATTCCGCCCAAGCCCATCATATTCATTCCGCCACTGTAACCGCCCATCATGGACGACATTCCGCCCAAGCCCATCATATTCATTCCGCCACCATAACCGCCCATCATGGACGACATTCCGCCCAAGCCCATCATATTCATTCCGCCACCATAACCGCCCATCATGGACGACATTCCGCCCAAGCCCATCATATTCATTCCGCCACCATAACCGCCCATCATGGACGACATTCCGCCCATGCCCATCATATTCATTCCGCCACCATAACCGCCCATCATGGACGACATTCCGCCCATGCCCATCATATTCATTCCGCCACCATAGCCACCCATCATGGACGACATTCCGCCCATGCCCATAGCGTTCATTCCGCCATTAGCTCTGCCCATATTCATGCCACCCATCATGCCTCGATCTCCTCCAGCTTCTCTGCGAGGGCGCTTTGGCATATCCTCATCGAAATTTTCATCCATATCTTCATCTCGTGGTGGGCGTCGGCCACCAGCAAATTTCCTTTCTAAATCATCTCTGCCGCCAGGAGGCCCCTTGGAAAGATCGGGCATTTTTGAGAGAGTTTCGTTCTGCTTATTAACAACGTTCTTTAGCGCCTGAACTTGAGCTTGTAGCTTTTCAAATTGACCACTTTGCGATTGGCACTCAGTACATTTGCCTGCCTCTGTTTTCGCAAGACTTGGATCGAAATAATTTTTGAGAATTGTGACTTTGGCAGATTGAATTTTAATTTTTGAACATTCTGACTTAGCCGTTTTTAACTCAAGTTTGGACGTAAACTTGCCTTGCAGTTGTCTGTCCTTAGATAATTCATCAAATGAAATACATTCCGCTGAAGAATTTTTGGCTTGGCATTTTTTTTGATTGTCTTTCAAACAGGCGAAGGCATCTTGGGTTAGCTCACTTATTGCGAATGAGACCTTGTCCTCATCCGCACAGGTCATCCTTATAGATATTTTTTCTTTGCATGCTTTTGGAATTTTTCCATCAAGTCGCAGATAATCATTGTTTTCACCACGCAATGGCTTTAATTCAGAAATGACGGCGGAAGGATCTATCTTTGTCGCTGAAGTCTTTTGAGTGTCACCAAGATTTTGATTTGTCCTGCTCGGAAGTCTGGGTATACCTGACGAAGGCGGAGTTACTCCACATTCCTTGAAGACACTTTCCATTTTTTCTCTCGAAGGCCGACTCCCTTCATCGCCAGGCTTTCCCATCTTGGTTTCTAAACAGGTTTTTTGAGTGTTAGAAAGTTGAGGGCCACCTCTCATGCCTCCAGGCGGAAAGTCGCCCGCTGCCCAAGCGGCAGATCCAAGTGCCAGCACAGTTATTAATAAAGATTTCTGAATCATTGTATTAGGGCTCATATATTCATCTCGCTTCCGAATTTCATTTAGTTTCAGAGGAATTGTTATTTCACTGCACTCGACGCCTGTCTTTCAGTTGTTGGCGTTATCCAATTTTCTGGGTTTTGTTTTAGGAACTCTCTAATCTGATCTCTTTTCGTCTCATCGGATGTCGCTTGAAATAGGATACTCATAGATTCTCGGATTGCTGATTTTTCATCATCATTAGTTGCTGCTGCGAATCGTTCGCTTAGTGAATCAAAATTAAGAGATTGGTCGCGCGAAAATACAGGTCGTTTTGGCGGTTGAACTCCGCAAGATTTAAATGCGGCTTCCATTTTTTCTCTCGAAGGACGGCTGCCTCGGTCGCCAGGCTTACCGATTTTTCCTTCAAGACAGGTTTTTTGCTGATCTGTAAATTGACGCCCCCTCAATCTGCCGCCAGGAGGAACTTGTGGTGCTTGTACTTCGCAGGCGTTGAAAGCCGCTTCCATTTGCTCTCTAGATGGGCGGCTGCCTTCACCTGGTTTGCCGATTTCGCCTTCTAGGCAACTGCGCTGTTCTGAGGTTAGATTTAGTTCTGGGCGGGGGGATTCTGCGTGAGCGCAAACCACTCCAATTAGAAGGCTTGCGACAAAGGGTGTTTTTATTTTCATATTTTTCTCCAATAGTACGTATTAGTTCGAGCACATTTTAGTTCGCTCCCTTATGTACAGCATCGAGCATAAACTGTGAGCAATTGTGGAAAAAACCGACTTTCTAACTAAATATTTTTATAGAAAAATGACTTTAACGAAATAGGCTTGCTTTTGAGTCATGATGACCTAAAGACATTCAATGACTGGTCATTCATGGCCTTTACGGCTTGCGTAAACTCCGAAGATTAGAATTATGTGGCATGGCAATCTGGGTAGAAGAACTATCTCAATTTGATACGATTACAATTTACTGACACGTCATAGTTTGACCGTATGTAGACGAGTTCATGCTTGTCATCGTTACGCCGGAACAATTATTGTAATTAGTTGATGTTGGGTTGCAGTAATACTGACCGGCCGGATAATAATATCCACCTACATACCCGCCAGAATAATAATAGAATCCAGCGCACACACCATTTGTTGTTGTGGAGGAGTTACTCGCGCAATAACTATTTGCGACGGCAACACCATTCGACAGACAATAATAGCCTGTCGAATTTGAGCAATAGCTGTTTGCAACTGAAGAACCAGTACTCGTGTAGCACTGATACGTCGATGTACTGCTGGAGCAATTAGTGTTTGATACGGTCGTTCCACCATTTGTTTGAATACAGTAGTATCCAGTGGTATTTGCACAGGAGCTATTGGTCACTGCCGTCCCAGATGTTGAATAACATTGGAATGCTGTAGTGGTTCCTGTGTTTGAGGTGCTACTAGAGCGATCTTTGCCACAGCCAACTTGAAAAATTGCGATTGAGATGCTTATGATATATTTTAATAAGATATTTTTTCTTTTCATAGTAATCGAATATCAAAGCAAGCGAAGTACCAAAAGTGGTGACAGAGATTAAGTAGCGAGATTACGTTGGTTTTTGAAGATCATGGAATGACTATGTAATCCTTCATGATTGTCAAGTGTTACAAAAATGAGCCCATAAATGTCATTTCTATCAGGAAAATTGCAATAAGATGCGCCTTTCGAATTGCGATAGGCAAGCTTGGCCAAAACCTCAATTCTCGTTGCTTTCCACAATATGAATAGAAGTACCAAGATTTGACAGTCACACGGGTTTTATCAGGGCCTTCAGCCTCCAGTTTAACAATTGTCTTCATGACCTCAGGCCAAGTAGGGGCCATTGGGTGACGAGCCATCTTTTCATTTTTGTCGCAGAAATGTTGGGTATAGACAAGTTGATGGGGTTTAACAATTTCTAGATAGTTTGCTTTTCCGTATATCTTTGTGTCTCCGGCGCCTGTCATGCAATAAAAGGCACTTCCACCAGGTTTAATGTCAGCTTTTAAATAATCTATTCTAGAACCAGCTGGCCCCATCCAAAGACCAAGGTGCTTTGGGTCGGTCCACAATTCAAACATCAAGTTTAATGGAGCATCAAAAGTTTGATTGATCACAAAAACATCTTGATTTGTAGATTCCATTTCTAAGAATTCAGCAAGCCGGTCCCAAGTCGAATTTCCTCCAGCTTTTTTGATAAATTTCTTGGTTTCAGATGCGGCTTCAGCTGTAGCTAGGGCCATAGTCATTTCCATTCTGGTTTTGCCTTTAAGATCAATAAAATTGACAGTCACACGAAACAGGGGCGGCTGATCATCGTTCCCACCATGATCATAAACCATACGAGAATATTTTTCGACTTCAAGATATTTTGTCTTGTTGGGATAGTCGACCCCATCCGGTCCATGCATTGTGTAGTTCCAATGGCCGCCTGTTCGCACGTCTTTACTATGGCTGGTCAGAGTAAACCCGCGCGGCCCCCACCATTGAGCCACTTGTTTGGGGTCAACCCAAGCCTCCCAGACCATCTTAAGTGGAGCATCATAAATGCGTTCGATATAGAGTTCATTTGGTTTATTTTTTGCGGCCATTTCTATTTCCCCTCTTCTTCCCTGTTAATTTCTTTAAATAAGTATCAAGTCTGTCGAAACTTTCTTCCCAAAATATTCTATAGTTACCAATCCAATCTGCGGCGTCTTTAAGTGCCTCGGCTTTTATACGGCACGGGCGCCATTGAGCCTCTTTACTTCTGGAAATAAGCCCGGCCTTTTCGAGGACTTTAAGATGTTTGGTTATTGCCGGAGCGGAAATATCAAATGGCTTGGAGAGCTCTTGCACAGTACTTTCGCCTCTGGACAATTGAGCTAATATTGCTCTACGAGTAGGATCTGAGAGAGCCATAAAAGTCAGATTTAATTTATCCTCGCCTTGCCTCATAATTACCTTATCGGTTAATTAGCCAATAAGTTAATTATAAAGGAGAAAGAGAATTTGTCAATCGTGTCAAATTGAGATGGCTTTGTGTCTGTCAATGGCCTTCCTTTCCTCCCACCTTAAGGGATCACAACTCAAACCAATCAACACACATCACTGCTAGCGTCTCTGATGGCGAATCCCTAATCACTTCTCGGCAATTGAGCACAGCGCTTTTTAGCAACTCCTGAATACGATCAATATCGGCCCGAGAGAGACAGTGGACACCGGAGTAGTGCAGGCCCTCCCCGCCCCCTTCCTGAAAATACTGGATCACTTTTTGTCTCCAGATGGCGTGACCCGAATTGCCATGGTCGGAACCAGCCGGCAGGTGCACACCCTTTGAAACAGCTATAAATCCCTCACTTTCAGAATTCACAAGTCCCATATCCCGCAGTTCCTTGATGACTCTCCCGACCCTTGATTCAGAAAGATTCAAAAGTTTTGCAACTTCACTGGGAGACTGAACTTTGATCATACAAGCAACGTGGACTCCTGCGTAAATCCAACTTGAATAATATTTGATCGCATTTTCTTGTGAAACTGCTGATTCGCCCTTAAGCGCACTCCGCAGTTTGCGGCTTTCGCGGCTAAGCTCCGTCAGCTTGCGCTGGATCCACCTCTTGAGCAAGGGCGTTGCTGCCCGCTCCAGATCGACAAGCAACAGAAAGGGTCCGTTTCATCATCAGTGAGATGCAAGTAATCAGCGATCCCAGCAGCTTGGTCCGGGGTGAGTTGAACTTCATCGGCCAATACCCGGGTGAGCCAGGACGGACTACACCCTGCAGCTCGTGCCAGCTGAAGCCGGGGTCCCTTTGATTTTTCATGGGCAATCCATTCCTGAAGAATCGCATGGTAAGTTTTGTGTCTAAAGATCTGCATAACTCGTCTGCATTACTATTTAATATTTTATCAAATTTAGCCTTCATATTTTGATAACATGGTAATTGAGTTCTCACAAGAATTGGTCGAAAACAAGTGAAGAAAGAGGGGAACCAAAAATGAAAAAACTAATTCTGTCAGTTTTCATCCTTACTTCAATGAAGGGCATAGCCCATGCGGGCGGTGGGTCTAGTATCGGTCCGGCCAATCCGGCTGCGGTCAATTGCATTCAACTAGGCGGCGCCTTGGAGTCTGTCGTTACGCCAGAGGGAGAAAACGCCAACTGCGTGATCGAGCAATGGACACTCTTCCATGCTATGTTGGAGCGGGGGCTAGTCAAGGACCACAATTACGGCCCAGGCGGGATGCCCAACCCGGCAGCAGTTAATTGCCTCGATATCGCAGGCACTCTCAGGATGATCGAGACGCCTGAAGGAACAGCTGGCTACTGCGTAGTAAACCAGTGGGCGCTCTTTCGCGTCATCGATGTTGTCACCCGGCCCTAAACCTGCTGATTTCCGCAATGGCTAGAGGGGCGGAGCGGCGAAACCATTCACCGTTCACCATTTGCTAGTTGCCAGTTGCTGTCGGACTTTCCAAATAAGTCCGACAGAGTCTCGCCTGGGTGATTGAGTGAGAACAGAGGAGTCTGCTTTTAGAAATATTGATTTTTTCTCCAGCTTTTTTGAATTGCTCTTTTGCTGTCCGAGTGTTTAATCCTCCTGTTCATTACATCAATGTTCGTGTTTTCGGGAGGGACGAAATCATGTGGGAGTTTTGGTTTTTGTTGGTCGCGGCAGTCATCGGGGGAACACCGGCTTTTGCAACCAAGTCACGTCTCGAGGCTCTGAGTCAAGATTCGATGGGCTCCTTCTTTATCAAAGACGAGCGCAATATCTTTTTGAATCCGGCGTATGTTCATAAGATCGATCGACGGATCAATCTCGAGTGGGGCAATGACGGAGGGGCCAGTAAAACCGATACCGTTACTGCACCGAAAGCAGAAGGCGGATGGTTTGAAAATGAGGGTTCTTTTCCATACACAATCTATCTCGGTAACGAGGATAATGAATCCATTTACTTTCGAAATCTGGCCGGCTCTGCCGCTTCGGGTACGTTCCTGATGCCTGATAACACTCTTGATTTTACTTGGGGAATGGGGTCGGAAACGACCAATCGCTGGGGCCTTGGAGCGACTCTTTCAAAAAACAAAGATGAAGCCACCGTCGCAAGTGTAGAAAAATCAGAGACCTTTGTTGGTTTCCGTGCGGGTGTTCTTTTGGGTGAAAATTGGGAGTTTTACGGTCATCTGGCTTTGGTTGATGAAGCAGAAGGGGCGGCGGTTGATGACGATGACTACAAAGGCAAGTTGGGATTGAAGGCAGGTGCGATCTATAATCTCGACAAATACCGAATCTGGGGGCAAATCCGCAAAAAGGATTCTGGGTATGAAGTCGCCGGCGGCACGAGTCAGGACTTAAGCGCACTTGAGTTGACCGTGGGCGCGAGTCATACGGAGGAATTGAGCAACCGCCATGCGTTTCTGATGTGCTTCGCGCAACTGGAGCGTGAGTCTTTGGAACAAGGGGAATCCGTCAAGCGTAAGCGTGAAACCACTCAACTGTTGGTTGGTTTTGGTGTTGAAGGCCAAGTGAAAAGATGGTTGTCGCTGCGTGGTTCGGTCACTCAAGGGGTGCTTCTCAATGATGAAACGAATAAGACGACGGGAATTCCGTCCACCACCAACTCGATTGAGGATTCCGCGACTGTTGCGGGCGGTATGTCCGTGCTACTCAATGGCTTCCGTCTCGACGGCAGTTTCACGACAGCCGGTGGGACATTGAATGCCGGTAACCTCATGTCTCGCGTTGCGATGGCCTACACTTATTAACAGGGTGGATTTTAGATGATGCGAGTGATTTGTTATTTTATCTGCGGGGCCTTTTTGCCGATGCCAGTGGCTTGGGCGACGAAGTCGCGGCTGGAAGCTCTAGGACAAAATTCATCGGGTTCATTCTATATTCAGGATGAACGCAACATTTTTCTCAATCCCGCTTATATTCATAATCTAGATCGGCGTCTCAGCTTTGAGTGGGGTGTCAGCGGCACAGCAAACAAAGAAGACACCGTCGCGACCCCCAAGGGGGAGGGCGGCTGGTGGGATGGCAAGGCCAGCATCCCCTTTGCGATTTACTTAGGCAACGAGAACGAAGAAGCCATTTTTGTACGAAACATTCTGAGCACTTCGCTTTTAAAGCCTGACAATACCATCGATGTGACTTGGGGAACCAATGTTGGTGCGGCCAATCGTTTTGGGTTTGGATTTAATTATTCCAAAAACGTCGATGAAACTACCGGTGGAATTGATCGTTCTGAGACCTTCGCCGGAGTGCGTGCGGGAGCCTATATCGGCGATAACCTCGAATTCTTTGGAATCTTACACCTGTTTGACGAAGCCGATGGAGCAGCGGCCGACGGCGACGACTACAAAGGTGAAATGGGATTGCAACTCAATGCCATCTATAAAGGGGAGCACTATCGTTTTTATGGGAGTCTGTTCAAAAAGGGTGCGGAATACACGCCGGACGCCAGTTCGACGAGCACCGATTTTGGATCTCTTCTTTTGATGGCGGGAGTGGCTCATGTTGAGGAATTTGGCAAGCGGTCGATGATCTTTTATTTCTCTGAACTCCGTAGCATGAATATGGAGATGGGTTCAGGGGCAGCGACCCAGAACACGGACATCTTAGATCTTAAGCTTGGATTAGGGGCGGAAGGGCAAGTCGCGAAATGGTTGAGTTTACGTGGCTCCGCTACGCAGGCGACTCTGCTCAATCAATACAAAGTCAAGGTAACGGGTTCCTCGTCTGTGGACAGGTCCAATCCCGACACCACTTCGGTGGCCTGTGGTATGACTCTTCACTTTAGCGGGTTCAAACTCGACGGAAGTTTTGGAACTTCCGGTGGCACTCTGACTGGTGGAAATATCATGTCTCGCGTGGCCATGAGTTACGTCTATTAGACGCGTTCTCTTGGATTCATAAAAACTGGCGGCTTCAAACGCTGCAGAATATGCGTCTTGCACGTAATACTGATGTGCACCTTTCAATGGTTGTAACTTTGAGCGAAGATGATATCAAATCACTGCAGAGACGTATTTCAGAATTTATAGAGGAGGTCTCACAGAAAATTAAAAAGTCTCCTGAGGAATCTCTTGTGGCGTTTGGAATAGATTTCTTTGAAGTTGTCTAAAACCCAACGTTTTTGGACTGCAAATTGACAAATTGGTGCGGCCAGCTTGAGTCGTTTAGAACTGCGTGTGCAGGTTTCTAAATATCGCACCCATTTCTCCTGACTGGCCGACTTATATAAGGGTTTAGAAGGTCTTACTAATGGAGTTTGTTTTCGTAAGAAAAACGACATCGAGATCAAAATTCATAAAACTCGTTTGAATACTTTCCGATGATTCGAACAGAATTCCAGCGAAATGAGGGTTTCTTCTAAACATATATCTTGACATTCTCAGCTAAAAATTATCCGCGACAAGGGCGGCAGATACTATTGTTTTTTCTTGAAATTTGATCTACACGCGTCGTCTACTCATAAACCTCTTTGCGATGACCGATTTTGATAATCGTGACTTTAATCATTTTGTTTTCAATCAAGTAGATGACACGATAATCTTGAATACGAATTCGATAGAGGGATTCAGCACCCTTCATCTTTTTTATTTGAAGTAGTTCTGTGTATGGATTTAATGAAATAAGCTGAATTGCATCTATTATCTTCCGCTGGATTTTTTGCGGCAACCCCTGGAGTTCTTTAGCTGCACTCTTTTTAAAAACGACTTCGTAAACCTTAGAACTCATTTTTTGAGCTTCTTCAGTACCGCAGTCAGAGAATTTCTTCTTCGTTCTTTCGTTCGTCATAGCTAGCAAGATCAATTTCATCTTCGAGTTGCTCACGAATAGCATTCTCAACAACACTTTGAATTTTAAGCCCTCGCTTTTACAAAATGCAGCCAAAGCTTTTTTAAGATCAGAATCAATACTTGTAGAAAGAGTTGCCTGTTTTTCCATATCTTTATTATCCATGAAAAACCTTGGAAAAACAAGTTTTCAGCAATGACCCAGACTATATTGGCCTAAGTCTTTAAATTTAATGGATTTTACAAAAATTTCAAAATGAGAATTGGCGCACCCTCCAGGACTCGAACCTGGAACCCTGTGATCCGAAGTCACATACTCTATCCAATTGAGCTAAGGGTGCGTGGACTAAAAATCTTCTTGGTTATAGCTTCAATAGCGTCAAGTGCCAAGAATTTGAAGAGGGATTAAGTAATATTTACGGAATTTTTGAGTTCACTCATCGTAAAGAGCGCAGAGAGGATGAGCCCTGATTCCGTTAGGGATTCTGGCTGCTGGCCTGTTCCACGGTGAATGACACAGATAACATGGTGAATAATTGCTCCGGAACCTCGCAAATCCTTAGTTGAGAGAACGATCTGTCCACCTGTTGTAACAACGTCCTCTACGACACAAACATGTTTTCCCTTAATCTCGGAGCCTTCGGCAAAGAGACAGGTCCCATAATCTTTGGCTTCCTTTCGGACGAAAACGATGGGCAAGCCCGTTTCGAGGGAGAGGGCTGTGGCAATAGGTATACCACCCATCTCTAAACCAGCCAGCACTTCGGTCTCGGGTGGGATCATAGGGACAAGGTGGCTGGCAATTGCCTTGAGCAGGCGCGGTTGAGATTCAAAGCGATACTTATCAAAATACTCTTTTGAAAGCTGTCCAGATCGCAATTTAAAGTTGCCGGTGAGGTAAGCTACTCTGTAGATTTCTGCGGCAAGTTCCATTTTGGGAATTTGAGTCATGAGACCTCCTTGAGAATGAATGAAAAGTGAGTGAGTGACTGATTATCAGCAATGGGGTTGGTTTAGGAAGTCTGTTTTTCAATCCAAGAAAGGAATTTGGAGTGCCCATCCTGTATGGGGAGAGCAACGATGCAAGGACACTCATGGGGATGAAGTTCCAAAACCTTCTTTTCAAGATCCTGATAGCGTGAAGCTTCCGTCTTAATGATCAGCAGAGTTTCAGATTCTTCGCATAAATTCCCCTGCCATTCATAGACGGATTTCATCTCCGGAAGAATATTGGCGCAGGCACCGAGTTTTTCATTGATAGCTGCTTTCGCAATCTCCAGGGCGATTTGCTCGCTTGGAGTGGTGACATAAACGAAGATCAATCTGGTTTGGCTCACTTTACTGGCCATGCCTTCTGTTGCTTGCGGTCACGCCAAAGCTCTCTGGCATATTGTCTCATGTCGGTAACAGAGTCCAATTCATCGACGATTTCGACCCCAAGAAGAGTCTCGACCGCATCCTCGAGACTCACCAGTCCGCTCGTTGTTCCGTAGTCATCCACGACCAGAAAGATGTGCTCACGGCGCTTGATGAATTGATCAAGTGCTGCCGCAACGGAGACACCCTCTGGAATCGTGTGGATGGGACTCATGAGTTTTTCAATAGTTACGCTGTCATGATCATGGGAAGCTGCTTCCATGAGCTTGTAACGATGAGTCATTCCGATGATGTTATCTAGGTTTTCGTTGTAAATCGGAATTCGGGAAAACCGCAGAGGGAGGTGTTCTGACATAACTTCCCCCACCGTCTTTCCTTCCTCAAATGCGAAGATAACTGATCGAGGGGTCATAATGTCGGAAACTTTTACCTTATCGAGCATGAGAAGGTTGCGAATCACGTGGCTTTCTTTGGGATGCAAAGTTCCTTCATTGGCTCCCATTTCTGCCGTCATGATCATTTCCTCTCGGGTCATGCGATGGGCGGGCCTTCTCCCAAGCAATCCCCGAAGGCCTTCAGACAAGAGCACAAAAGGATAGGTGACAATGATCAGGGCTCGAATGGTATAACTACACATGGGCGCAAGGGTTTTCCAGTACATAGTGCCCATTGTCTTTGGGATTATCTCCGAAAAAATAAGAATCACCAAAGTCAGGATTACTGAGCCCACGGCGACGAACTCATTCCCATAAAGACTATGGATCTCGACCCCCACTGCGGCCGCACCAACAGTATTTGCAACGGTGTTGGCAGTGAGAATGGCCGCTAATGGTCGGTCGATTTGAGACTTTAGTTCCTGGAGAATTTGGCCACTGCGACGGCCCTTCTTTGCCGCAATCATCATATAAGCAGGAGAGACCGATAAAATAACCGATTCCATGAGAGAACAGGCAAAGGAAATCGACACGGAGAAAAATATGTAAATGACTAAGAGGCTCATCCTTTTAGGGCCTCAGAAACTCCCACAAATATTTGAGCAAAAATTTTCCTAGACTGACCATTATCCATTGAGAGAAAAAATCATCCTTATTTTAGGAACAACACCGTTCCGACCACAGATATCGAATCTTGCCAGATTCCTTTAAAAAGCACAACAAACTCAATGAACAGATCTGGGATTATATCGAAATACTTAAAATAAATAGATTATTTGGATTATGCCCAAGAGTTAAGACGGGTCAGGAATCTGACTCGCCTCGGAATCAAGGAAGACCCGGCTGCCTGTGGTTAACATTTGGCCTTGGTATTTACCACGATAAGGATTTAAAGCCATTTGGTCCATCTTGCAAAAAACCAGTTGGCAAATTCTTCGCCCAGCTTCTAGACGAATGGGAAGTGAGTTGGCATTAAAAAGTTCAAGAGTAATTTGTCCTTCAAAGCCAGGATCTACCCATCCTGCATTTTGAATGAAGAGCCCCATTCTTCCAATGGAGCTGCGCCCCTCCACAAAAGCTGTGAGGTTGTTGGGCAATCGTACGTACTCCATGGTGGTTGCAAGCAAAAAAGATTGAGGAGGCATCACAATAGCCTCGCCATTGAATTCCCGATATTTGATTTCAGAACTGAGCTCCAGAACAGACATACCTCGATCTTCAAGCATCAAGAAATGACTGCCGAGGCGGCAGTCAACAGATGCAGGTTGAATCGATTGGCTCGTCAAAGGCTCAATGCCGAGCTCTCCGCGGCTCAACATCTCACCGATCGTTTTATCGCTGAGGATCATGGTTCCCTCTTTAAGACGTAACTAGGTCTGGCTATTTCTTTGCTTCAGCTGCCAATCTTTCATGATATTTCTTTACGAGCTCTTCTTGAATACTTCGGGGACAAGCGGCATATCGTGAGAACTCCATTGTAAATTCTCCTTTGCCTTGGGTCGCCGAACGTAAGTCAGTCGAATAGCCAAACATCTCTGAAAGGGGAACTTCTGCCTCAACGGTAACAAACCCCTCTTCGGTGCGGGTCCCGCCGATCATTCCCCTTCGTTGATTCACCTGGCCCATCACGCTGCCTTGAAATTCTTCTGGTGCAGAAACCTCGAGTTTCATCAAAGGCTCGAGGGCAGTTGGGTTGGCCTTCTCATAACCTTGACGAAAGGCCTGAATGGCGCAAATGCGGAAGGCCATTTCGCTTGAATCGACGTCATGGTAGGCTCCATCATCCAAGTCCAACTCAATGTTGACGATGGGGAATCCAATGAGTGTTCCCTTTTTGACGGCTTCCTGAAAGCCCTTGTCAACGGCTGGAATAAATTCTTTGGGAATGCGACCGCCCACAACATTACAGTTGAATTTGTAATTGATGCCGTTCTCGGGAGGAATGGGACGCATTTTCCCGATAACTTTAGCAAACTGACCAGATCCACCGGTTTGCTTTTTATGGGTATAATCATAACCGGCTTCTATCCCAATTGTTTCTCGATAGGCTACTTGGGGGGCTCCCGCAATCGTTTCGACTTTGAACTCTCTTTTCATCCTCTCAATGTAGACATCAAGATGGAGTTCTCCCATTCCGCTGATGATCGTTTCGTTGGATTCCTCGTCACGGTGAACGCGGAAGGTTGGATCTTCTTTGCGGAACTTACTGAGAGCTTTAGAAAAGTTTGCCGCCGCAGTTTTGTCTTTCGGTGAAATGGCCAGAGAAATCACAGCATCAGGAACAAACATTGAGGTCATGGTGATCTCAACAGTTCCATCGGTGAAGGTATCCCCCGAAGAGCAGTCAACACCAAACAGAGCCACGATGTCTCCCGCAGAAGCATCTTCGATTTCTTGCATTTCATCTGAATGCATCCGCACGAGGCGCGGGATTTTGACTTTCTTACCGTTGGCCATATTGGTAATAAAGTCCCCTCTTTTCATTGTTCCTTGATAGAGTCTCATATAGGTCAACTGACCAAATCGTCCATCTTCAAGTTTAAAGGCAAGAGCGACAAGGGGCTTGTCTCCTGTCGACGACAGAATAACCTCTGCCTCATTATTGGCCTGATCAAGACCCTTATTGATGACCTCGGCTGGATTGGGAAGGTACTCACTGACTCCATCAAGAAGTTTCTGAACACCCTTATTTTTGTAGGCCGATCCAATAAAAACAGGAGTGAGTTCGAGACTCAGGCAGCCTTTCCTGATTGCGGTCTTGATTTCATCGTTTGTGGGCTCCTCTTCCATTAAGTACTTCTCTCCCACGACATCATCAAAATCAGCTGCCTTTCCAATCAATTCCTTACGAAATTGTTTGGCTCGATCAAGGAAATCCGCAGGAATGTCCTTTTCTTCGATATTTTCTCCATTATCGCCGTGAAAGTAATAGGCTTTCATTGTGACCAAGTCGATGATTCCTTCAAACTTGTCTTCGGCGCCAATTGGGATTTGCATCATAACGGCGTTATGGCGCAATTTATCGCGTAGCATCTCGGTGACACGATAGGGATTAGCTCCGGCCCGATCAAGTTTGTTGATAAAGGCCACGCGTGGAACGTTGTAGCGACGCATTTGACGATCAACAGTCAGTGACTGAGATTGAACACCGGCAACTCCACAGAGAACCAACACAGCTCCATCAAGAACTCTGAGGGCCCGTTCTACTTCAATTGTGAAATCCACGTGGCCGGGGGTGTCGATGATATTGATCTCAATGTCTTTCCAATGAACGTTGGTGGCAGCTGATTGGATTGTAATTCCACGTTCTCTTTCCAGTTCCATGGAATCCATTTTTGCCCCAACCCCATCTTTTCCACGAACGTCATGAATGGCATGTATCCGTCCAGTGTAAAAGAGTATGCGCTCAGTTAGGGTTGTCTTGCCCGAATCAATGTGGGCGGAAATCCCGATATTTCGAACCTTATTAATATCCCATTTAGACATGAAACCTAACCTCTCTTTTACGTCCTCATCTTGTGATCCTGAGATGAGAAAAATCAGCGGAAGAAAAAACAACCCACCAAAATGGAGGGGGAGTCCGTCTGCCGCCTTTCAATTGATCGAAAGTTTTGCCAATATCGCGGAAAGTCAATTAGTTAACAAATTCGATCAGCTAATTAGAAAATCCAGCGGGGCAGATAGTTAGCATGAAGTTTACCAAAGAGCAAAAAGAGATGATAAAATGCCGTAATATATGCGCGAAGGAACATCGTCTCAAAGATGGAGCCGAGTCGGATGTTCGCATGTTATTCTTGTGACCGAAATTGAGTTAATGGAAAATGAGTCGATTGAAGTATTTGATATTATTAGAGAATATTTATTTTATTTGTGTGAGAATGAGGCTTCATGAATAGGAAGCTTGAGTCGCACGTTGAGGTTCTGGAACGTCTTTTTGGACATTCTGAATTCCGGCCAGGCCAGGCTGAAGTGGTGGATTTTTTAGTTTCGGGCGGGTCGGCTCTGGTTGTCATGTCGACCGGGGCTGGTAAATCCCTTTGCTATCAACTTCCAAGTCAGATTCTTCCGGGGCTGACGCTTGTTTTTTCTCCTCTCATTGCTCTCATGAAAGATCAGGTTGATGCGCTGAAGAAGCGCGGCATTGCTGCTGCCTATATTAATTCTTCGCTCGGTAAATTGGAGAGAGAACGAGCCTACCGTCAATTGGCAGAAGGGAGTTTTAAGATCCTTTACGTAACTCCAGAGCGATTTCGAAAACTCGAGTTTCGCCAGGCCTTGGAAAAAAACAGGATATCGCTGTTGGTTGTGGATGAGGCCCATTGTATTTCGCAGTGGGGAAGTGATTTTCGCCCAGACTATTCGCGGCTAGGCGATATCAGGATGGAGTTAGGAGCTCCTCCCACAGCGGCATTGACTGCAACGGCAACACCCGAAATTCGCCATGATATTCGTCGTGAACTTCGTTTCGGGGAGGATGCCCAGGAGTTTATCTCAGGTATTGAAAGGGACAACCTTCACATCAGTGTGCACGGAGTTGTTGGACTTGATGAGAAAATCAGAAATATTGTCGGGCTCAGGCATCAAATACGAGGTCCCGGGGTCGTTTATTTCTCTTTGGTTTCCACGCTTGAAAAAACATCCCAGGAGTTGCGGCGACTGGGGTTTTCTTTCTTTCGTTATCATGGCCAATTGCCTGATGATGTGAGACGCAATAATCAGGAAATGTTTCTCCGCTCTGAAGATGGCTTGATGTTGGCGACTCCAGCCTTTGGGTTAGGGGTGGACAAGGCTGATATTCGGCTTATTGTTCACAGCGAACTTCCGGGCTCTTTGGAATCTTATTATCAGGAAATCGGGCGTGCGGGTCGTGATGGTCAGCCATCGTGGGTGCATCTTTTGTTTGATCAGGATGATGTTAGTATCCAATCTGATTTTATCAAATGGACAACTCCGGATCCTGGATTTATTCGGAGTATTTTGAATTTATTGTCAATAAGGCGAAACGAAGTCGTGGCAGAGGGAGCCGAATATCTTCGGCAACAAATGAACTTTTATAACAGTCGAGACTTTCGAGTTGAAACGACTCTGAATTTACTTGAAAGGTGGGGTGTGCTGGAGTGGGAAAACCGTGATCTGAGAACCTACCAAATTCTTGGGGATCCGCCCGACGAGCTCATGGATCCAGTGCTCCACGAAAAGCGGTTGCGATCTTTGCAAAAAGCTTTGCTGTCGATGGTCCAGTTTAGTCAAAGCGACCAATGTAGGCTTGCAATCATTTATAGGCATTTTGGACTGAAGGGGGCATCGTCCTGTGGCCGGTGTGACAATTGCTTAAAGCATTGAACCTCTATAAAGAGCGTCGGGAATTTTTTTTAGATCCTCGTCACGCCCTGGCCGAGGGAGTTGTGGCCGTGACTGATGAAGTAACTCCTGACCTTCTTTTTGAAGCTTACAGTTTCGGTATTTTTCCGTGGCCGCACTCCGAGAGCGACCCGATTCTTTGGTTTTGTCCACCTCAGCGGGGAGTTTTGGTTTTCGATGAATTGCACATACCGAGGTCGCTTGCCAAATATCTGCGACGATGTTCTTGGAATGTGACGGTAAATAAAGATTTTTTAGGAGTCATTGAATCTTGTGCCGATAGTTATCGTCCCGATCAGACGGGAACTTGGATTACTCCTCAGATGGTAAATGCTTACTTGGAATTTCACAAGATGGGTTTCGCTCACAGTGTTGAATGTTGGGATCAAGGAAGCCTGATTGGTGGATTGTATGGAGTTTGTGTTGGAGGCGTATTCAGTGCAGAAAGTATGTTTTACTGTCAGGATAACGCATCAAAAGTGTGTTTATTAAGTCTTATTGAGAGATTAAAAGCACAAGGTATGCAGTGGATGGATATTCAAACTCTCACTCCTCACATGAAGGTTTTGGGCGCTCGCTCGATCGACCGCGGAACCTATCTGGCTTGGGTAGCCGAAGCAAAACGTGCGGCAAAAGACCTATTTAAGTGACCGGGCTCCATTGTTTCTTGTGAGCGCAATTTGCAGGTGACGAGCTACTCGTTCCCTTTTTTCTCAGAAAAAAAATTGAGAGCGGGAAAACGCTGTCCCCAGGGGGCTCCATGGTCTTGATCATAATTGGCGCTAGGGAGCGAGAAAAAATAGAGAATGAGAAAAGTCGTGATAGCTAGTGCCAGGTAGACCACACTCTTCCAGAAGTGGGCGGCCAAAAAGCTGCTAAATTGATAGAAATTTTCTCGGTAACGTTCCCTTAGTATTGCGTTGAATTTATGATTGAGCGCTGCGCGAATGGCATTCTGATGTCCTACCGGGAGATCGTGGAATCTGACTCCGACAACAACATAATCGTCTAGACTCTGGTCGAGGCGCCGATGCCAACTTTTTTCGGCGACATATTCTTCAATTCGAATAACGCGAGCAAACCAGGCGACTTGGCCGTCACCTGGAACAGGGAACTCAATCTTGATGATATCACCAATTTGTGGAGCCGTATCGCGATCGATCACAAAGGCGAGGCCAGTTTCAGAAAGGTTTAAAAATCTGGTTGCATAGGAATTACTCCGATCATCGTGATGCGCAAATCGCAGAAAGCGCTCGTCGTTGGGTCGTAGCACATACCTAGGCGCCCTTGGAATAAAGTTTCTAAGTCCTTTGCTCATCGCACTGTTATCGGCATATTCGAATGGAATATTGGGGGAAGGTGCCAATTTTAAGTGACAAATGCAAATGTCCCAATTGCAGCTGGGAAGAATCCCGGAAATTTTTCAGTGAGAATCCCAAATTGAGACGATCTCAAATCGAAACCATTGTAAGGCCAGATTTTTTCCCCTCTCTCGATAAGTAGCCTCAATAATCCGAAATGAACTTGGATGGAATCCTCGATCAACCAGAATACGCCTCCCCGAGCAGGAAGACTTTTTCTCAGTCTTCTCAAATGCTTATTACGCAATGGAGGTTCCGATCTTCATGTCTCCGCAAATAATCCGCCTATGATTCGGGTTCGCGGCCAAATGGAGAAAATAGATATTCCTCCCTTCAAGCCTGATGAGGTAAAAAATTTAGTTTATCCGATTCTAGGAGACCGCCAGCGTAAAGAATTCGAGGAAAAAAAGAGCGTCGATTTTTCGTTTCAATCTCCTGGTATTGGAGTCTTTCGGGCCCACCTCTTTCATCAGCGACATGGGATGGCATTTGTTTTGAGATTGTTGCCCATGAAGCCTCCAACTCTTGATGAACTGCGAATGCCCCCAGTATTGAAAAAGGCATGTTCCTATTACAATGGATTGATTTTGCTCACTGGACCGACTGGGTCTGGGAAGTCAACGACTTTAGCTGCAATGATTGATTACATAAATGAACATCAGAAAGGCCATATTGTAACGATTGAGGATCCTATTGAATATATCCACGAGAGTAAAAAATGTTTAGTTAACCAAAGATCCTTAGGACACGATTTTGTTACGTTTGGGACAGCTCTTAGGGCCGCCATGCGAGAGGATCCCGATGTCATACTTGTTGGGGAGATGCGCGATCAGGAAACCATGATGGCGGCAATACATGCGGCCGAAACCGGGCACTTGGTATTGTCAACACTTCATACTAACTCTGCAGCAAAGACGATTGATCGAATTATCAGTAGTTTTGCATCAGGCGAACAGGCGGAGATTCGTACTGTTTTAGCGGAAACCTTGCGGCTGGTGGTTTCCCAGAAACTTGTTCTAAATTTTGATAAAACAAAACTTAAGTGCTTTCAGGATATTTTGGTTAATAATGAGGCTGTTGCCAATCTTATTCGCGAAGGAAAAACATTTCAAATCGAAAATTCCATGCTGGTTGGAAAAAAAGACGGCATGCAAATCATGGATGTTGAAATCGCAAAAGCTGTGGAAAGAGGAGATATTCGTGCTTCCGACGCCTACGAGATCGTCAACGATCGTCAGTCTATCGATGGAGCGATGGTGGCTCAAGTTGAAGTAGATGAAGGCATTAAAGATTTTGTTATCGACGTAAAAGAAAGACTGCTGAAGGATAAAATGCGGGGCCAAACTGAGCCTCAAGGTGAGAAGACAGCACCACAGAAGCCGCCACCACCACAGAAGTTGCCACCGCAGAAGCCCGTGCCTCAGCGACAGGATCCCTTCGCGGACAATAGTGAGGTTATAGAAGAGGGAGAAGGGTTCCAAAAGGCGCGCGTACCTGGAGAGGATTAATGCTTCAGTCATTCCTGCAACGAAATGAGGCTTGAGGAGGTGGCTCAGGATAATCTCTTTGTTCTAGAAAGTGTTAGGATACTGAACCTTGTCGTTCACTTAACAGTTTTCGCCGAACTAAGAGAAATGGTCCCAGGTTTGGGAGGCATAATTCTTGCGATATGTTCAAGAGCGCAAGTATTTGGAGAGATTCGACTTGTCTCGATTTGAAACATATTGAAGGGAATTGCACAATGGCTTATGGCACAAATATAATTCATCAGGGGAAGCTCAGACATCTCAGCTGTCCGATCTGTGGCAAAACGATCACGAAGGATCGAATATTTATGCAAATGGCGGTGTGTGAGTGCGGTTGGACAAGTTCTTTAAGATCAGCCCACGCTGAGTCTCAGAGCGATTCGAGAACGGCTGCTGGACTTGTTGGTGCAGCCGTATTGTTGGTTTTGGGAGTGATCCATGTCATACAATGGGATTCGTACGCTGTTGAAATAGCTTTGATAAAAGGGAAGGAACTAGCAGGTATAGCTCAGATCGCAGATTTAGAGAGAAAAGCCGAGATTTGTGAAAGGCGTGCTGAATTGAACTGTGTTGCAACGACGCTGTCGAAGTTGCACCTCCACAATTCAAAGGAAATTAAGTACACATCGGCCTTGGCACTCGTGCAGTCTAAGTTAGGAAGATGGAATGACGCGACTTTGACGTTCGCCGATTATGTAAAGGCTGGAGGACGAGAGAGCGAAATTCTATTTGAGTATGCCAAAGTTTTGGCGATAACGAGCAAAATTGAAATGGCAATGACATATTTTGATCATATTCTCGAATCAAAGCCTGGAGTCATTCAGATTAAAGTGACCAGAGCATATGTGAATATGCTTATGGCAAACGGAAGATTCGATCAGGCTCGGGTGATTATCGAACGCGTTCGCAAGCTCGGGGAGAATGCTGCCTACTTTCTTGATGATGAAATGCGGGAGATTCAAAGAAGGACAAATTCACAACGCTCTTGAGAATGTTTGAACTTGAGCTCGAAAATTTATATTCTGTAACTATAGCTATAATTGGGGCGACTACTGTTCTTTGAAAGTAATAGTAATAAATTTTCTATTTTTAGTCGTTTTCTCTCGGGTCATATGAGGTGGGCGATGTGGTCTTGGCGAACATCTGTCCTCCAGTTCCTCGATCGATAGTTTAGGTACTGGAGTCGCATGTAGTTCTTGACCCCTGTGAAACGCATTTATTTTTTCATCGACGTCACTATCCTGATGACTTAGGCGCGCCTTCTCGCTGTTTGCTGGAGGAAGGCTGGACCACGCAGGGTTTCTGTCTGTGACTTGTTTATTCGTATCTTTTGCTGGGTCATCTCTGAGCTCTTTTTCCAAGCTCTCTGTTTCTGTGAGCTCCTGAAGAAGGGCTTCGCCGTCGTCCTTTCCCAGATCACCCGACTGGGAAGCCATTTCAGAGCCTCGAGAAGAAGGGGGCCCGCCTCGGCGAACTGATGCTCATTTAAAGCAACTACAATCGTAAAAATCCCCATCCATTGGCGCAATTGAGGCATTCCACTCATCCTAAGTAGTAATAAATTTTCGCTCGGTGAATAAAACAAGATGCGTTACTGTTCTGATAAGCAAACTTCGAACCGAACTTCAAGTATGTAGTTTCAACTAGTTAGAAAAAAATCTTGTCTAATTGTTTAACAATATCCAAGAATTAAGCAACAGAGAGGGACTTTACCTTGGCAATGACATAGATGGCAAGATGGCGCGCCCGAGAGAACTCGAATCTCTGACCTTTAGCTTCGGAGGCTAACGCTCTATCCAACTGAGCTACGGGCGCAAGGAGTATGACGCTCGAAAACCTAGCCAAATCTGGTTCATCTGACAAGCGAAATATCAGAATCCTGTATTGACCATATTTTACGGCATATGGTTTATAAACATATCATTCTTGAAAGGAACTATTTGATGAAGCGCTGTGGGTGGTGTGGCCAGGATCCTCTCTATGTCAATTATCACGATCTTGAATGGGGAGTTCCTGTTTATGATGACAGAAAGTTATTTGAGTTTTTAATTTTGGAAGGGGCGCAGGCGGGCTTATCCTGGTTGACCATTCTACGTAAGCGAGAGGGATATCGAAGGGCGTTCGCAAATTTTGATCCTGAAGTCGTAGCCAAGTACGGAAAGAGAGAGGTTCAAAAGCTTTTAAATAATGCACTGATAGTCAGAAATAGGTTGAAGATTGCGTCTGCCATAACAAACGCGCAATGTTTTTTAGACGTTCAAAAGGAATTTGGTTCCTTCTCGAGTTATCAATGGGCCTTTGTTAAAGGAAAACCCATTCATAATCGCCGAAAAAATATGGGGGACCTTCCTGCCAAAACTGAAATATCTGATCTCTGGAGCAAAGATCTCAAGAAGCGAGGTTTTAAATTTGTTGGTTCAACTATTGTTTATGCACATATGCAGGCAGTTGGAATGGTTAACGATCATTTGACGAGCTGTTTTAGATACAAGGAACTAAAGGCTGGAAAGGAATTAGCAGCAAGTGGTTAAATCAGGAACCTATAGCGCACAGGCCTTGAGATCGAATATTAGAGATTTGGGCTCTCGACTGGGCAGGGTATTGGCCGAATCTCATTCTCCAGAATTCCTCAAGGAGGTTGAACTTGTTCGCCGTTGGGCAAAGGATTTGAGACGAGGAAGCCGTAGATCAATCGGAAGTATCGAAAGATTTCTCAGGCTATCAGGATCTGAAAAGTCTTTCAAAATTGCGAGGTCTTTTACAGAGTTCCTTCGCCTCGCAAACGCGGCAGAACAGCACCATAGAACTCGGCGTCGTCTCTATTATGAGACACATTCCAGTCTTCCGCAAAAGGGGAGTGTGGAGGCTTTTTTAAAAAACTTGAAACCAAAAATGATTTCTCAAGTTGTCGAGAAATTAAATCAAATGGAAGTAGATCTTGTTTTGACGTCTCATCCGACAGAATCGATGCGCCAATCCGCCATTCGCCGTTATAAGCATGTGACACAAAATTTGGCAATTCTGGACCGGAGAGATTCTACCAGATGGGAAAAGGAACAGGCAAAAAAATCCTTAGATAGGAATATTCGTGCCCTGTGTTTGACGGAAATTGTTCAGGAGGCCGGTCCGACTCCTTTTACGGAATCCCTCAGCGGATTTTCCATTGTCGAAGAAGTGCTTTGGGATGCGGTTCCTCGATTTTATCGAAGATTGAATGATTCGGCGCTGAGATATTTGAAAGAAGAAATAAGTTTGAATGCCAGGCCAATACGTTTCTCTTCTTGGGTAGGTGGCGATCGAGATGGAAATCCCTATGTGACAGCCCAGGTAACAAGACAGGTTCTTTACAAGGGAATGTCTAGTGGCTATCAATTAATTTTGAGCGAAGTCGACTGGCTTCTCAAGGAGATGTCCTTTAAGAGCGCCTCTTCTGAACTCTTGGATTTGGTTGGGGGTGGGGAGCCGGCTGAACCCTATCGGATCCTACTTGATAAACTTAGTCATGATATTGAAAAGTCAAAACAAGTGGTTCTGAAAAATCTGAATGGCTTGGAAGTTTCGCGAGGAAATCTAATTGGAAAGAGTGAAATAATTGAGCCTTTGAAGGTTGTGTATCGAAGTCTGGTTTCCATTGGAGCAAATGATTTGGCGCAAGGAAGGACTCTTGATTTGATTCGCCGCTTAGAGATATTTGGAGTGGCCCTCTTGAGTTTGGATATACGTCAATCCTCTGATGTGCATGAAGAAGTTGTTGCTGAACTGGTTTTCCATCTCTTTAAAGAGAATTATCGCGAACTGAATGAGCAAGGAAAACAAAAAGTCCTGCTTGATATTTTGAATGACGAAAAAATAATTGAGAGACCTCCGGAGTGGTCGGCATTGGGACGAGAAGTGCTGGACACTTGCAACCTCATCAATGATTTTCCTGAAGATTGCTTCCGATCTTATGTGATTTCAATGACCGAGGAACCTTCTGATTTACTAGAAGCGTTTGTCTTGTTAAAAATAGCAAATCTCAAGAGGCATTTGCCAGTCGTACCTCTGTTTGAAACTCCCGAGGCCCTAAAAAATGGTCGAAGGATTTTAGAATCGCTTCTCGATCTTTCTTACTATAGGAAATATGTGGGAAATTACCAAATGGTAATGCTTGGGTATTCGGATTCAGCGAAGCGATCAGGGCGTTTGGCTTCAGCTTGGCTTCTTCATCAAATTCAAACAGAGCTGGAGGAATTGGCTCACCAGAAGGGAATTGGTTTTGAGTTCTTTCACGGGCGAGGGGGTAGCATTGGTCGAGGTGGTGGCCCAATTCATTTGGCTCTGTTGGCGCTTCCGCGGGGAAGTGGAAATGGACGTTTGCGGGTAACAGAACAAGGAGAAACAGTTCACGGCAAATTTGGTCTTCCCGGAATTGCTGAACGTACGCTGGATCTCTATGTGGCCGGAGTTCTTGAAGCCGCTGTATCTAGGCCTCCAAAAGAAAAGAAAATTTGGTATTCAATTGTGGATCGACTCGCTGAAGACTCAAGTCGCTCTTTTCGAAAATTCATTTACGAAAACGAAAGATTCATTTCATATTTTACAGAGGTGACGCCGGTCCAGGAATTAGCGCTCTTTAAGATTGGAAGTCGTCCAGCACGAAGAAAGGCAGGCATTAACCTTGATTCATTGAGGGCAATTCCTTGGGTCTATTCTTGGACCCAAAACCGCGGTTTGCTTCCGTCGTGGTTTGGACTTGGGGAGGCCTTAGAGGCGTCAATAGCAAGGGGTGAGCTTCGCCAACTCAGATTGATGTACAAAGAGTGGCCATTTTTCAAAGCAACGCTGGATTTGTTGGAAATGGTATTGGCCAAAGTCGATATCTCTGTTTTTAAACGCTATTCAGATACTCTCGTGAGTCAGGGGAATCAAGATCTGACTCTTGAGATAATTGAAGCCTATCGACTGTCTGTTTCGACATTGGCTCAAATCACTGGTCACAAAAGGCTTTTGGAAGACAATCCCGTATTGCGAAGATCTATCAGCGTAAGAACTCCTTACGTAGATGTCTTAAATATTTTGCAGTGCCATTTTCTAAAAATATATCGCGAAAATCCTGACGACACCTGGGCGCAAAGAATTCTTGCTCTGACCATCAGTGGTATTTCTGCTGGAATGAGAAACACAGGATAGAAGAGCGACAGAGAGATATCTGTATGGCACTAACTCCTGAGATCACCAGTTCTGTTCGTGCCACACTTCGGTTTATAAATGAATAGATGTTACCACATCGTCACTAATGAACTTATTCAACAGGTTCAGAGTGTGGCAAAATCTGTTTGCATTGGCCGTCCGCTTCAATCCCAACGAATTTTTTAGGAACTCGCCCATAATGAACATTTGTGCAGTTTTGAATGTCAATTCCAGCACCAGTGGAAAGATAAAAAACTCCAGAACAGAGATCGCTAATGGTATAAGCATATTGAAGCGCATTGGAAACTCTCGGGCTTTCTCCAACTGTGTATTTGAATGCAATGTCGTGATCCGCTCCAAATCTCTTTTTCAGCACTTCAAAGCCTTGGTCTAGACAGTAATCTCCAGTTTTGGTTGGTGCTCGGCCAAAAGATGCCTGTGCGAGTGGGGCGATCGATAAGAATGAAGTTGTAGCCAAAACTAGAAAACGAAGCATAGAGCCTCCTGAAGGTTGTGATTAATTGTTTTTGATTTCCTTTTAGCATTCTCTGGATCGGGGACACTAGCAGAAGAGAAATAAGATCACAATGATAAAAGCATCGCAAAAAATGGGAAAGATCTGCAAAACACCTGTAAGTAGGGCATTTGAGGGGTTGTCACTGAACTTTCCTATGTCACATGACGGAGATTATCGGCAATGACTCTGGAAGTTGCCTTTCTTGAGGCCACCCAGGCCGTCACAAAAGCGAGACTCATCAGCAAGATGGAGATGCTCCCCCAAGATTCTGGTACCCAAAATACACGCAATGGCAAGGGAGTTGCCAATATGCCGGCGGAGTAGCTGAGTCGACTGATATTGATTAAGGTCGAAATGATAAGCGTAAATACCAAGCCCAGAAGACTCGAGTTGACTGCGATAAATGTGCCTTCGCAAGCAAAGATTCTGCGGATTTCGTTTGGAAGGAGACCGAGACTTCGCAAGGTGCCAATTTCTCTGGTTCGCTCAGTCACAGCTTTCATCATTGTGTTAGCAATAGACAGAATACTGATCAGAATAACAATCGTCATAAAAAGTCCTCGAAATAAGGAAATGAGTCTTAATCCGTCGCGAGTAATTTTTGATACCTGATGTTCCATCACGGGTATTATATCAAAATTAAATCCTCTTTCCCGAGCCTTCTCCCGCAAGCGAGAAGTAAACGGTCCAACCATGGAGGGATCCTTGAGTTTTACGGTGGTGCGCAAAATACGATCAGTGTTGAGTAATCGTTGAGCGGTTTCGAGAGAAAAACTAATGTATTTGGAATCCAATTCCCGAATAGATACATCTATAATTCCGGCCACTTCAACATCGAAGGCATTGATCTGTCCCGACTCGGTGGTAGCCGAAATCTGAAGTCTATTTGATTGACAGCGAAATGGCCTGTCTTCGTGGGCATAACCACCCTCCGGATGAAGCTCTGGTTTGGGGTTTTCCATCTCGCAGCCCAAACGCTTTCCAAGTCCCTGCCCCAGCAGGGCAGAGAATGGATTGGACAGGTGCAATGGTTTTCCGGCCAGAGTATTCCAGTCCCAAATGGGTCCCCGCATTTTTGTCCCGTCAATTAAATCATATCCACTTCCGTAAAAAATTGCATGAGTGGATCCATTGTCAGCCATGCCGAGGACGCCAAGAAATCGAGAGCGCATCAAAAAATCAGGATCCTGCTGGAAAAATTCTTCAAGAAAGATCTGCTCTTCTTTGCTCAAAGTATAAGAAAAATCGCCGTCCGTGAGATGAAATTGGGTCTCGGGCCTTTCGATAATGACATCGCCCATCATAAAACGAACTGAAAACGACTCCAAACTTTGCTGTTTGATTCCCTCCATGAAGCCATCAAAAAGGCAAATCGCAGTGAAGCCACCCGCAATCGCAATGAGGGTTGAGAGTGAATGTCTCCAGTGTCGAATTACATTTCTCCATGCTAAGAGAAGAGTTTGGGGCCATTTCATTCTCATCACCTAATAATATTATTGATATTGAAGATGTTTGCGGAGTGCTTTTCTTCTTTTGGTTCCTGATACGAGAGAGTCGTCAGATTTTTTTCATTGTTTACGTCGACAATGCTCATCTTGCTCACAAAGGGGAAGGTCTTTCCGCCAAGAGAAAGATGGTTATCATATTGGAAAGTAGCCCTTTTAAAGGGAGCCCCGTTCACTGTTAGGAAGTCGGCCTTGATCGCCAGCCGCTTGTCCTTTGATATCCAGTAGAGGATTTGATCGTAAGTGACATCCTTTACCTTGGCTTTCAGTTCCAATTTGTAAGTCTGAATTCCATCGAGATTTTCCTCTCCCACAATTTTCCCAATATAATCGCGGGCGTAATTTGTCGAGGCAATATCACCATTGGCCGCTTGGCCAGATAGCTTTTGGCGTGGTGATACCGAAACGGGTTTTTTTAAACCCGGTTTATAAAACCAAACGCTACGATTGTTGAAGAGGCTTATCTGTCCTTTATTTCGAGGGGGGAAAAGTGCCTCGGCGATTGCATTGTCTCCACGAACTTTGATGAGATAGTCGATATTGGAGGTATTTCCGTTGTCCTCTGTATGGATGTGGGCTTTCCATGATATTCCTTCGGTTTGATCAGCAGCTCCACGAGCCCGGTCGGACTCCTTTAATAGAGATTCTGCCGAATATTTGCTTTCACCCTGAGCGAGTGTCGCGAAGAGAAGGCACGCGCATATGATTCTGAGATACAGAGTATGTCTTTGTGTTGTCCGCATAGAATCTCCAATATTGAAAATGACTTAACCATGATGTCCCATAATCAGATGAGAAATATTCTTTTGACTGATTTGCCCAACAACAAACCATGTTGTAAGTAAATTTAGGAGAAGAATAGATCCACAAGTAATTACAGTAAAACCAAAGTGAGGCAGGAGAAGCATGGGAATTTCATGGGAGGCTCCAGGGGGAGTAAATGGAATGTTTTGAGCATTTATGAGCGTGATAATAAGGTTTCCCAAAAGAAGCCCGCCAAATAGTCCAAGACATCCAACCAGTCCGGCCTCTTGAACAAAAACAAGGCGAATTCGATTTCGAGTAAATCCGAGAGCTCTCATCATCCCTATTTCGGCTGAGCGCTCGGTTACAGTCATGGTGGATGAATTCAATATGGACAAGGTAATAATAGCTGACAAGACGATTCCAATAAAGGCAATCATGACTCGGAGAAATCTGAGAGCCCCATTGTAGGTTGGGCTGAGGTCTTCGTGATACCAGGGATAAGTATCTGCCAATATATCATTTGCCGCGAGTTCAGATTTGAGAGTTGCCATGACAGAATCAATTTTACTCGGACTGCGAAGCCAAACAGAGTAGTGACCAATACGATCCGTATCGAAGAGATTCTGGAGGTACTTGAGTGGTGCTATTAAGGCCCCCTGATCTGTTTCTGAAAATCCTGTCGAAAATTGAGAGACAATTTCGCCATCTAAGGCAGAGGTCGTTCCCTGCCAAGTTCCAGTCAGAAGCTGGATGTTTGAATCCGATTCAATGAGTTGTTTTGCATCTGGGCTAGAGCAATCAATGGCCCTTATTTGATTTCCTCCGACAGGAACCTCATCAAACACCAGTGGTTTGTGCAGTAGTCGGGCGAGTCCTTTGCTAATAGACAAAGGAGAGGTCTCCTCTTTGTATTCGCCGAGGGCGCGGCCTTTAATGAATTTGGATAATTCTGGAGCCCATTTCAGCATTTGCTCATGAGTACGCAATTTCAGGTCGATTTCGGGTTCTATGGACGATACATAGAAGGGAAAACTTTGGCAGCCATTTCCCACTAGGCCAGTGCCAGATAAGATTTTGGAATAAGAGTCTATTTTCTCTTTGTGTCCATTTAGTATGGTTTCGATCTTAGCTTGAGAGACGACATCAAAACTGTGGTTTTGAGGTTTATAGCGAAACTTTTCAAGTCCATCTCTGGCATAAATGGCGATGTGACCGGTATTGAGAGCGAAGATGGTGTAAACGCGCAAAAAGTTGTCGGTGCGATTGACGTATCCGCCGAACATCATGAGGCCGATAAGGCCAAACGAAATGGAAATCATTGTAGCCAAATTGCGTCGACGATTTCTCCTCAGGTTATAAAAGGCGAGCTTCCAGAATTTGATCATAAAGTCATTAAACCATCCTGAATATGTAAAATATGGGACACTCTTTTCATGAGCTTTTCATCATGAGTTGAAAATAGAAAAGTAACATTGTGTTTTCTGTTGAGTTCAAGCATGAGATCGATAATTTTATGAGAGGTCTGAGAATCCAGGTTGGCAGTGGGCTCATCGGCTAAGACCAGGCGTGGTTGAGTGACCAAGGCTCGAGCAATTGCCACTCTTTGTCTTTGTCCCCCAGAAAGTTGGTCCGGTCGGTGGAGTATAAAATCCTTTAGGCCAACGTCTGAGATGGCTTGATGAACTCGATATTCCCTTTCTTTTCGAGTGAGATGAGGTTGGATCAGAAGAGGAAGTTCAACATTCTCGAAAACATTAAGGACTGGAATCAGATTGAACGATTGAAATATAAATCCAATTTTTTGATTTCTTAAGCGACTTTTTTCTGTGTCATTCAGATTTTGTATATTGATTTCATCGATGAGGACAGTGCCCTCGCTTGGGTCATCTATGCAGCCAATCATATTCAAAAGGGTGCTTTTACCAGACCCAGAAGCTCCGATAAGGGCAGTAAATGCTCCGGCGCTGAGATGCAAATTTACACCGTTCAGGGCGTGGACCCTAGTTTCTCCTAAGAGATAAGATTTCTTGAGATTTTGAACAGTCACAATGAATTTTTCAGGGACCTTGAATGCGGCTTTCGGGTCAGTTTGCTTAATCATTTTCTCGCCTCAGTCTTCATGGCTTTGTGTGCTCACCGGACAGTGTTACTACCATACATGCTCATAGCCAAAATATATAGTAGTGTGAGCGGGTGAGCCCAACTCTTTGTTTTGTGCGCTTGGTGAAAACAACCCAGCCAGAGTCCAGGTGCCGGCAGGTCCCATGGTCCAGTCCGAGCTGACATAGTACTGGTAGCTCTGATCTGTGTGTGATCGTATCGCTCTTGCCATTAAATTCCAGTTTAAAATCCTGAAAAAATCAGGAACTCTCAAGGATATATAAGAGAATTTTTGGCCGGGAAATTCCAGACCCAATCCATCGACACGATGAATCCAAGTGGAGGTTTTTTGCATTTGGCCGATGGAGGAGGGGACGAGTGCTCGAAGAAAAATCTGGTGATCTTGTTCGCTGTATCCAGGTGCGTAGCTGATCAACTCGTAGTGCAAATCAGAACCATTCTCAAAAGCGTAACGCAGCCCCAGAACGCCCGATGAAAAAAACTGGAGAGACTCCTGCTGAGTCTGTTCCAGGGTGACCAGTGAGGTGCTTGCATTCTCTGTTGGATACCAGCTTTCGCTTCCTCTTTGATGTTTGCCATCACCGTAAAGGCTCAGCCCTTCAAATATCGACAAATTAAAGTATTCTCCAAAATAGGGAGACGAGGAATCTTCACCCCCGACGACGATTCCGGCATAGTCGGATCCCGAATTCCAATTGAGTTCAGTTTTTTGAAGTACCTTTTGGCGAAACTCTACATCCTTGAGAAACGGACTATCGCCGCTATTATCAGATAGCTCCGCTAAAAATATTGTATTTATTTGAGGGGTCCAGGAGTAATTGAAGCGAAGGAGATGCTTTCCTCTTGATTGGTGAGTTAGAATTTTCTGCTGAGCCGTTTCACGAAAAATCCCATTGCTTGGATTAAAAGACTCAGCGGGTCCCCACTGGAAATTTTGAACGCCATAGACAGTGAACAATGAGTCCGAAAGGTTCCACTGTACGAAAGCTTCATTCCATCTGATCAGGGTGGTGCTGGCTGTTTTGGTGTTTAGATCTAAGCCTTCAGCTTGGGTCCTTCGAGAAAGCGATAAAGTGGGCCGCAGAGTAACCACGAAACTTGAATAGTAGGCGCGAAGATCCTCGCGGAGTTGAGAATCCAGAATTTGAGAAGGAATCTTGAGTGCATTGCTACGATTCAGATCTTCGTAGGAAACATTTGATTCGGTGAGAGTCGAAAACCATTTGGTGGAGATCTGAAAATTGTCCCATACTGCCGCAGCAAGTGCGGATGGCCACAGGGGTGGGATCATGTAGCAGCAAAGGAGCGTGATGATTAAAAATGGTACACGAGAGAGAGTGCGACGGTGTTTCTGTTTCTGTGAATTCACATTAAGGCTCAGTCGAAACATCAGTTTTTGAGGAGCGAAGCAATTTTTGACGCATGAATTCTAGGGTGTCGTTTGCCCAGATCACATCGCGTCCAGTAAATGGGTGAAGCTTAAGGCTTAAACTCAGTTTTCCGTTAAAAACACAATGGACAAATCCTATTGGATAGTTGGGAGATCCGGGAGGAGAGGTGAACCAAACCTCACTTGGATCCCATTCCTTGTAAAAGGTATCTGTCTGCCAGCTGCCCAGATTAGAGAAGGTTCCCATCCAAAAATTTCGTTTGGAGCTTCGCTTTGAAAGGTAGCTCATACCAAAGTTCCCGAAATATTTGCCCATCGAACAGACATTCCAGTTTGCCCAGTGTTCTGAATTTTGTAGGGCCTGTTTGATTTGGTCTTGGATTTGGCTTGAAGACCAAGGGGGGTGGCTCAGCAGAGTGATAAAGCTCACTTGGTTACAGATCGCGTCGACTGCCATTGAAGTCCCTCGCATATTGATGGGAAAAAGCCACTTAGCTGTTTGGTTGGGATCTTTTAGGAGCTCCCTTGCTTTAGTGTCCAGCAAGCTCAACAGAAGACCATCCAAATTGGTTTTTTGCGAAGGCAGGGCTTTTAGGATGCGAGAGGTTTCATCGGCTGAGAATCCTAGCACAGCCGTTTCATTGAGATTTCTGATTGGTTGGTTTGGAGGTATCCAATCGGCATTCGCTCCGGATTGCTTTTTTAAGGCCCTGCGAAGAGCATGGATATTTTCTAATCCGGAGGGAGCCTCTTTGTTCTTCATTTCGGGAAAAAACCTTGAGCCTTGTCCTAGCTTTTGTAAGCAAACATTCATCGCCGAGATGCCGTCCATCTCAGTGTGAGAGAAATTGTGGAATTCTTTTTTCTGGACAAGGCCATTTTGGTTCGGGTCAGGTATTCCGCGACCAAAGGAGACAATGTGATTTTCGCCACGCTTTCTTGCAACTTCAAACCACTTTCCGCACCAATCAATGTTGGTGGCATGACGAAAGGGGAGGGGCGATTCTGGAGAGCTCGTCGTCAGATATTCTTTCATGCATTCCTTCATAAGGACGCTCCTTCGAGATAGAGAGGAGTGTGATGCGGAAGCAGGAGACGAGAATCGGAGAGCGAAGAAGTGGGGACGACCTGATACATGGTCGCAGGCATATCAAAAATGAGACCATCAGGAAGATTGGCATGAGGTGCAGCTGGCCATCTCCCTTCGATCCAAGTAATCAAGTGTACTTTTTCCTCAGCCGCCAGTTTGTAGGTTTCAAGGACGAGTTTTCGAAGCACCTTATGTTTTTGTTCTTTGGGGAGGTGGGGATGAATCATCAAGTGAGTCAGGTATATTTGAGACATTGGTTGACCGTTGACAATTGGTGCACGACCAAACTTTGGAAGCAATCCGCCCATCCGAGTGAGGAATGGTGAGAGCCCTTGCACGACCGGAGCGCGCACACTTGATCCGAGCCATGGCCAGCAGGCACCAAGTTTGTTTCCTACTTTATCTGTCACCTCAATCGTGGGGAAGGGATTGAGGGGGCGCCAGTGGTTATCGAGATGTCCCAAGTATTTATCTATGGCCATTTGATCAGGCAGATAAGGGAGACCTAAAGAGCCTGCATTCATTTTTTGCCAGTCCTCGAGATAGGCCCGATCAATTTTTTGATTGGTTTTTACAAGCAGGTGATTGTCCAATCGATTGTAGATACCTGGCCAGGGATGAAAAAGCAGGCTTCGCGCATTGTATTGCTGCAGCGGAAGATATTGAATTCCTGCTAACTTTTTCGTCAATACTTGAAGTGCCCGAAGATTCGTATCGAGAACAGATGTTACAAAGTAGTCACATCTTTCATTTGGGTTCTGAGTTGTGCGAAGCTGAGTGATGAGATCCAGATAAATAGATCGCCAATCAGATTTTCGTCTTGCAGGCGCTCGCGGATCCACGCGCAGATCGCACAAATATCCCAATAGGCTTGGCTCCCCTCTGACAGCTGTCGAGGTTCTGATGAGTCCCGATGATCCACATATGGATCCTTGGGAGTTTGTCATGACAAATGGGAAAAATGACCCTCCGCTCAATCGATAAAAAGAAAAGTAGTCTTTCCCGCGTTGAAAACTGAGAGACCAGTTCTTCGTTTGCATTGGCTGCATATTCATAAACCGTAGCAATTCGGGCTCATCCTGAATATCAGCTAGGCGGCAGTGCGAGCGGTCTTTAAAAATTTTCTCAACAACGCTTTCGGTAAGGCTTGAGTCGGCCTGGAGGCCAGTGGCCTTCTTGGTAAATTGATTTTTCTCGCCCGAAGATAATTCCGAATCTATCAAATCTATCAGTTTAGGTTCTATCATAATTCTATATCCATTGGTTTTTGATAAAAACTGGAGGAACGAGGGCGACGCAGTCGATTAAAAAGAAAACCAGGATTTGACCTCCAGGCTTTGTTGAGTGCTTCGACGGAGCCAATCTGGACGATTTCATCATCCGGGCCAGCCATACCTGGTAAGAGGAGAGTGGGGCCTTGGTAGATTGTGACGGGTTTTGCAATGGAATAGATCTCTCCCAATTTTGGTTTCGAGGAAGAGTAGGCGTAAATAAAGTACGGTCTTCGTAAAAATCTAATTTCTTTGTAAATTGTTAAGTAGAAGAGAAAATTGGTCAGACGACTTTTGTAACTTGGGTTAAGCCACAATCCAGTGATTTCAAAAAGGGAATCGTGTTCGTATTTAAGATGTGAAATTTTTGCGACTGCCTCATCAGGGAGACTTGAAATCACTCGAAAGGGAGGTTGAGTGATCAAGGCGAACCCCCCCACTAATTCTTGGGTTCTTGAGAAAAATCCTATCACTCTGTTTTGTGCGAGGTAAGGCGCTGGGAAAGCCACCCCCATCCATTTTTGACAGGATGAAGAGAAGCAATTCACTTCAGCTTCAGATTTGAGCGGTCGCGGTCGCGGTAACGGTAGCGGGACTTGAATGGAGAAACCGGCCATGGTGTTTCCTCTCAAAGTTGAGAAAAGTCAAAAAACCTTCAATCAACTCCCTGTCAGAGCTCTAAAAGCCGCGACGTCCTTGGAGTTGAGATTAGTATGCCAAAGCGTTTCAGAAAGATTAAGTCCAGCTGTAAGACAATGATGAATAGCCCTGTTGCGTCTACGAATTGAGTCGAAGTTTCGTAGCTTCGATACTGATAATAGGGTTTAGTTGTATTGCAAAAGGTCCTAAACAGGCAATTTGTTTGAGTAGAGCCGTTTGGGGAGCAAGGGAGACACCCATTTTCTAAACATAAGTGGGGTGATAATGGTAGTAAAAACACCCATGAGAACCAAGGTCGAAAACAATCCCTGTTCAATGAGTCCCCGCTGGTAGGCTATTCCAGCGACGACCAATTCCATGATTCCCCGGCCATTAAGAATAACGCCTATGCCAAGACAATCCGCGTGGGGAAGGGAAAGAAGTTTACCTCCCAGCCAGCCGGAAAATACTTTTGATAGAACTGACACAATTAAAACGACGACGACGAATAAGGCCGAATCCATCGCCTTCACATTGAATTCTAGGCCCAAATAAGCAAAGAAAACGGGAGCCAGAAATCCACCTGTAATCGATCCAAGAGTTCTTTCAAGTTCATGATATCGAGATACAAGAAAGAACTTCTTATCAATCAAGAGCGCACCAAAAAATGCGCCAATGACAAAATGAAAGCCCAGAATTTCGCTCAGAGAGCCAAAAACAAGGGCAAAAAGCACAACAATTCCAAATAGGGCTTCATTTCCCAGAATCTCGACGATTTTTTCTGGAATCTTTTGGATATGGATTCCGCGGTCAACTAATTGCTCAATAAACCAATTGAATCCCAGAATGCAGGCAGCAAGAAAGATGAGTTTGCTTCCAATAATAAAAATTGAGATCCCCACCGCCAACATAGAGCCCTGAGAGGGCAGGTTGAGAATTACTCCCAGAGCCAGAAGGGCAGCCACATCATTAAATATCGCTGTCGCTATGGAGTATCGAGCGATATCAGAATCCAGAATGCCAAAGTTTTGGAGAATTCTGATGGCCACAGGCAAGGCGGTGATAGAAATACATAGCCCCAAAAAAATAGTTTTCATAATGGTCAGCTGAAAGGCAATGCCAACAAGCATTCCTGCAGTCAGAGGAATAATAAATCCCAGAATGGCGATCACGATACCTTTGCTTGTGAGGGCGCTGACAATATCCTTAAAATTCATTTCCAATCCAGCGGAAAGAACGACGAGAAACACGGCGAGCTCTGATATTCCTGCAAGGGCGGCATTTGTATGGATGAGGTTCAGGAGGCTGGGCCCAAGCAGAACGCCGGCCAACATCTCTCCCACAATTGAAGGCAGTTGATACCGCTGAAAAATTTGGCCAAAAAGTCTGGCGACGATGATAAGGATCAGCAAAGTGGTCAGTAATGGCATAAGATAAATCCCATCTCTATGAGAACCCAACCCATTTTAAAAATTCCAGAAGATGGTGGGTACAATGCCCGAAAACAAAGAAGGAGTCATCCGACTTTGTGGGTCGCCCCGAATATTTATTGAAAGCTGCGATGGGATGCCAGGTTTATTTGCGCTGGCGAATCGAGTAATGTAAGAAGATTCTCAGCAGAAGGAGGGGATCTCCCTCTGCTGATAATATTGGAACCTCACCAAAAGTTATATTTTCAGAAGTTTAAAGGCATGTCCCCACTTGTTGTTCAACAGGCCAGGAATACACCAAAGAATACAAAGAGGTTCAATAGCGCGTGCGGCCTCAACGCCCCCCATGTCTTCGGTGTCCCAGCCAAACTGAGTGAGAATTTCTCGAACTTTGCCTTTGGCCTGACTGCTGGTTCCGCAGATAAACATGGTGGGCTTTCCACCGGGAAAAGAAGGGTCCACCATGAAAGGTCCCCCGACACAGGAAAAGGCCTTTACGAAATTGGCCTGGGGCGCTACCTTTTGAAGGACTTCCATGAGAGAGCTATTAGCTGCGGTAAAGAAGTTGAGCACACCGTTGGTTGGTGGAACGTCTGCAATTGGATTTGTAACGTCAATGATTGTCTTGCCTTTGATTGAGGAAGGAGAAAGGCTTTTTATCACTTGCTCAGCAACGGTACCTTTTACTGCTAAAACAACAATGTCTCCAAATAAGGCAGACTCCTCAAATGTGCCAATCCTTGCGTTTTTTGAATTCTTTGATTTCCAATCGCTCAATTTTGAGGGGTTTCGACTGCCACGCATCACTTCGTATCCATATTTTAGGAAGCCGTTGGCGAGGACTTCCCCTACCGTTCCAGATCCGAGAACAGCTACCTTTAAATTTCCCATTTAAAAACTCCTTGAAAAGTGTTGTAAATGTCCTATTGACTTCTTAATCATTGTATATACAATTGTATATACAATGATTAAGAAGACGCAAGGGCCTTTTTCAAATGAATCAGAATTGGACAATTGCTTTCGGGCTTGTCTTTATTTTACGATGAGTCGATTTTATCGTAGGATCGATCGTTTGGCTTTTGAGGCCTTTAAAAATTTGGAAATGTCGCCCAGTCAGGCTTTTCTCCTAATGGCTTTGGGAAAATCCGAGGCTTATTCGGCTTCATCGTCTGTATTGGCGAAATTGATGGATTTAGATCGTTCAACTCTCACTCGTCTCCTGGGGCAGTTGGAGGAAAAGAAATACCTCAGGCGCAAGAAGTCTGGACGTCAGGTTGTTGTCTGCCTGCAGGTGAAGGGAGTGGAATTCTTACCAAAAATCAATCAATGTTGGAAAAATCTTTACCAACAATATTGCAAGGTGTTGGGTAAAAATAATGCTGAAGCACTAAATAGGCTGATTCACAAAAATTCATGACGGAAGTGTCAGGCTGATCTGGAGTCGCGGCCGATTATGCGGTATAAATTCCGGTCATCATGAGTTAATACAAGAAGGAGTGAGCGGCATGAAGCTTCAGACCTCGAAAGTAAACTGGGTGAGCGCCCACGAGGCAGTGCAAGCAGTTCGATCTGGAGATCGAGTTCTGATTCAAGGAGCTGCGGCAACTCCTCATCGTCTGATAGAAGCTATGGTGCAGCAATCTGACCGTCTGAAAAATGTCGAGATTTTTCATCTCCATACAAGCGGGTCAGCTCCTTATGCAGATAGAAATTATAGGGATAGTTTTAAAGTTTCATCCTTTTTTATGGGAGCTAACCTCCGCAGCCGATTCTGCCCTCCTCAGGTTGATTATCTGCCCTGCTCGCTATCAGAAATCCCACAGTTAATACGTTCAAAAAGAGTGAAGATTGATGTGGTTTTTATTCACGTTTCTCCGCCGGACCAACACGGCGATTGTTCCTTGGGCACGAGTGTCGATATTATTCCAGCCGCTCTGGAACAAGCCAAAATTGTGATCGCTCAGATTAATCCTCACATGCCTCGAACACATGGGGATGGATTTCTTCATGTGAGCAAAATCAATTATGCGGTTCAGGTTGATGACGAATTGCCTGAAGAAATGCCGACCTTGCCAACGCCTATAGAGCAACAAATTGGAAATTATGTGGCAGATTTAGTGGAGGACGGCTCAACTCTGCAAATGGGTATCGGGGCAATACCCGACGCCGTATTGGGTCAGCTTTCCAATCGAAAATATCTTGGGATTCATACCGAAATGTGGTCAGACGGGGCTTTGAAACTGATCCAAGCTGGAGTGGTAGATAACAGTAGGAAGAAGCTGCACAAGGGAAAGACCGTCTCCTCTTTTTTGATGGGATCGCGAGAGCTCTATCGCTTTGTTCACGACAATCAGGCGACGGTTCAGTTGGATGTCGGTTATATCAATAATCCAATCAATATTGCTCGCAATCCAAAAGTCGTTGCAATTAACTCGGCCGTGGAAGTCGATTTGACTGGACAGGTCTGCGCCGATTCAATTGGAGGTCGGATGATATCTGGATCGGGAGGCCAGTTGGATTTTATTTTGGGAGCGTCTCTCTCTGAAGGGGGGAAGCCGATCATCGCTCTAACCAGTCGCGCGAAGAATGGGGCGCCTCGGATCGTGGCGAATCTCAATGTCGGGGCAGGTGTTGTGACTCCTAGGGCCTTGGTTCATTTCATTGTTACAGAATATGGCATGGTGGATCTCTACGGAAAGACGCTTTCAGAACGAGCCAATGCCTTGATTGAAATCTCTCATCCCGATGACAGAGAGACTCTGCATAAAAATTGGTGGAATTTCTGCGAGGGTCTTAAGAAAAAAACATGAAAACTCAATTGAACTTGCCTCAATTCGAGGAACAGATGGGTGAGGGTGGATTAGCGACGCTGATTCAGTTGCTTCAAGATTCTGGGATTGAGGTCGTAGGCCCCCAAGTGAGGGATCAAGCGATTGTCTACGATGTTCTAAAAAAGGTGGAAGACTTACCTCGAGGCTATACGGAGAAACAAGAAAGGGGTTTTTACCGCCTTGCTCAGCGGGACGACCGGGCTTACTTTGGGTTCACTGTTGGTCCAGACAGTTGGAAGAAATTTTTGTTTGTTCCGAAAGAGCGTCTTTGGAAATCTCATAAAAACAAAGATGGGAAGCTCTTATTTACTCCCGAGAAGATAACTTGCTCACGTCGTGCATTTTTGGGAGTGAGGGCTTGTGAGCTTGCCGCTATTCGAATCCAAGATCAGATTTTTTTGGAGGGACCAGCCGTTGATAGGCCATATCAAGAAAGACGAGCGACGACGATTTTGATAGCAGTTCAGTGTATGTCTGTCGCACCAACATGTTTTTGTGCATCGATGAAGACCGGACCAGGCATATCGGAGGGTTTTGATCTCTTGTTGGTTGAGGTTCCTGAAGTCGACAATCATCGATTTTTGCTGAAGTCCGGTTCTCCCGAAGGGGAGAAGTTGATGGAAGAACTGCGTCGAATGAAATGTTTGTATCCGACTTCTATCGAGGAGTCACTCATTTCAAGTCAGCAGGTCGCCATGGTGGCGGACGCGCAGGTGCGATCGATGAAGCCAGTCGAGGATAAAAAGTTATTAGACAGATCCTTTCATAGTGTTCGCTGGGATGAGATTTCTAAGAAATGCCTCAACTGTGCGAACTGCACTTTGGTTTGTCCCACTTGTTTTTGTTCAAGAGTTGAAGATACGACTGATTTAAAAGGTGATCACGCGGAGAGATGGAGAAAATGGGATTCTTGCTTTAGCCTTGATCATAGCTATATTCATGGCGGCAGTGTTAGGCAGAGCGGCAAATCTCGATATCGTCAGTGGTTGACTCACAAAGTCTCAAGTTGGTTTGATCAATACGGAAAATCTGGATGTGTCGGATGTGGCCGCTGCATTAGTTGGTGCCCGGTGGGTATAGATTTAACAGAAGAGATAAGGGCGTTTGATGATGAAAAAAATTTCGGACCTATTGAATGACTGTGTGTTCTTCAGTCATTTTCCTCAGGAATATCTAAACCTCATTGGTGGATGCGGAAAAAATCGAGTCGTTAAGGCCGATCAGTATCTTGCTCACGAGGGCGATGCGGCTCAGGCTTTTTATGTTCTTAAAAAGGGGAGAGTGGCTATAGAGACACACATGCAGGGGCATGGAGCTCTCTTGGTTGAAACACTTGGAGCAGGTGAGATTATTGGGTGGTCGTGGCTGGTGGAGCCTTTTAAGTGGAAATTTGACGTGAGAGTTTTGGAGCAAGCCCATTTGATTGAATTTGACGGCGGGTGCTTGCGGAAAAAGGCAGAAAATAATCCCGAACTTGGATACCTTTTGATGAAGAAAATTGCTTTGGTTATTGCGGGTCGGTTGAGTGCAACTCGTTTGCAACTCATTGACATTTATGGAAAGGGTGGCCATTGAAATCAAAAAATTCCCTCCTTCCAGTTCCCTATCGCATTGTTAAGTGCACTCAGGAGACGAGTGATGTGTTCACGATCGAGTTGGTTCCCGAAGATTCTCAGCAAAGCATGGAGTTTTCGCCAGGCCAGTTCAATATGCTTTACCAGTTTGGAGTGGGAGAGGTTCCCATTTCTATCAGCGGAGACTCCGCCAAGGCTGATCGCTATATTCACACCATTCGGGCAGTAGGAACCGTGACAAGAAGAATGAAAATATTGACAGAGAAAAGCCAACTTGGACTCAGAGGACCCTTTGGAGTGCCATGGCCTCTGGACAAGGCACTAGAGAAGGATATATTTTTAATCGCAGGCGGAATCGGCCTGGCTCCTTTGCGTCCTGTTATTTACGCTTACCTGGCTAACAAGAGCAGATATGGTCGTTTGAGTGTTCTCTATGGAGCGAGGTCCCCTAAAGATTTGGTTTTTAAAAAGGAGTTCAGTCAATGGCGAAAGCTCGGGGTTGAACTGAGCGTGGCTGTCGACGCGGCCGGACCGAGTTGGAAGGGTCACGTCGGGGCCGTAACAAAATTGATTCCGAACTTAGATTTGGACCCTAAGAAAAGCCTTGTGATGGTTTGCGGACCTGAGATCATGATGCGCTTTATTGCGGACCCCCTTTTAGGACGCGGGATAGCAGAGAGAGACATTTACGTTTCCATGGAGCGCAACATGCAATGCGCGGTGGGTTTTTGCGGTCATTGTCAATACGGTGGAGAGTTTATCTGCAAAGACGGTCCTGTTTTTTCATTTGATAGATTGAGTTCCACTTTTCTGAGAAGAGAATTTTGATTCATGAGAAAGAAGTCGAGTCAGGCGAGGAATAATAGAGCTAAAATCAAGCCTAAGTTGGCCGTTTGGAAATTTGCGTCCTGCGATGGCTGTCAATTGAGTTTGCTTGATTGTGAGGATGAGCTGCTTGGTATTGCTGAAATCATTGAGATCGCTAACTTTGCAGAAGCGAGTCGTCACGTTCTCCCTGGTCCTTATGATCTTTCATTGGTTGAGGGCTCAATCACGACCTCTCACGACGCCGACCGAATCAAGGATGTTCGGAATCAATCGCGGCATTTGGTGACAATCGGAGCCTGTGCGACTTCGGGTGGGGTGCAGGCCTTGCGCAATTATGCTCGTGAAGAGGAATATAGAAAATACGTCTATGCCCAGCCGGATTATATCAGCGCTCTGGCGACTTCGACTCCGATTTCAAACCACGTCAAGGTTGATTTTGAACTCCAGGGTTGTCCAATCAATAAGACTCAACTTTTAGAGGTTATTTCGGCATTTTTACACGGACGCAAACCAAATATTAACTCTTACAGTGAGTGTGTCGATTGTAAATTAGATGGCAACGTCTGTGTTATGGTGGCTCATGGGACGCCTTGCCTGGGGCCTATCACCCATGCAGGCTGCGGATCAATATGTCCCCGATTTAACCGAGGTTGTTATGGCTGCTATGGGCCTCAAGATAGTTCCAATCCTCGTGCTCTGGGAGATTGGATGGTCTCCATGAAAAGGGCGTCTCCGGACTTCGTGAGCAGATCCCTGCAAACCTATTATACTGGCAACAAAACTTTTCACGAGGCTTCGGAAGATTTTCAAAAAAACAGGGAGAAGGCCGAGGCATTGGGAGAGACTGAGTCATTGGTTGGCCGAGACACAGATAGGGAAGACACAAATAGGAAAGACACATGAGTTCTGATTCTGAAATTAAAATTAAGGCGGGAATTAGACCAGGTGCCCAGTCCGGTCTTAAAACAAGAACAATTAAAGTTGACTACTTGGCACGAGTAGAAGGAGAGGGATCTCTTTATATTCGTACAAAAGGGCAGGAGATCGAGGAGGTACAATTTAAAATATTTGAACCCCCGAGGTATTTTGAGGCTTTGTTACGTGGCCGTGATTTGACGGAAGCTTGTGACATCACTTCCCGCATTTGTGGAATTTGTCCGATTGCCTATCAAATGAGCGCTGTTCAGGCGATGGAATCCGCATTGGGCATTGAACTGACGAATGAAATTTGTGAGTTACGTCGTTTGATTTTTTGTGGGGAGTGGATTGAGAGTCATACCTTGCATGTCTATATGCTCCATGCTCCTGATTTTCTCGGTTTTGAAGATGCCATAACAATGGCAAAGAAATATCCAAAGGTGGTTTCTCAGGGATTGCAACTTAAGAAAATTGGGAATGATCTCATGAAATTGGTCGGAGGCCGCGAGATTCACCCCATCAATGTGAAGGTAGGTGGGTTTTATAAGCTACCGGACCCTTCCCAACTGCGAAAAATGCTGGAGCCTTTGAAGCAAGCAAGAGACATCGCTGCGGAAACAGTTCGCTTTGTGGCGAACTTGGAGTTCCCTGATTTTGAGAGGGACTACGAATTTGTCTCATTCTTTCATCCAAAGGAATACCCCATTAACAGTGGTCGAATCATTTCCAATAGAGGATTGGACATTGAAGTGCCATCGTATTTAGACCATTTTCAGGAACTCCATGTCGCTCGATCTAACGCCCTACATTCGGTTCTAAAGGAGAGGGGCGAATACCTGGTTGGTCCACTTGCGAGATATTTTCACAATGAAGCCAGGCTGCCAGAGAATGTACGAGAGTGTGCAAGGGACATTAATTTTGAAGTCAAAGATTGTCGAAATCCTTTCAAGAGTATTATTGTTCGCTCGTTGGAGATTTTGTTCGCTTGCGAGGAAAGTCTTAGGATTATTGAAGCTTATTCGGCCAGGGGGCCGGCCTTTGTCAACTATGAGGTAAAAGCGGGGATTGGCCATGGGTGTACTGAGGCTCCTCGGGGTCTTCTTTATCATCGTTACGAAATTGGCTCCGATGGAAAAATCAAAGAGGCTAAAATTATACCGCCGACTTCGCAGAATCAAAAGACAATCGAATCTGATCTTTTTGAGGTCGTTCGGCATTATTTTTCGTCATCAGAAAACGAACTTCGACATCGTTGTGAGCAGACGGTTCGGAATTATGACCCCTGTATTTCCTGTGCCACTCATTTTTTGAAAATTGAGCGTGAAGATGCTAACCCATAAGGCTCTAGTCTGTTTGGCTAATCCGAATCGCGGAGACGATGCTTTTTCTTGGATCGTAGCTGATCAGTTGATCAGCGGAGGGGAAACCCTTTTTTCTGTCATTAAGAGCAGTGGCGATATTACAGATTTGCTAGATATCTTCAGCTCTCATAGAAAGGTTATTGTACTTGATGCAATGGAAACCGACGATTTAGTTCCGATAAAAAAGTGGGATGCAAAGGAAGACTCGCTCCCAGCCAGTCTGTCAGGTACTTCTTCTCATGTGCTCGGAGTAGGTCAGGCCATTGAACTCTCTCGAGCTTTGGATAAAATACCAGATGAATTGATTGTTATCGGAGTAAAAGGGGTAAATTTTCAAATGGGCGAAGAGCTGAGCTCTGGAATGCGATCAATGATTCCAGAAGTTATCGCTTACGTTCGCCAGGAGTTTGCCACAAGTTGAGAGAGCAAAAATAGGTCTTTTTTAGGGCAATTGAGAATAGCGAGTAAGGAGAGCGGAAAATGCATGAAGTTGCAATGATGAAGGATCTTGTTCGCGAAGTGAATAGAATAGCAAAAAGCGAAAAAGCGAAGGCTGTTGTCAGTATTTCTGTGTGGATTGGCGCGCTCTCGCATTTGACTCCAGAGCATTTTCTTGAGCATTTTGCGGAGGATGCAAGGGGAAGTCTTGCTGAGAAGGCCCAGGTTAACTTTGAAATCTCCTCTGATATTCATGATCCGAGAGCTCAGGACGCTGTTTTGATGTCAGTTCAAGTCGCTGAAGACTAAAGGATCAATCAAGGTGTCTATTCGAATTGAGTTTCGGATCACGGGTCTTGTTCAGGGAATGGGAATTCGACCAAAAATTCTAAGAATGGCGAAAGCCCATGGGATTACAGGACGAGTTTTGAACGAATCAGATGCTGTCCTCATCGAGGCACAATCGCAAAATGCAGGGGATCTCGAGAAATTTGAGCAACTCATTGGAGAAGCGGGAGAAGTGGTTGAAAAAAAGTACCTTTCTCCAGTTGTTCGTGAATTCAATTTTAAAATTGATGAAAGCCATTTTTTTAATCCAAAATCCTCAGTTCTTAGCCCCGACAGAGCCATTTGCAGCGAATGTAGAAAGGAATATCAGGACCCAAAGGATCGAAGGTTCGGCTTTTCTTTTATTTCATGCGCCGAATGTGGGCCTCGCCAGAGTGTCTCTATTGGGATGCCCTATGATAGGAAGTTGACTTCTTGGAGGTCCTTTCCGTTTTGCTCTGAATGTCAGGATGAGTACGAGGATCCTGAGAATCGACGTTTTCACGTTCAGGGTATCTCTTGTCCTCAGTGTGGTCCATCTCTCAAATTGAGAACCCCGAGCGGAGAGCCTTTGGCGAGCGCAAAGGAAGCCCTTCAGCTCGCCTGTGCGGCGCTCAAATCAGGAAAGATTCTTGCCGTAAAGGGGAGCTCAGGATTTCACTTGATGTGTGATGCAAGGGGCATTGAAAGTATTGAGGAGTTGAGAAGAAGAAAGAGACGGCCAGCAAAGCCCTTTGCTGTGATGGTTCAGGATATTTCTCAGGCCCGAGCGATCTCGCTGGTTGGGGATGAGGAAATCAAAGCATTGGAGAGCCCTGTGGCTCCAATTGTTTTGTTAAGAAAAAAATCGCCAACACTGCTTTTGTGCGACGGGGTGGCACCCGGACTTCATCGTGTGGGAATCATGCTTGCATCTTCCGCCTACTATCTTGAATTATTAAAAATGTTTGGGGGTCCGCTGGTCGCCACCAGTGGAAATCGCGGAAGTGAGCCAATTTGCTTTCGAATTGAGCAGGCTCTTTCTGAGCTCAGGGGCATTGCAGATTTATTTTTGGATCATGACTTGGAAATAGCCCACTCTGGCGATGATTCTGTGGTTCAAGTTGTGATGGGTGAGACTTGCTGTCTTCGCCGGGGGAGGGGATATCCTCTGAGATTGTCAGTGAAGAGACTCCAGCCAAAACCCCTCATCGCTCTTGGAGCCGATCTGAAAAATTCAATTGCAGTTGGGACGGGTCGGAGTATCGTCTTGAGTCCCTATCTTGGACAAATGGGCGCGACTGGGGTGGACGATCGTCATCGCAAGCTCAGATCAGACTGGCTCAAGGAATATTCAATAGAAAATCCGCTGGTTATTTTCGATCTTCATCCTGACTATCGCAGTAGCATCATGGCTAACGAAGTCTGCGGTGAGGAGTATATACCCGTGCAGCATCACTGTGCTCATATTGCCGGTGTTCTGGCAGAGAGGGAATTGAATTCAAAGCCAGTGGTAGGAGTGGCATGGGATGGGACTGGGTATGGAACAGATGGTTCTAGCTGGGGCTCAGAGGTTATTTTGTTTTCCCAAGATGAATTGAAGAGAATCGCTAGCTTTCGGGCTTTTCCATTGCTCGGTGGCGACCGAGCTTCACGTGAACCCTGGAGGGTGGCCTTCAGTCTTCTCCGCGAGGCCGGAGTTTCTTTGGACCAAATTGTTTCAAGCTTCTGGTGGCAAAATCTTCGATGTCAATTTTCAATTGAGCAGATGGAATCATTGCGGCCAGTCTCCGTCAAATCATCTAGCCTCGGCCGTTTTTTCGATGGAGTTTCATCTCTTTTAGAGGTACGACATTTTTCAAGTTATGAGGGGCAGGCAGCCATTGAACTCGAGAGCTTGGCTGAGAAGTTGGGCGAGACTGACCTCGGTAGCAGTGGATTCTCTGTTGAATTGAAATCGATTCTTTTCGAAACGGGATCTGACGGTCTGTTCCGGTGGGATTGGAGAGACTACGTTCGAAGTCTCTTTTCGGCCTGTTGCATTGAGCCTTGCGAAAAGGAAAAGAGGACGGTCCTTGCCTTTGATTTTCATCAGTTATTGGTCACTCTCTTGATTGAGATTTTACAGAGGAATTTGGAATTTTGTAAAAAAAAGCCTGTCGTTCTAAGTGGGGGAGTTTTTCAAAATGCGCTCCTTCTTGAGCTTGTAGTGAGAGCTTTGCGTGAACGTAGAATCGAAGTTTTTTGGAATAGAGACATTCCTTCCAATGATGGGGGAATTGCGGTAGGACAAATTGTATGTGTCTCGGAGTACCTGGTCGCATTGAGAAAATTTCAACAACCGAAGTGATTCGCTTGCCAGATCGAGCAGATCTCATTCTCCGCGGAGGTTTTGTGAGTTTTGGTGGAATTGTGAAAGAAGTGAACTTAACCTACGTGCCAGAGGCTGTTGTGGGGGATTACGTCCTGGTTCATGTGGGTTTTGCCATCACCCGCCTAAAGAAGGACGAAGCCGATTTGATTTATCGGACACTGGGAGAAATGGGGGAACTGGGAAAGCCAGGAGACTGAACGTGAAATTTATGGCTGAATACCGGGATCCAATTCGGGCTGCGAAAATTATCGATTCAATCCGCAGGATCTGCACTCGCCCTTGGGTTCTGATGGAGATCTGTGGAGGACAAACTCACAGCATCGTTCGCTATGGGATAGATCAAATGTTGCCAGATAAAATCGAATTGGTACACGGACCGGGCTGTCCAGTCTGTGTCACACCGATTGACAAAATAGATTGTGCTATCGTGCTGGCCAAGATTCCGAATCTTATATTTTGTACCTTTGGAGATATGTTAAGGGTTCCAGGTAGTCATCAGGATTTATTTTCAGCCAAGGCCCAGGGCGCAGATGTGCGCATTGTCTACTCTCCTATGGATGCCCTTCAGTTGGCCGAGAGGAATCCAGATAGAGAAGTTGTTTTTTTTGCAATTGGATTTGAAACGACCGCGCCTGCGAACGCAATGGCTATTTACATGGCTGATAAAAAGGGAATCCAGAACTTCTCGGTTCTCGTGTCTCATGTCCTGGTTCCGCCAGCGATGGAAAGTATTCTGTCAGCGGCCGAAAATCGAGTCCAGGGATTTCTTGCGGCCGGTCACGTGTGCGCGGTTATGGGTTATCATGAGTACGCACCTATTTCTGCAAAATACAAAACTCCGATCGTCATTACGGGTTTTGAACCGCTCGATCTTTTAGAGGGAATTTACCTCCTTGTTCGCCAGCTTGAAGAAGGTCGGTTCGAAGTCGAAAATCAGTACACGCGCGCGGTATCGGAGGGCGGAAATCCTGTGGCTCAAGATATCTTGAAGGACGTGTTCGTGATTGTAAAGAAAGAGTGGCGGGGTCTTGGTGCAATTGATGGGAGCGGATTAACTTTGAGTGAAGCCTATCGCAAATTCGATGCTGAAATTCGCTTTAGAGAAAAATTAGCTGAAAGAGAGTTATCGGTGTCTCCTGTAAACTGCATCAGTGGACTGATCTTGCAAGGAATAAGGAAGCCCCACGATTGTGAGGCTTTTGATAGGATTTGTCATCCTGACAATCCCTTGGGTGCGACGATGGTTTCGAATGAAGGGGCCTGTGCTGCGTATTGGAAATATCGTCGGTTCGAAGGAAAGTTAACGAAAGAATAGAGAGAGCCTAATATGGATTGGATCTGTCGATTTCCATTTGAAAGATATCCTACGATCACCTTGGCTCATGGGGGAGGTGGGCGCCTCACACAGCAATTGATTGATGAAATTTTAAAACCGGCATTTGATTCGAATTGTTTAAATGAGGCAAGTGATTGTGCCAATCTATTTTTGGATAGTTCCAAGTTATGTTTTGCGACAGATTCCTTTGTTGTGAATCCAATTTTTTTTCGAGGTGGAGACATAGGCAAGTTGGCCGTGACGGGAACATGCAATGATTTGGCTATGGGAGGGGCCGAGCCACGATGGTTGTCCGTTGGTTTTATCTTGGAGGAGGGTCTGGCGATCAAAGATTTTATTCGAATCGTCGATTCGATGGCTCAGGCCGCTCGGGAAATCGGAGTCAAAGTTGTTGCGGGCGACACAAAGGTTGTTGAACGGGGAAGAGGAGATGGCATTTATATCAATGTCAGTGGAATTGGGATACCTCCTTCAAAGAATTCTTTTGTTCCAAGAAATATCTGTACGGGAGATGTGATTGTTCTCAGTGGCCCCATTGGCCGGCACGGAATATCTATTATGGCAGATCGAGCAAATCTCGGCTTTGAATCATCGATCCAGTCTGATTGTTCTCATCTATGGCCACGAGTGAAGGAGCTCTTGAGATCAAATGCAGAAGTTCACGTCATGCGGGATTTAACTCGAGGCGGTTTGGCCACAGCGCTGATTGAGCTTGCGCAAACGCGAGTTCTTGAGATGAAAATAAAGGAAAAAATGATATGTGTTGATAGTTCGGTTTCTGGTGCCTGCGAAATGCTGGGTCTTGATCCCTTGTTTTGTGCCAATGAAGGAACGATGGTAGCAATCGTCCCCAATTCAGCTGTGGCAGAATGCCTTAAGATCTTAAAAAAATTTGATCCCTCTTCCTCCGCTATCGGAACTGTATTGGATGGCTCTGTTGGGCGTTTGCTCATTGAAACAGAATTCGGCACAACTTATTCTCTTGAAAAACAGAGTGGAGAACAGTTGCCAAGAATTTGTTAAAAGTTGTTTTTAATGGTCTTTAGTTTCGGACCTCCATGTAGTAGCCTTATTTCAATTCGGGGGGGGAAGTATGAAATACAATGTTACCGGTCGGTGGGAATCAGGTCGTTGGGAATCTGAGATAAACGTGCGCGATTTTATCCAGAAAAATTATCAAGCCTATGAAGGTGATGCGAGCTTTCTTGTTGGTCCAAGCCAGGAAACGTCTGAGCTATGGGATCGAGTGCTTGGTCTCATGAAGGAGGAAAGACAAAAGGGAATTCTTGATGCCGATACCGAAGTTGTTTCTTCAATTACCTCTCACGGGCCCGGATACATTGATAAGAATTTGGAAAAAATAGTTGGCCTTCAAACAGATAGACCACTGAAGAGGGCACTTGTCGCTTACGGTGGAGTACGGATGGCGGCGGATGCTTTAGAGTCTTACGGTTACAAGATGAACCCAAGCCTTATTGATTTTTTTCAGAAACATCGAAAAACTCACAATGATGGAGTTTTTGCGGCTTACACGCCAGAGATGATGGCTGCGAGAAAGTCAGGAATCATCACGGGTCTTCCAGATGCCTACGGTCGAGGGCGAATCATAGGCGACTATAGAAGAGTGGCTCTTTATGGAGTTGATCGTTTAATTAAAAAAAAGGAAAATGATCTCAAAGACTGCGAAGAAATTGATCTTGAGTCTGATAGTCTTCGTAGCCGCGAAGAGCTTTTTGAGCAAATCAAAGCCCTTCAGTCCCTCAAGGTGATGGCTGCCAGTTATGGTTTTGATATCAGTCGGCCAGCTAACACAGCGAAAGAAGCGATTCAGTGGACCTATTTTGCCTATCTGTCTGCCGTCAAAGAGCAGAATGGGGCAGCCATGTCGTTGGGAAGAGTCTCCTCTTTCTTTGATATATATATAGAAAGAGATTTGAAAGCTGGAGAATTGACTGAAACTCAGGCCCAGGAGTTGGTGGATCAGTTTGTGATGAAATTGAGGATGGTTCGATTTTCTCGGACTCCCGAATATGATCAGCTCTTTTCAGGAGATCCAACCTGGGTCACGGAATCCATTGGAGGTATGAGCGAAGACGGACGGTCTTTGGTGACTCGTACGAGCTTCAGATTTTTGCACACTTTGTACAATCTGGGTCCTGCGCCAGAGCCAAATCTCACTGTATTGTGGGCGGAACGCTTGCCCGAGCCTTTCAAACAGTATTGCGCAAAAGTTTCGATCGATAAGAGTTCGATACAATATGAAAATGATGATCTGATGCGCCATACGTTTGGCGACGACTATGCAATTGCCTGCTGTGTTTCTGCGGCTAAAATTGGAAAGCAAATGCAATTTTTTGGTGCTCGCGCCAATCTTGCAAAATGCTTGCTCTATGCGATTAACGGTGGTCGCGACGAGATCAGCGGTCAGCAGGTCGGTCCGGAATTCGCTCCAGTGATGGGCGATGTTCTTCAATATGAAGACGTGCTTCATAAATTTGATTTGATGTTGGAATGGTTGGCACACCTTTATGTGAATACTTTGAACGTGATTCACTATATGCATGACAAATACTGCTATGAAAAAATTGAAATGTCATTGCACGACACTCACGTGGAGCGGTTTCTTGCGACTGGCATGGCTGGCTTGTCAGTCGTCGCAGATTCTTTGTCTGCCATTCGTTATTCAGAAGTTAAAGTGGTGAGGGATGAGCGTGGGCTTGCGGTAGATTTTATTCGGAGCACCGAAAACTATCCCCAGTATGGCAATAATGATGATCGGGTTGATTTGATCGCGGTCGATATTGTGAAGCGCTTCATGAATAAACTGCGAAAGCAAAAGACTTACCGGGAAGCAATTCCCACTTTGTCTGTTCTGACGATCACTTCAAATGTTGTCTATGGAAAAAAGACGGGGTGTACTCCTGACGGGAGAAGACTTGGCGAAGCCTTTGCTCCAGGAGCAAATCCTATGCATGGCCGCGAGACCCATGGCGCAGTGGCAGCAATGGAGTCAGTGGCAAAGATTCCTTATCGCTACGCCAGGGATGGCATCTCCAACACATTCTCTATTATTCCGAAGGCCTTGGGATCAACAGAGAGAGATCAAGTTACAAATTTGATCGGATTGTTGACAGCCTATTTTCACGATGGGGGTCATCACATGAATGTGAATGTGCTTGATCGCGATACTCTTTTAAAGGCGATGGATCACCCCGAGGAGTTTCCACAACTCACAATTCGTGTGTCGGGATATGCCGTCAATTTTATCAAATTGACTCGTGAGCAGCAGGAAGAGGTTGTGCGCCGCACTTTTCACGAAAAATTAGGCACCTGATGTCCGTGAAAGGACGCATTCACTCAATTGAAACTTGCGGTACCGTGGATGGTCCTGGGGTTCGCTATCTTGTTTTTATGCAAGGCTGTTCGCTTCGTTGCCTGTATTGTCACAATCCCGATACCCGTCATCCACATGAAGGGCGTGAGGTGACGACAGAGGAACTCTTTCGTGAGATTTGGCGATACCGAGCTTATTTTGAAAAGTCTGGAGGCGGAGTTACATTTACAGGCGGAGAACCGCTTCTCCAACCTGACTTCATAGGAGATCTTGCGGACGCTTGTCGCGAGGCTAATATTCATACGGCTCTCGATACCTCCGGATTTAACTTTCAGATAAATTCGAAACAATCTTCGGCTGTTGATTCTGTGAACTTGGTTCTACTCGACATTAAGGCCTTTGACCCCAAGACGTACAGAAAAGTGACGGGAGTTAAATTGGGGCCAACATTGAACATGCTTGATTACTTGGAGCAAATCGAAAAAAAAACCTGGGTGCGCTTTGTTCTTGTTCCTGGTCTGACCGATTCAGAGGATGAGGTCACTTCGCTCGCAAATTTGATATCCAAGAGAAAGAACATTGCGAAGGTCCAGGTGCTTCCCTTTCATAAAATGGGCGAATACAAATGGAAGCAAATGGGCTTTAAATATGAATTAGATAAAACATTGCCCCCAAGCCGAGAGCAACTGGTAAGAGTTCAGGAAATATTTAGACGAGTTGGACTAGAGACCGAATAAACTTATTTTCAGTGATCTTCGGACTTCAATCTTGAATTGGTCATCTGCCAAACGAACTGCAAATGCATTCTCCAATCCTCTCACTTGCTCCCGTGAGCAAAGCCATTTTACCCATGATACCCCCCCCTTATTTACAATTTTATTGCTCGCCCGATTTATCCTTCACATATTTGGAATACACAAACACGGGGATATCAAGTGAACCTAGATGTTGGTCTATCAAAGGTTTTACGTCTTTCCATTCGAGACCTCCGACCCCTGTGGCAAGTTTTGTGATGGCAAGACTCTTGTAACCATTTGATTTAACTTCCGAGGCCAATTTCTTCAAGCAATGGCCAACATTGCTCAAGGTCGCCTTACCCGGATGTTGTCCTTTGGAGAGAGGCGGCTTTTGGGTGAGAAGATTGATGATGGCGCTGCTTCCCGCTCCCTTCCAGGTCCAGAATTCCCCTTCGCTCGGAGATTGAGTCTGACAGTAGTGACGAAAGTCCTTGTAAAGTGAAGGCCATCGTTCACGAAGCTGTAAAGCCAGACCTTGTTTGAAATCGTCATCCACGGCGACACCATGAGCGAGGGCCTCTGCCTTTGAGAGTAAGATATCCCCTTCAACTTCGCGAATCATTTTGAAGCTCCTTTGAGAAAGATTAAGACGAGTTTAGATTGTCCTTATGGAACCTTAACTAACTACCAGATGATTTGTAATTCATCAAATTGGATCTCAGTGAAGTGCTTGCGTTGGTCAAATTTCTCGTTGCTTCTCAATTGTACGCCTGAACTCACAAAAGTTTTTGAGCTGAGTGGAGAGGTATTTATTGAGGCCATGCTCCGTGATCCTGAGGCAAAACACCTAGATTGACCGGCCGGGTCAATTCCATTGAGAAAATTGAAACCTGAGATGACTATCAAGGCGGTTATCGATTTTTAATTTTTTCAAGGTTCCGCCTGTACTCACTTCAACTCCTATCCTCGAACATGGCTGGTGGCCCGTGATTCAATATTTCTGTAGGAGCTCAGATTGATTGCTTTCTTTTCAGTTCTCAGGCTTAACGAGTTCATTTCTCTGTAGGTTTTGTAAATGAGTGGTCGAATATCGTCGTTGAAAAATCCGATGGCCGAATCGAAATCACTACAGGATTCCAATTTTTCAAAGGCCTTCCCTAATTCGATGGCTCCGACCGTATATGAGGATGACTTGAGTTTGTGACCAAGCCGCGTCAATTCAGTCAGGTCCTTGTATCGATCAAAGATTTTTTCAAAAGACAAAATCTCCCTGAGGCTTTCCAAATAGAATTTCAAAACCTTACCTGTAGCCACCCTCCCAATTTTTTCGCTGAGAGATTCCAGAGCGATTGGCAGCGTCGCTTTATATTCAGCACCCAAATAGCAATCTAATCGGGCCTTCATATATTCCAAAGAAATTGGCTTCGCAATCACTTCATCCATTCCTGAATTCATACACGCGATCTTGTTTTGAGCACTCACGTCGGCAGTCATTGCCAACACTGGAATAAAGTGATTTCCAAGCTTCTTTATTCTTTTAGTGGCTTCAAATCCATCCATTTCAGGCATTTGGCAATCCATAAGGATCATAGCAAACGACTTTCCTCTTTGAATAACCATAGAAAGGGCCTCGCTTCCATTTTTGGCTATAACGGACTGAAAACCCAACTCCTTCAAAATAGCTGATATGACAATTTGATTTGACTTCACATCTTCAGCAACCAAAATTAGATCTCGATAATTCTGACCTCGTGTCTCTGTTTCTCTTGTTATCTTTTTAGTTTTCTTTACTACTGAAGCAGTTGGACCTGCATCTCTATCTCTCGTCAGTTTCAATGGAATTTCGAAATTTATCTCAGTGCCACTTTGAGCTTTGGAAAAGACTTTGAGCTCGCCTCCCATAGCTTGAACAAGCTTTTGGCTGATACAGAGACCGAGTCCACATCCAGGCTCCCCGGATGTGCCGGACTTCTCAAATTGAACAAAAGGTTGAAAGATCTTCGCAGTTTGGTCCGGTGTCATGCCAATGCCGGTATCCTGGATTGTAAATCTGAAATCCTCGCCATCTTCTCGGAGTCTTTCTACCGTTAGGATGACACCGCCCGTGCTTGTAAACTTAATCGCGTTCCCAATGATATTGAATAAGATTTGAGATAAGCGTTCCTTGTCTCCGATTACCCTTACTGGCAATCCTTGCCTAAATTTAGAAACCAAGTAAATTCCCTTGGCTTCGGCTTTTGGATTTAGTCCACCTAAAATACCGTCGATGAGATTTTTTAATTCAAAATTCTTGTACTTGATGTCAACTAGGCCAGACTCATACTTGGAGAATTCCAGGATATCGTCTACAATTCTCATCAGAGTTTTTCCGGAATCAGATATCGTCTGGAGAAATTGCGGATCGGGTTTTTCAGCTTGCCTCTTGATAAGGAGGTCGGACAAAGCAACAATTCCGTTAAGAGGAGTTCTGATTTCATGGCTTATCGTAGCGAGAAATTGGGTTTTTAAATTCGAGGATCGCACAGCCTCATCCTGAGATTTTTTGAGTGAAAGGAGAACTCTGCGCATCGATTTGTGGTCATAAACAAGAAAGAGACCTGAAAGGAGGGTCAAAGACAAAGAGCCATAGAAAAGCCAGTCGATGTGACTTTCAATAAACGAAGACTCAGAGAGGATGATTGGATGGACCTCCTCAGCAACTTCTCTATTTAGTTCATTTAAATGATCGATTAAAAATCCAATTTTAGTTAAGTTAATTTCTGCTACAGAGTCAATAGTTTGAAGTGATTGAATCTTCAATGACTTTTCGATCCATTCATTCCTGAGAGCATGAAACAAGGACTTCTCTTCCGCACCTTCTGAATCTAATGAGTTTAGTGTTTCAAAATAAGTATCTATTTTTTTTGTCGAAGCTTTCAAGAAATCCAACGAAGAGGGAGATATCTCTTTAGAGGGAGCGCTATGACTGAGGAGTGGCTCCCAGGTTCTCAACTCGGAGACGACTGAGTTCAATGTTGTTTGCTTCTTTTGTGCCCCGTACCTTCTACTGATTAATTGCCTGGTCTTCGAGTGTTCCAACTGCAATTTTGTCGATACCAGGGCGAGCGCACCCATTCCAAAAAACAAGACAAACTTCCAAAAAAAGCGCCTTTTAAAGTTCAAGCTTCAGAATCCTTTTTGGCAACTGATCTCTTTCCAATCATTTCCTTTAAAATCTGAATGCAAGAGTCAGGTTCTAAAGGCTTCCGGATATAAGTCGGAGCAAATTCAGCATGATCCGCGTGCTTCCGCACCTTAGATTCTTCCGATCGAGAGATCAACAGGAAGGTTTTAGGAAAATGCTTTGCGAATTTTTTCCAAAGATCCAAGCCTGACTCCGGGCCTGACAAAAAAATGTCTGAGATAACAATATCAAATAATGGCTTCTGGGTTAGAGTGTGTATCATCAACTTTGCAGCTTCGGTATAGCTAATCGCCCACTTGTATTGAACTGGGACTCCAAGTGAGGAAAAAATAAATTCCCAAATGGGCTCAAAGGTAAAGTCATCCTCGACGATCAGAATCCTCAAGGGTGAGACAAAACTTACTTGTGGCTCTAAGCTTCCCGTCGAAGGATTTGTCGATATTGAAAAATCTTCTCTTTGCTGCATTTCAGCCTGCCCTTCCGCTTATTTTGAGTATCTCCCCATGGAAGCTTAGGGGGTTAAGTTTATTTGGGAATGGAGCGAGTATGAAGTTTCCTCCATATGAATTTGACGAGTCTAAGCAGACCAAATAAGGTGGCCAGATGCGTGCCCGAATATTATATATCGAGGATGACCCTGTTTATCATGTGCTCGTTCGGGGCACTCTGCCTGGCGTTGATCTTTTGGTGGTAGAGAGAATTAAGGAGGCAGAAAGGGCATTACTTTCTTCCCAATTCGATGCCATTCTCGTAGATATTGAGTTGCCGGATGGAAACGGGATTGATTTTATTTTCAAGAATATCTCCAAGGGAATATTAAAAGATATTCCTATTGTTTTTCTCACGGGAGAGCCCTCTGTTTCTCACAAAGTTACGGCATTTAGCCTGGGAGCCGACGACTTTATTATGAAGCCATTTGAACCGCTTGAGCTCAGAGCAAGGCTTTTTTCAAAAATAGAAAAGAGCAGGAGAGACATGGCTCACAGTGAAATCCGGCGCGTTGGTGATCTGACAATTGATTTCGCTAAATGCAAAGTATTCCTAGATAAGGGGGAGGCAAAAGAGGATTTGCAATTGACTCTCATAGAAACGAGAATTCTAGATCTCTTGTCGAGAAGGCAAGAAATTGTGTTTAGTCGAGAGAAAATTCTGGATATTGTGTGGCCTGGGACCTCCATAACGGACAGAACCGTTGACAGCCATATTGCCAATCTCAGACGAAAAACCAAAGGATCAAGGGTCAGGCTGGTTACAATTAAGGGCGTTGGATATTCCATTGTGGTCCAGCCAAAACAGACTTAGCGCTCTCTTATTTTTAAGACTTGCTGGCTGGCGGAAACGCGAGCAGAGGGGTCTTGGAGAGCGACTGATGATTCGTAGCCCATTGCTTTGAATTGGGCAGTAGCCAAAACATCAGCAAATGAAAAACACGTCGTGGAATAAGTTTTTTTAGACATCCAAAAAGTAGTGCGTCGGGAGTCGCGGGGATGAAGAGGCGCGGATGTCTTTTCAGGATGAGTCCTATAATTTTCTTTGCGATATCTCTCGGAGTCCTCTGAGAAAGGAGCATGAGTTTTTCAATAAAAGGCGCCATGTGATGATAATAGTCGGAGTACGGACCCTCGAGTTCTTGGCTCAAGGTCGCCGTTTTTGTGAGGTATACTTTTTTGTAGGACTCTGAATTCACGAAGCCTGGCTGGACGAGGCTGACGCGTATTCCAAATGGCTTCAGTTCGTGCCAGAGAGATTCTGAGGCTCCTTCAAGAGCATGTTTAGAGGCTGTGTAGGAGGCCATTGTTGGCATCGCGATGAATCCGCTGACAGAAGAAACATTAATGATTCGTCCAAAACCCTTTTCTCTCATTGAAGGGATGATGCGACGGATAAGGTCTATCGGTCCAATGTAGTTCGTTTCTATTTGGTGGAGTTCAGATGTCGCATCCATGTGTTCCATGACTGAGCGGTAGGAGATTCCCGCGTTGTTGACAATCACGTCAATTGACTTCCATTTCCTATAAATGTCGGAAATGATGGCTTCGCGACTTCTTTCAGATCTAACGTCTAACTCCCTTATGATAAAATTTTCATTTTCTGTAAATGCCTGAATTAAGCGATGCACTGAGGAAGGGCGCGCGGTGACAACCACTCGAAATGAATTTAATTTATAGAGTTCTTGAGCAAGGGCGAATCCTATTCCTGAGCTGCATCCAGTCACTAAGACGACCAATTTTTCATCTCTCATGGAAGACCTCCGTGAATCCAATTGCGGCAAGTCTGGCTCATTTATCAGAAGTGTGCGAATCCAGTTTAAAGGGAGTATGGAGATTTCTTGACAAAGCTTGGAGTGGAAACGCAGCAATGAGAGGCGGTTGCAAGAGGGGCTTTGTTTGAATATAGTATGACTTATATGAAATACGCAGCCATTTCAATTCTGGTTTTTGGTGTATTAGGATTCATTGCCTTCAGGAGCTGGGGAATCAGTGCTTATGTTGGAGGTTTGACGAAATCGCTATCTGAGCAGTCGCCTCATTCTAAGAGGACGGAAGATGTCGTATTGTCCGTAGAGAATCCGATTGGTTCAGCCATCGTTCTTCACGGACTGAATTTTGATGCGGAGGGAATGAAACCGATTGCCCGATTGTTACAGAATGCAGGGTTCAATGTCCTGGCTCCACGTTTGGTTGGGCACAAGGCTGATCCGGAATCAGTTTTTTCGTTGCAGAGAGACGCTTGGAATGAGCAGATTAAGATTTGGTCAAAGGAACTGACGAGGCCCTTTGTATGTTCGGGATATTCGCTAGGGGGTCTTCTTCTTCTCGAAAGGCATATATCTCAAGGAATTCATTGCGACTACTTCCTTGGATTTTCGCCTGCGCTTTCAGTTCATGTTCCTGCTTGGGTTATGGACACGGTTCGAGCAGTTTGGCCGAACAGAATGCTTGTTCCTAGCGGTATTCCCTTCAAATATCGCCATTTTGATTTTATCGGACTGATGCCAACTTTTTCCACGTTCGACATTCTTTCAGAATTTGACAAAGAGCTCAGTATTAAAAAACAACTTCCTCTCAAGGGAGTTGTTTTTATTGATCCTCGCGATCTCGTGGTGAATGCACAGGGAGTGAAGGAGATCACTCAGACTTATTTCCCAAATTTTAAATTTATCGAAATCCAGGCTCTGACCCTCGATGAACGACATGCCTATCACATGCTCATTGACGAGGAGCATGTCGGCGTAAGCCAGTGGACCAGAATGGCGGAGCTAGTTCGTGAAGACCTGGAGCGGTTGGGGCGCTCTCGCCTCGGAAGTGAGTCGGGAAAGTGAACTCAAAGGAGGTCTTGAATTTTGATTGAATTCATGTTCTGGTTGATTCTATGAAAGTGGAATGGATCAGTTTTTTTCTTTTTGGTATCGCGGCCCTCATTCATATTGGTTTCTTTTTCTTCGAGGCAATCCTCTTTCAGCGTGATGGATTCCATAAAAAATTGGGTATTTCTGAAGCCGACCATCAAATTCAGAAAATTTGGGCCTTTAATCAGGGTTTTTATAATTTGTATCTCAGTGTGGGTACACTATTGGGACTCTATTTTGTTATGCAAAAGCAAATCATGCTTGCAGGTGTTTTAACGAGTTTTTGTGGTGTATCCATGGTAGTTTCTGGATGTGTGCTTTGGTTTTCTGTCCCCCGGTTGCGTATGGCTGCATTGCTGCAGGCGATACCTCCCTTACTTGGATTTTTCTTTCTCTCCTTTCACATTATTAAATAGTCGAGGCCGGAAGGTTCAAATTTGTGGCTAGACCTGCTGTGCTCTGGACTTGCGCGAAATCTCATATATTCCTAAAGTTTAGAAGTGCCAACAAACATATCTTGTTGAAGGAGTCTGTGAAAATGTGGCGTTATCATTATATTTCTCTCCTGATTTGTATTTTGACGATCATCTCAGCGGCACATGTAGCTTTGGCTAACAACGTCCCAGTTCAAGGACGAGTATTTATTGGATCGACTGTGGTCGATCCAGTAAACGTCAACGCGGAGTTAAATGCTCAAGGATTAAAGGAAGTGGATTCAATGCCACAGTTCGGCGCCGAGATTTTGTACCCCGTTCTAAAGTATGTCGATGTGGGGCTCCGTTATACAAAACGCAACATTTCGAGAGATGAGCTGGTCTCTGTTTCGTCCACTGAGTTTGAGTCTCAGATTGATCAGGATTCAGCTTTGGCCGTGGTGCGAGTTCCATTTTTTAAAACGGACATCGTTCGGATAGATGCTTTTGCTGGATTCGGCGGGACCAACACAAGTTATAAGATGAAGACTGCCACGCAAGACGGAGAGTTGACTCGAAAGGATACCAATGCTTGGTTTGCAAGTTCCTACTCCAGCTATGGAGGATCAGTGGCGATTGGTTACAAGAAATTCTATCTTGTTGTGGAAGGTGGAGTTGAATCCAATGAGGTAAAGGGCTTTAAGAGTACTGGAACAATTAACAGTCTTAACGCAATAGATCTATCTGGGTCCTATTTTACTGTAGGCCTGATGTTTGATGGTATTGCAGCCAGCAGCAAATAAAAGATAATTTCTAAAGGCCTTTTTCAGTGAATTTCTATCTTTTTGTTTGTTATCCTTGCATTCATCTCTTGACCGCTCCTACACGGATGGCTGTTCCTGAACCGAGGCCTTCAAGCGATGCATGACTTTGCCCATAAGCAACAGAATGGGCAATGACGAAAAACAGACAACAATAAACGCGCCGGCAGGTAGATCCCAGATGTAACTGAGCCACAGGCATGAAAAGCTCAGGGCAAATCCCAGGGTCCACCCAAATAGAAGTCGTGCACGTATGGTTTTGAAGAAAAGAGTTCCGACGACAGATGGAACAATCAGATAAGCAAAGACCTGTAGCACGCCGGCCACGCTTACGGAAGAAGTGATAACGACACCAAAAAGGGCATAAAACAAGAAATCCCAAAAACCTGAATTATTGGTGGAACCATGAAACGAAGCTGCCAAAAGTTGGTGACGAAAAATATAGTGAACCATCGAAACGCCCAGATAGATGAGTCCCGTCTTAAGCACATCTGTCCAGGTTACCCAAAGAACTTGCCCGACCAGGAGATCTTTGATGTGTTCAGCACCATGTGCAATTTTGTCGACGACAAGAACGACCGCAGCAGAAGCCAGGGCATACACGATCCCAATGATGGCTTCTTGCGAGAAAAGCTTTTCATGTTTTCGAGCCATTGCAAACAATGCGGCTGCACAAAACGTGCAGCCGAGAGAAGTCAGGTAGGTAGCAGGCGAGTGATGCTCGAATCCAAAATAAATAGCTAGAGTTGCGCCAAAGGCAGCGACCTGCGCTAAACTTAAATCAACAAATATAACACCTCTAGCTAAAACGTGAAGGCCTAGGTAGCAATGAATCCCAGCAAGAATGAGACACATGGCAAATGGTGCCGCTAAAAAGTGAAATACTTGGATCCAATCGTGCTGCATCAGAACCCCCTAATTTTTTCCCTCGATGGACGCAACTAATTTCTCAAACAGATCATCAATCGTTTTCACTTGAGGTGATCCATCGACGGCAACGGCCACAGTTTCTGTTCTGACACTTGGAAGTTCATTCACAATCTTGTTAGTTACGGTAGGGTCAAAATAGTTTTCGACCAAGATAAGTGATATTTTCTTGTTTTTCATCAGATCTATCACATTCAGAATGTGACCAGAGGTGGGTGGAAGGCCTGGTTTAGGTTCAAGTATTGCTTCGTTCGAGATTTGAAATCGATCAAAGAAATAGGATAAGGTTTTGTGATACGACACAATTTTTTTAATTCCAGACCTCTCGATTCGAGCCTGCCAGTCTACCGTTTTCTTTATTAAACGCGATTTCAAGGACTTTGCGTTTTTTTGATATTGAGCAGCGTTCCCGGGATCGAGTTCACCAAGTCTTTCGGAAATAATAACTGCAATATCTCCAAGCCTCTGTGGGTCGAGAGTGACATGTGGATTGCCCAGTGGGTGGACGTCACCCGCAGCGCGTGAGATTTTACCAGTGGTGACTTCGATCGGTTGAACGAGTGAACCGACCTCAAGGAATCCCTTTTGACCCTTCGCTATTTTTGGATTTCGTGCCCCTTGCATGAGACTGGGCAGCCAGCCCACTTCCAAATCGAGCCCCACAGAAACCAAGAGATCTGCCCGGCTCACTTTAATCATAAAGGAAGGCTTTGCTTCGATAAAGTGGGGATCTTGAGTGCCCTTTGCGATACTTTCAACAAAAATATGTTCTCCGCCAACTTCTTCAGCGACCGCTCGTAAGTCAGTGATGGTTGTGACCACATTCAATTTTGCAAAAGCCAAAGGGGCAGAAAAAAATAAAAGAACAATAACCAAAAAGATCTGTTTCACTGGCATCTCCTTCTTAAGAATGATTAGTAGGAATGAGCAGGGTGAGCGCCAATGGTGACGTTGTACTGCAATCCAATGGTGTCCTCATGTCTATCGTTTCCAGATGACTCGAGGTGATCATATTGAAGGCGGAACCCGGAGAATTCAGTGGGGAAGAAACCAACCAAAAAGCTCTGTTTATTTTGTTTAGGTATGCCTTCGGAGTGGGTTGTACCCAGGACCTCATAGCGCGCTTGAGCCCACCAGCGCTGAGTAAATTGGTATTGGACCCAAGTCGCATATCCGGCGAGAGCAGCAATAGATGGGGAGCTAGAATCGGCTGGATCGAGCAATCGGCCAGGTCGACGACTATCCAAATATTCTGTGGACCAAATAAAGGCGTTGTATTTGCCCCCTTTGGCTGGACGCCACTTAAGGGTGAGGTCTGTACCAGTCACCTCAGCAATTTCATTGAGTTCATTTCTGCCCTGCGTGCTTGAAACGCCAAATTCCAGTGTGAGATCGTCCGTCAAATCCCACAAATTTTTGAAGCGAACGAGTCCGCCTGTGTGGTTTGAATCTGTGCTGCCATAGAGCTCTTCATTTGTCAGACTAAAAGCCTGGAGCGTCAGTTCAGAATACCAAGAAGCAGGTAGGAGCAGAGCAGCTGAGATTCCACTTTCATTGAGTCCTTCCTCACCAACCAATCTCTGGAGAATCAGGGGAGCATCAATAAAGGGGAAAGCATGCGTGTGAAGTTGGTTGTGTTTGCCAAACGCCATCTTAAATTTACCGGCACGTAAGCTGATTTTTGGAAGCGATATTGTCTCAAGAAAGATCTCCTCTGGATCGATAGCATATTCGCCGCCGGCCTCTTTACCCACAGAAAAGAGGGCGCTGGCCCGCAAATATGAATCTACGTCAGACATGAATTGAAGTTCAGCCTCTTGCAGAGAAAAGCCTTTGTGTGCTGGCTCCTGTGGGTCACTTGAGACCCCATTTCCATTTAAATAGAGTCCAAGAAAATTAACGCTGATATCAGGATTCGATCTGCCTTGGGCATGACTGAATGAGCAGGAAAGTAAAATAACAAGTGAAATGAGTTGTCTCATAGAGTACCTCCGATCGATAGCGATCAAATATTCAAATTCAATTTGAAATTGGCATGTCTTTAATTCAGTGAGAGATGGGAAATGCCTGAAGGAGGTGGTCCACGAGCGAATTCATTTTCATTCTCAAATTCAAGGAAGAGAGAGGAGTCATATTTGATTTTTGCTAAGTGTTTAATGGTGTTACTTTGAATCGAATCAAATTTTGGAGTATCTGCGCTTGAAGAAGTATGAATGACCGTACAAAGCAGACATTCGCTTTCAAGCGTATGTTTGACGTCAGGTTGAACGTGTAAGTGGGATAAAATAGAAATTGAGTGAAAACAGAAGCGAGCAGCAATGAAAAAAAACAATTTTATTCTCACGCCTCTTTTATAGCTGGCGTAGAAATAAAATGCAATTGGTTTTGATAAGCTAGATTGATTCTTGATTCTAATGCTTAACCTTAACCCTGATTCATGAGACTTGCAGGTTTGCCCTACTGCCTGAGAGTCTCCGACAGACGAACCGCTTTTCTAACTTCTGTTTCGAATACTTCGAAAGACTCAATGATCCGAAACGGTCGTTTTAATGAAGGTTCATATTTCTGAGAATTTCTTCCGGCTAGCCAAATCGAAATTTTAGTATTCAAATTGCGATCTAAAAAATTTAAGTATTTGAGATACTGATCCTTTGCCCCATCTATTTTGTCGGAAGTGGAACTGAGAACCAAATGAGTGGTCTTATATCGAACACAGACCGCTGCGAGCTCAGTTTTTGGCATGTGTGCCCCAAGAAAAAGAGTGTTAGCACCCAGGCTATTTGCGACGTAAGCCCCAATTGCAATTCCCATGTCATGATAATCTCCCTCAGGAGTGGCGAAAACGATGCGCGGTCTTTTCTTATTTGGCGGTCTTTTATCAAATTGAAAGCTCAAGCTTTCTTTGATGATAGCAGACAAAATATGCTCTTCGGCAATAGAGAGGTGACCGGCATCAGTCTGTCGGCCTATCTCAGAGAGAAGAGGTACAATCAAGCTGTGAATCCAATTCAGGGATCTAGTCTTTCCCTTTTGCTGTGTCCACATTTTATGATTCCCCAAAATGAGCTTGCGTACATCTTGCCAGGCAAATTGCTTGGCCTGTGTCATTATTTCTTTTACGAAAGGGCTCAGATTTGGATTCTCAAGATTTCCATTCCCAAGGTCTTGATTAAGCATCTGATTGAGTTCATTCAAGCCCAATTGAGCGATGTCTCCCACTCGATGTCCCATCTGGGTCAGCGAGAACAGAGCCCGTACTTTTAGAACATCATTTTGACTATAGAGGCGACGTCCTGTTTTAGATCGTGCCGGTTTAATGGCCGCGTAGCGATCCTCCCAGGCGCGCAGTAAAAACTCACTCACTCCGGTTAGATCAATGACTTGTCGTATTTTATATGTTTCCCCAGTATTTCTCATCAATTCATTCTAGCATATTCCCTCCTATTGTATAGAATAATCTATACAATAGGAGGGAGTTGAGATAGCCTCGACGGAAAGATGTGAGTTGGGAATCGTCTGCTTTTTTAGTCAAAAGGAAAAAGATGAACCATGATTTGAGTATTGTTTGGCTCAGACGTGATCTTCGATTAGAGGATCATGAGGCGTTGACCAGGGCTTGTTCTGAATCCAATCGAATTGTCGTGGTTTTTGTTTTTGATACCCATATTTTGGGCAAGTTAAAATCAAAATCAGATCCAAGGGTTTCTTTCATTTACGAATCAATCCGAGAAATTGACAATCAACTAAAGAAATTGGGATCTCGCTTAATTGTTCGAACTGGAGACCCAGTGATTGAGATCCCTAAAATAGCAAAAAAAATGAAAGCCAATGCTGTGTTTTTTAATGAAGACTATGAGCCGTACGCAAAACGACGTGACAATGCAGTTCTTAGATCATTGAAAAGGGAGAATATCAAGGGCTTGTCTTTTAAAGACCATGTTATATTTTCTGGACCTGAACTGAATAAATCGGATGGCAGCCCTTACAAGATGTACACTCCCTATAAGAACGCCTGGCTCAAGAAGTTAACTTCAAAAGATTATCTTCCAAAAAAGAGGGATAAAGGGGCATATCTAGCCTCCGGAAGTATTTCATCTGTTCTAGATTTTCCAAGCCTCGAGGATCTCGGATTTGAGAATTCATCGATTTTAGTTCGTTCCCAGAGAGCAGGCAGAAGAAATGGGCTTGGGTGTTTAAAAAAGTGGGCCGCTGGCTTGCCTGAGTATCACAAAACCCGCGACTTTCCGGGATTGAGTCGAGGTACATCAGGATTGTCTATGCACCTTAGGTTTGGGACCATTTCAATTCGAGAATGTGTCCGCCTATGTTTTAAAAGCCCCAATCGGGGGACGTCGATTTGGTTGTCGGAGTTAATATGGCGCGATTTCTATCAAATGATTCTTGATCGCTATCCGTATGTTGTTCAGGGCTCATTCAAGAAGGATTGTGACGGAATCGCTTGGGAGGGAAGTCAGGCCAATTTTGAAGCTTGGTGTCAAGGCCGAACGGGCTTTCCGATTGTCGATGCGGGGATGAGGCAGTTGAATCAGACGGGATGGATGCACAATCGATTGAGAATGATTGCCGCCTCATTTTTAGTTAAGGACTTACTCGTGGACTGGAGGAAGGGTGAAGCTTATTTTGCCGAAAAACTTTTGGATTTTGATTTAGCTGCAAATAACGGTGGCTGGCAGTGGTGTGCTTCGACAGGCTGTGATGCCCAACCTTACTTTCGGATATTCAATCCAGTTCTCCAATCGAAAAAAATTGATCCTGAATGTAAGTATATAAAAAGATGGGTGCCAGAGCTCAAATCCCTTTCTTCTTCAGAAATTCATTTGTTGTCTTTAGAGGCGCCACAAAAGGCAATCAAATCCATAAAAATTGGGAGAGACTATCCTGAGCCGATTGTATTTCACTCGCAGCAAAAGATGCATTTTCTTCGTATGTACAATCGGGGTTTAATATGAATCCCACTTCAACAATAGGTGTAGGATGTTTGCTTATCGAGAGCGGACGGGTCCTATTGGTCAAACCGAACTATGGGAAGGCCAAGAACCACTGGATTTTGCCCGGCGGTTTTGTAGAAAACGGAGAATCACTTTCTGTTGCAGCCTTGCGTGAACTTAGGGAGGAAACAAATCAACTGGGTGAGCTTGTGACTCCTTTCTGTGTCCGTTATCGTCGCGATCCGTCCGATGTCTACTGGGTATTTCGGGTGCAACGGGTAGATGACTCGCCGATTGTTGTTCAATCTGAAGAGTTGTTGGACGTGCAATTTCTATCGATCGAATTTTCAATTAATTCTGAGGAAGTTCGACCCATGACCCAATACTTTATTAAGTCCTCACTATTAGCAAATCCGAGATTGAACAATTTGCCAACAGAGTACCAAGATAATAATTTCGTCTATTTTTTCACCGGAGGAAATTGAGATATGAAGAGAATTGCATTTTTAATGGCGAGTATGCTTCTTACTGATTACGCAGCGGCCAAATATTTTTACGCCCTTGAGCTGGCATCGACAGGTCAAACACGGAATGACCAAAGAATTCCAGGAAAAGGGGGAACTGATTTTTCTTTTACTGAATTTGGCAAAGGTCCGTTTCCGAGTTATCGGATATATCTTGGGCATCGCTGGGAGCGACACGAGTTGCGTGCTCTGTATGCCCCCTTTTCAATACGCAAGAGCGCGCGACTTAAGGAAACTACGGTTTTTGATGATTCCATCTTTCAGGCAGGTGTTGAAACTGAGGGCTATTATAAATTTAACTCCTATCGCTTGACGTATTCCTATGCTCTTGAAAAAAGAGGCGATTGGGATATTCGGTGGGGATTTACAGCAAAAGTCCGCGATGCTGAGGTGGCTCTTTCGCAAGGGAGCTTGATGGCGCGCAAAAGGAATCTAGGTTTTGTTCCTTTGGTGAATTTTCAAGCATCGAGAGGTTTGTCTGACAATTTTCTATTTCGATTTGATGTGGATGCTCTTGCGGCCCCACAGGGAAGGGCGATTGATCTCGCTCTCTTTATTGAACGGCCTATTACGAATTCTCAGTTTGTTTTATTTGGAGGTTATCGCACAGTCGAAGGTGGCGCTGACAATGACAAGGTTTACAATTTCGCTTGGATTCATTCTCTCACTATTGGTTTGAGAGGTGATATCTGATTTGAGGGAAATGGAACTCACAATTTGAATTCGTCTTGGCTCTCCTCTTCTTCTGGTTTTGTTTTCTTTGAAATTCCAAAGAGTTCAGGAAGAAATACCATTCCCGCAACAAATGCAATAATCAAAGCGAAAAAAAGTCCACCAAGAATAAGAGCGATATTCACAGGTCCATTCCCTTAAATGTGTGCCTGATTAGAATCGGCGATTGGCACCCTTCTCGGGTAGTCTGTATATCCTTTGGGGCCTGGCGTATAAAAAGTTGAAGCATCGGGTTCTACAAATGGAATATTCTTTTCGATACAGCCAACGAGATCGGGATTGCTCACATAATGATGTCCAAATGAGACCGCATCAATAAGATTTGCTTTAATAGCTTCATTGGCCTCCGCAGGTGTGTAACCCATATTTCCGATCAATACACCAGAGAACCCCTTGCGAGCGGAAGTCACCACATCACCACTTTGCTTGCCAAAAAAGTCTGCTCGCATGAGATGAAGATAAGCAATTCTTCTCTGGTTGAGTTGCTGAGCGACATAAAGAGTTAGGCCCAGAGGGTCTGAATCCTTCATGCTGTTATAACTGTTCAGAGGAGATATTCGGACACCCACGTGGCCCGCATCCCAGATGCCAATCACTGCATCGGTGACTTCAAGCAAAAGCTTAGCACGGTTTTGCAGTGAACCACCATAGGGACCCGATCTTTTGTTAGAGGAATCTCGCAAAAACTCATCTAGAAGATATCCGTTGGCGCCATGCACTTCAACTCCGTCGAACCCTGCATCCTTGGCGTTTTGTGCAGCGACAGAAAAACCGGCTACAATGCCAGGAATTTCATCATCGCGGAGTGCACGAGGAACAACGTGTGGTACTTTGCCTTGGAGTGTCTGAATCTCGCTCTCAATAGCGATCGCAGAGGGGGCTACGGATTCCTGGCCCTCATTCAAAGTAGGATGACAGGCGCGCCCTCCATGCCAAAGCTGCAAAAAAATCCTTCCGCCATTTTGATGAACTGCCTTTGTTACTTTTTTCCATCCTGCAACTTGATCTTGAGAATAAATTCCTGGCTCTGCAATAAAAGAGGAGTTGCCTTTCATTACCATCGTGGCCTCTGCAATGATCAATCCTGCACTCGTTCGTTGCGAATAGTACTCAGCCATCATTTCGTTTGGAATATGGCTCTGACTTGCTCGACATCGAGTCAGTGGCGCCATTATCACTCGATTGGGCAGCGACAAAGATCCCAGTTTAATTGGAGAAAGAACAAGATTTTGGCTCATAAGAAGTCTCTCATTTCTAAAGTATATTCCGATAGGTACGCCCCGGTGTGATCATCTTGAATCCAGTAGAACAGATGTCAAGTCTTGTTTGTGTGTACGAAAGGAGAGCTCTGCACGGATCGCAATATCTCAGCACTGCAAACTTGTGGCTACTTAAATGACGCAAGCGCAGTATTCTGAAACCAACCTAACAGCTATAGCTAACTAGTTTGAGTTTTGTTGCGTAAAATATTCATGTTATTATCAATTCAGAAGGAAAATTATTTCATCTCTGATCTTAGTGCCCTTGTTTTCAACGCATCTTATTTTAGATGCAGCTGGTGGACTATCGCTAAAGGTCTATCCGTAATTTTAAATAAAAATAAAAAAATCTTGTGATCTCAATATATTGAGGAAAGAACGGGACTTGGACTAAAAAATCTTGGCACTCGGCCCCTGTCTGATCGAAGATTCTTTGTCATGTGGAACTGAGTTTGCAAGCTCGTCTCATTATGAAAACATTTTTAGCTCCTCTGGCAAAGCTACCCGGAACCAAGTCCCCAAAACAATCCTTTCGGCCATTAAAAAAGACAGCGTGCACAAGCGGCTTCGGAAATGTGATCAGAATTCCAATGATATTGGTGGGACTTTGGATCGTCTTTTTTTTGCACATTGGCCTCGCACAGTCGCAAAATATAAAATCAGGTCACGAGAGCGTCTCCTGCCGATTTTTCCTCACTGGTCACAAGCCAATTACTGGCGAAGCTCAGTTGCCCGAATCCACTCAGAAACTGCTTGTGCAAGTCCTAGTGGCTCTCAATGAAAAATGGAAAGCGATCAATGATCTGGGTATCGACTACAGGGTGCAACTCAATCAGTTGAAATCGCGAGATCCAGAAGTCTTCTTCGAGTTGGCTCTATTGGAAGCTTTCGGGAAAATTAAAAAGGAAGTTGATGACATCGAAAAAAATGAGGTTGAAGTACGCAGTATGGAAGCGGCCATATTGGCAATGACTGAGGCGCAGGTATCGAATGACAAAGCGAACACGCTGCAGTTGATTTCTATGTTTCGTGAAGAAGCCAAGGCTTGGATTGATTCTGTGAGAAGATATTGGGATAGTATTTTGGATCGCCTTATCCAGCTTGAAAATACTTGGCAACCAGAGATAAATCGTGATTCGGCCTATATTGAAATCAGTATGAAAGACGCAAATTCCGATCTTTTTGTTTACCTGTTGAAAGAAATGTATCTTAGTTATGCGGAGAAGAGAAAGTGGAAGACTGAAATTATTTCTACATCTGAGGTCATTCACAATAGCGCGTCTAGTAGATCGAGTCAGGGTATTAGTAGTATTGTAATAAAAATTGAGGGTCCAGGGGTTTTTCGGGCTCTGGAATGGGAATCTGGGATTCATAGACTTATGGCCGCGATGGGCGAATTGCGCGGAGCAACCGTAAAGAAGGGCAACGAGGAAAAAATCACCACCGTAAATGTTTTGGTTACTGTATTGCCTGGACCTTCCGACCCGACAGTCTCTGTAGACGATAAAACTAGGTTCACCGATGAAGAATTTTTGATTGAACCCATCAAGAAATCACGTGGGCCTGGCGGGCAGCATGTCAATAAGACAGAATCTGCGGTCCGAGTGATCCATATTCACACTGGCATTCAAGTTGTGATGTCAACCTATCGTTCGCAACATCAAAACAGAGAGGTAGCGCTGGAGATTGTGAGGGCGAAAGTTAAGCAAAAGCAGGAGGAGCAAAAGGAGCGGGCTCGCCAACAGAGAAGAAGTGATGTGGCCAAAATGGAAAATACTGGGTCCGCCGTTCCTTTTGTTAGATCCTATAAAAGGAAATTAGGTGTCGTGGTTGATACGCGAATGGCAAGCATTGTAGAATCTCAGTCAATCGACGATGTTCTGGATGGTAACTTAGATCCGTTTGTTGCAGGAGGACGGTTTTTGTCCATTGAGCGAATTTTGAAGCAGCTTCTGGATAGAATCTCTAACCAAGTTGAGAATGCAGAGAAGAGATGTCGGAGCTTTGGAGTCGATGGTTGTGGATGAGTTTCGAGGAAATCCTGCTGAGAAAGAAATTTTCGTGACTCATTCAATGAGCAACCTCGAGCCAAATTTCATTGCGTCTTAAAAACCAAAGTTGAAATGGAGAATTATACCTCGCAAAAACCGGTTCGCCTAAGGTTTTAATTTGATCCTTTTCTAGGGCTGACCGAAACTCCGCAAGTTTTCGTTTGTAGCGATCCTCAGACCACGAGCCCGAATAGCTAAACACTGCCACCTTTCGCTTTGGAATTTCGCGAATGAGAACTCTCTCGTCATTGGGCTTAGGGATATTCTCCAAGGTAAATGTGGCTGGCATGGTGAATTGGACCACAAAGCCCATATCATTCTTGCTTAAATTTACGGGTGCAGTCATTTCTATTTTTTTTGATTTTACTTGGGAAACAGGCGCGGTCATTTCGATTTTGGTCTCAATCGCATTGTTGCCAAAAATATAGTCTGCCAATATTCTGAAGGCTCGATTGCCCGCATCTTCAAAGTTGGCATCAATCGTTGTTTCCGCAACCAAGGTAGAGTCATAATTCCGAACTTCGTAAAGATCACCTTTGGATTCTATTTTATATTTTGGTTCTTCGGTGGCCATAGTTACTCCCGAGTACATTGGCATGACTAAAAAAACTATTTTACAGATTGAGGCTATTGAAGAAGTATTCATCTTTGCCTGTCCAGTTTTAAGGTAAATACCGACACCAGGCCGAAAACAAATGTTCCCCATGCGATATCGGGGGCAATAAAGGCCACAGGGTAGTTTTTTAGGATCGCCAAATTTGTCATGTCAAACACGCCATAAATTATCATTCCCAAGATTGCGCCAGAAGAAAATACTTTTAACAGAGAATCCTGCCTCGTCAATTTTGGCAAAACATAAAGAGGCACAGCCAGTGCCATCAAAAAGTACGTGGATAAAGCTGCTGGATAGTACATCTGAAAAATACCGTTTTCAAATCTCCCGATCTCGGCCAATTGGCGCATATTGAAATCTTTCATGACAAAGCCAAGCCATATAAAATCAAACACCGCAAATAGAACCAAAGCTACAAAAAACTGTTTTAGCTTTTCCATATGTTACCTTTGAAAAGATTTAAATAATTCGCGATCATATCCCACAGACTCTGCGGCACTCAGAGCTTTTTCAATACTACTTTCAGTTAACACAGGAGTCCGGGAGAGAATCCATCCAAAATCAAGCCTTGGTGATCCAACGACTACCGCGAATATAGATTTTCGGAATTCTTCTCGCCGAGGGCCAGTATCCAATAATGCTCCTCCTTGGGACTCCATCTACCATCTTACATTAAGGAATTTAGTATGTATAGATAATTCTATACAAATCGATCGATTCTGTTAGAGTTTGTATGTGGATATCAAGCAATCTCAATCGTCAATTTTGTTCTATGGAAACTCGATTGCTTCAAGATTGAGGGGGGTTAATGACCGTTAATGTTTGGTCAATTGGATTCTTGGTGGCAATTATTTTGTTTCAAGTCGTATCCATTCCAGCTCTTTTGCTAAAGAAAAATGACTTAGCTGACGTACTTTGGGGGCCAGCTTTTATACTCACCGCCTTGGGGGCTGCGCTATGGGGAGCTCCTCATGGGCTCTCGTCTGTTTCTCAGAGGGCCATTGCGATTCTCATCCTATTGACCGTTTGGGCAACTCGACTCTTTATTCATGTGGGATGGCGCAATCTCTCTCACAGAGCTGAAGATGTTCGCTACAATAACTGGCGAAAAGCTTGGGGCCAGAATTGGCTTTGGCGGTCCTATCTGCAAGTTTTTGTTCTCCAGCCTTTTATACTCTATCTGTTTCTCACTCCCGTCTTACTCGCCATAGATGAAGCCGCTTCCACCACATTGTCCTGGATCAGTTGGCTTGGACTCATTGTGGCCGCATCCGGTTTTCTTTTTGAGACGATTGCAGATGAGCAGCTGAGAAGGTTCAAGCGCAAATCTGAGAACAAGGGCAAATTGATGACCGAGGGGCTTTGGAGCTGGTCGCGACACCCCAACTACTTTGGAGAAGTTTTGCAGTGGTGGGGTATTTGGATCATGGTTATTGATTTACCCTTTGGTTGGGCGACGATTATTTCCCCCATCGGAGTGACTTATTTAATTCTAAAAGTTTCTGGAGTGTCTATGCTTGAACATCTTATGAAATCTCGGCCCGGATTTTCGGAGTACGCAAAAAGGACTTCTGTTTTCATTCCCTTGCCGCCAAGTTTGTTCAAATAGAGGGAATATGAAGAGGTGCTTGTAGAGCGTTTAGATGCCGGTCGTTCGAAATGCGTAAATACAGACTTCTCCACTTTCGCATATTCCGTCATTGATTGTAGCTTCCAAGGATTTTTAGTCCAAAACTTGTCGCGCCCGCCTGCTGGTAGGAGAGTTGAATGTCTTGAAGACGATTGCAGGTCGCTGAACCAGTCAAAACCATCAAAGACTGAGCGGTCGATGTCGAGTGAACTCTGAACTTCAGTTTAGAGTTCACTCATTTCGATTCACCAGGTCCCCCAAGGCTTTCAGTAATAAAAAGATAGCATTGCCAAGCCTTTTCTCTTTCTAGGTTTTCTACTTGACAATAGTAATGACTGGAAAAGGAATCCGCTTTTTCAAATGGCGAACCGAAATGTTGATGGTCTTGCGTCGATTCCGGATCAATCGCTTTCAGTTGATCAACAACCTGCTGAGACTTAAAAGAAAGTGACAAACCCTTTTTAATGATCAGTGAGAGCGAATCGAATTTGAGAGAGAAATACAGCGAGCATCCAGTTGTATCGGTCTTTGGCATGTGCGGTGGACACCCCAGGCTAATTCCATTTTCTCGGTCAATCGAAATAAAAACGGGATACTCTTGCATCTCAGAATCTCGAGTGGCGGCTTTTTGAATTTCGCTTTCGACAGTTGCCAATTTGTTTGGCGGGAAGAGGTATTCCTTTGAAATCGTGACCAAACTAAATGCTGGAAAGGTCGAAAGCAAGACAGTAAGAACAAGCAACTATTTCAAAAAAAACCTCACCGAATGCCGAAGTCTATTTTCTTGGATTTGGGCGTGTCAATGAAATTTCCAGCGGAGCTAAAGAAATGAATTCCATATCGGTCATGAGTCAAAACAGGATGACAGATTCCTGGCTATCTTTTTGTGGTGCTGAGCAAGTCAATTTTCGAAATTTTGTAGTTGTGGACTTTGGTTTACCATGGCAGTTTTGTATTTTGAGACCAAATCATAATTTTCTTGGGGTAGCAAAATGGGGCCCAAAGGGATTTGGCGGTGGTCGAAGAAAAATCCAGATTTCTTTCTAAATCTTTGCTAGTGAGGAAGATATGAGAATAGCTTTTGCATTTATATTTCTAGTTTTGTCTAACAAAGGAATCGCCATGGATCTGAGTGAATATAAGGGTAAAGTTGTCCTCGTCGTAAATATTGCTACGCGCTGTGGTTATACAGGACAGCTTGATGGATTGGAAAAACTTCATCAGAGGTTCAAGGATAAGGGACTTGTGGTTTTGGGAGTGCCCAGCAATGATTTTGGATCGCAGACCCCGGAGGGAAATGATGAAGTGAAGAAATTTTGTAAACTAAATTATGGGGTTAGTTTTCCTTTAACCCCTAAAATGGTTGTTAGTGGAGCTCAGAAAGATCCGCTCTTTAGGTGGCTTACGAAATCTGAAAATGCAGAAAAGGAAATTGCTTGGAATTTTGAAAAATTCCTAGTTAATCGGACTGGAAAGCTAATCAACAGGTTTCCTTCAAAAACAGAGCCAGATGATGTTCAGTTGATTGCCGCAATAAACGCTGCGCTTTCAAAATAAAGAAGACAAATTGATATAGTTATTTGTTGTCACTCCTTAACGACACATGCTTCGTCGTCAAGATCCGCGATGACATTTGCTGCAAATTTGTTTAGCGCTGTGACAAGTCTCTCGAAATTCCCCTTGTTCACACAGTATTTTGAGTGAGGATCTTCGATCTCGCCTTTAATTAGGCCTACTTCCTTCAGTGCTTTTAGATGTTGACTCACGGATGCTTGAGATAGGGGAAGATCAACTACAAGCTCGCCGCAGATACACTCGCCACGACTTGCGAGCGTGCGAAGAATAATAATACGTGCAGGATGAGTTAGCGCTTTGCACCACTCAGCAAGTTGAACATCCTTATCTGGAAATCCATCAGTTCTTGCCAACGCCATCGGCCAAAGTTATATCGTATGCAAACGATAATCAACGGAGAAGTTAATGGGTGAGAGCAATGCATCAATATCAATGTTACGAAGGCTTTCGTTTCTCGATCGCTATTTAACGCTTTGGATCTTCTGTGCAATGGCATTTGGTGTACTGCTTGGCTGGTTTGTGCCCGCAATCCCGCTCATTCTGGAGAAATTGTCAATAGGCTCTACTTCAATCCCAATTGCGGTCGGGCTGATACTCATGATGTATCCGCCTCTGGCAAAGGTCAGATACGAGGAGATGGCGAAGGTTTTTTCCAACTTCAAAGTTCTTCTGCTGTCGCTTGTGCAGAATTGGCTTGTGGGACCTATCTTAATGTTTTGTCTCGCGATGATTTTTCTACGCGACTATCCCGAATACATGACAGGGCTTATTCTGATCGGCCTTGCACGTTGTATCGCGATGGTGATCGTTTGGAATGATTTGGCTGGTGGAAGTAGAGAATATTGTGCTGGGCTTGTCGCTCTGAATTCCATATTTCAGATTTTTACTTTTCCATTCCTGGCGTATTTCTTTTTGACGACGATGCCAAAGTGGCTCGGACTCACTTCAGTTGAAGTTGCGATCACCATTCAGGATGTTGCCCTTGCGGTTCTTATCTATCTTGGAATACCATTTTTCACTGGCTACTTTAGTCGCAGGATTTTGATTCGATCTAAAGGACGCAAATGGTTTGAGGAGGTATTTGTTCCTCGAATTTCGCCTCTGACATTGGTGTTTCTTCTCTTTACTATCGTCGTGATGTTTTCGCTTAAAGGTGACCAAATCATTCAGTTGCCGTTAGACGTTCTTCGAATTGCAATGCCACTGCTCGTTTATTTTGTTTTGATGTTTCTGGTTTCATTTTACATGAGCAAAAGAGCGGGCGCAGATTATGAGAAGGCGGCGACGCTTTCATTTACAGCAGCTTCAAATAATTTTGAACTAGCAATTGCGGTCGCAGTTGCCACCTTTGGCATCCATCACGGTGCCGCATTTGCGGCAGTCATTGGGCCTTTAGTGGAAGTCCCAGTTTTAATTCTTCTTGTTTCAGTTTCATTGTGGATCAAAAGAAAATTTTTTAAGGAGCCTATTGATGTCTAAGTCAGTTCATATTCTCTTTCTTTGCGTTGCCAATTCGGCGAGAAGTCAGTTGGCGGAGGGATTAGCAAAATCCCTCTTTGGAAGCAGTGCTGTAGTTGAAAGTGCTGGTTCGGAGCCCTCGGGAAGGGTTCAGCCTTGGGCTATCGAAATTCTCAAGGAAGATGACATCGATATTTCAAAAAACTGGTCAAAATCGACAGAGCAGCTTCCACTGAAATTTCTTGAAAATCTTGATTATGTCATCACACTTTGTGCCGAAGAAGTTTGTCCTATGTTGCCTTCAAGAGCGAAGCGACTTCATTGGCCGATTCAAGATCCAGCCTCCGCTCCTGAATCAGAAAAGGAAAGTGCATTCCGACGCGCAAAGAATGAAATCAAAGAGCGTTTGCTTTCGTTTAAGTCTGACATTTCAAAGTAGTCAAATTGAGCGCGGAAGCCTCTTACCTAAATGACTGAAATATCATAGCAAATTCCTTTGAGGTCCTGAAAACTAAGTTTTTAGTTGTTATCTACTAAGCTCTTAGTTAGTCTTTTGATTGTGGGGGATACATGAAAAAAGCAAAGTCCAAAGAAGCCAATGGCAAGCTGCTGACCGAAACCGAATTGGAATTGATGACCATCCTCTGGAGATTGGGAGAGGGGTCTGTTGCGGACGTGATTGGGCAATTGCCGAAAGCAAGAGATCTCGCTTACACATCGGTATCAACTATCTTGCGAATCTTGGAGCAAAAGGAGATTTTGAAAACTCGCAAAGAAGGACGAGGTCATATCTATATTCCACGGCTAAAGAAGAATGATTACGAAGCCAAGACGGTAAGGCATGTTGTTGAACGCGTTTTCGATGGAACACCAATGGCTTTAGTACGCCAGCTTCTTGATTCGGGCAGATTAGATGAAAATGATTTAAAGGAACTCAAACACTTGATTGACCAGGCTGGAGGGCGCAAGTGAGCTTGGCCCAAATTTTGTCTACTTATCTGAACATGAATCTTTTGATTGTGATTGGGTTTGTCGGCCTGAGTCTATTTTCATTTTCACTGAGAAGAGCAAAGTTAAATATGGGCTCGGGAACAGAACTTAGACTTCACTATGCTGCGATGTCGATCATTTTGATCCTGTCTGTGATTCATCCGCTACTCCCGAGGAACGAAGTCTTTTCTCCTGCCGCAAAAGTATGGTCGGCCCAGTCGATCAAAAGTTTTTCTCAAGATTACACGGCTCCCGATAAGGGAGGCTACTTGAGTTTACCTACGCCAATGGGGTCATCCATTCTACAAGCTGATCAGGTGGCAATCGCATGGACTATTTTGGGTACAGTGGTATTGGTTTTGGGAGGTCTTTTTATAGGCCGCGATCTCAGAGTCTTATTTAAGACAAAGAGGAACTCGTTTTTAGTTAGAAAACTGGGGCGAGTTCGTATTTTAATCAATGATGGCATTCAGGTTCCGTTCTCATACTGGTTGCCGGGTCAGGCGAATATTGTTGTGCCATCGTCACTGGTTGAGCGGCGCGAAGATTACAGAATGGCGATTGCCCATGAACTTCAGCATCACCGTCACGGTGATACCCGATGGGTTTATGTCATGTGTGGGATGAGACTGATCTGCATCATCAACCCCTTAGTTCATTTTTGGAATCGTTGGATCTCAGAAATTCAAGAATTTGCCTGTGATGAGGCGCTGGTCGACCAAAATAAAGTCGAATCTCAGGCCTATGCTCGCTGCCTCGTCGAGGTGGCGCAAACCGCAATCAATCAGAAGTATGTGCCTGTTTGCGCGACAGGCCTCACATTTTTGGTTGAAGGCAACTTACTCAAAAGGAGGATAGAGAAAATGTTATCAAAATCATCAACCAGAATTGGACGGTCGATCAGCATTTCGGTCGGACTTCTGCTCGCATCGATCATGGGCGCCACCGCCGTTGCATCAAAGGGCCTAGTTCAAGACCGCCGGGTGAGCATGTCACAAGCCAAAGCAATGGCCTTTCGAGCTCAGAGTGAATCGGGATTCCCCGTTGTCATCAATGATCTTGTGCTCACACAACTGAATCGCTATATCGGTACACCTGAGGGTCGCGATTTCATGAGAGATTCGTTGTCTCGCATGCAGAATTACAGAGCGGCAATCGGCGAACAATTGAAAAAGTATGGCATTCCTATCGAGATCATGGCGGTACCAATCATTGAATCTGGGTATCAGAATTTGACTGAGGGTCAGAGCAACACATCAATGAAGGCCGCCGGTCTCTGGCAGTTCATTCCATCGACCGCAATAAATTACGGTTTGAGGGTGGAAAGTCAAAAAGACGAGCGTCTGGATGTCGGGTTGAACACCGACGCAGCTATGCGGTATCTCCAGTCCAATAATCTGCGATTCAAAGACTGGCATCTTTCAGTTCTCGCATACAACATGGGTGAAAATGCAGTTCAGAAAGGGATGAACGCTCTCGGTTCAAGAGACGCTTGGACTCTCATTCGGAACGGTTATGAGGGCGACAAAAATTACCTGCCAAAATTGATGGCGGCGATCTTGATCATGAAAAATCCGCACTCATTGCAATAGAGCTTCTGGGACTTCATGCGATGGGTGGAGTTCCTTTCTTTTGACTGCGCTGAAATGCGATCTTTCCCCATCAAGTACGACATTTTTCAAGCCCTCTGCGAGCAACTCTTTTGGTGGCTCCTGAAGATAACTAGATTCCTGTGAGTGTAGGTTTGCTTCAATGGTCCAGTTGCGCTTTCGGATCTTGTTTCTAAAAGTGATTTCCTAAAAAGCTGCATGTCGATGCAATATTTTCACTTCGCATTTGGCATTAAATCCGCAGACAAATTATAATCCTGCTCATACTTAGTCGATGCTGTATTCCTTAGTGTGCCCTCACCCGTTCCATCAAGGCGCGGATAACCATTTCAAGAGGAGTCATACCCCGCCAAATAGGTATTTCGAAGGACGCCTAAAGTGCTCGTGGGCAAAAATTGTGTTCAATTGATCAGAATCAATCTGGGATAAATCTTGAGCGAATAATGCGGCACCAGTAAGTTCCGCCAATTCACGCAAACGCTCGTAGCCCTGGCGATGAAAACGCCTCAGTGAGAATTCATCATTGACTACAAGAACTGGCGTTCCCACCTGCAATGGGGCCAAAAAATCAATGGGGCCATGAACAACCGACAAGTCTGCGATTCGATTGATATGTGGAAGCCAACCACGTGTATCATTGAGAATGATTGATTTCGTCGAAATCTCACCAACCTTAATCTCGCTCAGCCTCGCACAATTAAAATTTGATAACAGATTTCCGGTGCAGCTTAAAAATTCCTGATCGCGAGCATCACTTAGAATGGCAATGTCAAACGGATATATTCTATGTAATTTCTCAATGAGAGAGGCAAACCCAGGACTATTGATGTCCATTCGAAAAACATATAGGCTAACAATCTTAAGATTTTCGGAGATCTTAAGCCTTCGACGGAGTTCATTTCTTGGGGGCAAATTTGAATACGACGCATTAGCAGCCTTAAGCAAAGGCATCGCAAGTGAGTGATATCCAACAAGCTCCCCCCATTCCCCCCGAGGAAAACTTGAGCCTCGAGGCTCGGGGCCTCCAGTTCCCTGCCATGGATCGTGAATCATGATGAAATCTGTTTTGGAGTCGATGTCGTCATATCCCCTGAATTCGACGTTTGGTTCTATTGCCCTTATCAATTTGGCAATAAAGTGAGCTTGCAATCCCTCTCCCATGGCGGCCGGGTGAAGTTTCATGGTAGGGGAGTATCCCGTCAAAGAAAACTGGCGGCCCCTGAGATGCGGACCCATGGGGGCCCCCATTTGGCGGACGGCCTTCCGAAGCCTGGGCGGCAATTCAAGTGACTCGATTCGTGGCAAGGCCTCAACAACAAGTGACGAAGAGTTTCGGGATCCGCCCAAGAGTTGACGACAATAGTCCTTCCAAGAACTGCCCTTGGCAGGCTCCCCAATTATCAACACAAGGGAAAAGAGGAGGGGATTGCATTTCATCATCGATCCATCAGATAAGCTTCGCAAGTCTCACGAGCCTTCTTAATCCCGTATGCGACTCCAGCGATGGGAGCTGCAACCGATCCTCCCAGCCATTCAGCCATGACCAAATATTGAAGGGTCACTGGCCAGTGCGAAACGTTTAAGGAGTCTGTGATTGCAAGTCCCCACAATTGCAAAGCAAACCAGCCACCACCTATGGCAAGACCATAACCTGCACCGTAGTAGAAGATCAAACCCAAATGGATACCAACCATTTCTGACATTTTGAGGGACCTCTGCGGGTTTTCGTATTTCCACCGAAAAGAATCGAAAGTTTCTCTATCAAAGCGACCAACTCTTTTGACATGTCTGTCATAGGCGGCCTGAATTCTCGCCTTCTTCTTCGAGCGACGTCGCTCCTCCTTTATTGCTTGTCGCGCCTGAAATTCTTTGCTGGATTTGTCCCATCGGCTTCGGCGAAAATGATTCCACTTTGTCGCTGCGGTCTCTACGCTTGACCTCAATATTCGCAGAAAACCTGCGCGAATCTTGCCAACTGAATGGCCGGGCTGTTTGCTCTCTTGATCTGAAATCTGACGTATGAGCGACGCAAAGGATTCGCCCTGGCCTGGCTGACCCAACAAAATATCGATGGGCAACTGATCTTGTTGTAAGCGAGGTGAAATTTGCTCATTAAGGTATTTCGTCATATCATCGATTATTTGATCCAGTTGCGGATCGCTCTCTGCGCGCTCAACTGTATCGACAATTTCTGACCATTCATCCGCCTGATCTTTCTTGTTGATGGCCACTAAACTTTCAACGAGCTGATTGAGACGATTGACTTGCTCGGGAGACAGGTCTTCCAATTTTAAGGGAACCGATTTAGGGTTTCCATGAGGCTCAGGCAATGCCGAGGGGTTGGGAATGAGAAGAAAACTTGGAGGCAAGCGATCAGCGGCCTCGCGTGATTGAGCTAACGCCACCAAATAATTAAGTACATCCAAATAGTGTTTAACCACGAATATTTTTTCTTCGACCGAGTTTGTGGATCTGTAGAGTCGCTCATATGTTGAAGCGATCTCCAAAAAAATTGCAGGCGGCGGTCCTGATGTCCCGGGGACGGTCGCATTGTCAGAGGCTCTCGATTCTAGCGAAATAGCCAGATGAAAAATTAAGAATATCCGAAAAACCCAGACTGGCGATCCAGAAACCATGTTCCGTCTCCTTGCAAACTCAATAAGGTCCTAGAAAGGCTAGCAATCATCATGCCATGTAGATATCTTATTTTTATGCCCATTATTTTTATCGCTCCCATGTCTTTGCCATTTCTTGCCAGAATAAGTAGGCAAATTGTCATTTCCGATTGATGTAAGAAGCGATTCTTTCGGTTATGGTTCTCGATTTTCGATTGTACACGGCGAATCCGATAGACTGTCGAATTATTCAGAAAGCGAAGGTCAATTTAAGAGCCTTGCCCTGGATCCGATGAAAAGTAGATTCATAAAAGTAATTGCGGACATGAAGTCGATTCATTATGACCTTGCGTCCATACTCCCAATCTCGATAACTCGAAGCGGGCACTCCTGTCTGTGTCGCGATTGCCTTGATTGTCATTCGGCGTCCCAAGCGGAGTGCTCGAATTCTGCTGGCGATGTTCATATCGCAGCCATTTCTAAGGGCATCGCGATTAGATTTTTCTTGCTCCAACTTTCAGGATCTTGAAGAATAGCTCGCCCTACGGCTGCAAAATCAACTTGTGCGGCATCAAGAATCTCATCAATGAATTCGCCTGTCTCAATTCCGCCAACTCCCATGACCGGAACAGCAGTTTGCGCTTTTAGCTGAGCAGCATCTGCAACAAGATAGCCTTGGCCTGATCTTCCTTCGGGCCTTCGCCAGCCCCCAATGCCAGAGGATACGTCAATCAAATCCACGCCGATGGATTCAAGTTGTGAAACGACCCAGGCCATCTCATCGACCGTTAATCCGCCGTCAAGATGGTCTTGAGCTGGCAGCCGCACAGACAGCAATATATCTGGATAGGTATCTTTAATTTTCTCCGCGATTCGCAGCAGTAAGCGACTTCGCCCCTCAATAGTTCCACCGAATGAGTCTTTCCTTTTGTTCGTGAGCGGTGAAAGCCACTGATTGAGACCATAGCCATGAGCCGCATGCAGCTCAACAAAATCAAATTCCGCCGCGGCAGCTCGTCTCGCAGCTTCCACGAACCACTCTGTCCAGTTTTGGATATGGTCCTCCGTCATAGGCATCGGCGTTTCTGGCTCCCATCCTTTTACGGGAACAGGAACTGCGCTTGGCCCCATAAGTGGCGTCCCCGTCAATTCCGTGGATGTCTTCCCGCCAACGTGAACCAACTGAAGGCCAGCCATTGCCGATGATTGATGGAGAGCTGAAGCGATTTCTTTGAGCCCCGGGACGTTGGCGTCGGAGTCAGCCCCAAGTTGGTATGCTTCACCCTTTCCTGTTTGATGAATAAAACTGTATTCCACGAAAATCAGGCCAGCATTTGAACGACCGAGGCGTCTATAGTGTTCAATGGTGCGATCGGTAACAAATCCACTTTCATCGGCGGTCTGCGAAGCCATAGGTGGTACTATGACTCGATTCCTCATCGTCTGTCCGGTCTTAAATCTATAGGGCGTATGGCGGTTGATAGACATTATGTACCTCCTTGCATTCTTATAGCCCTGGTTTTAAGATTGAAAAAGAAACGATTGTGAAATATATATTTCGATTATGGAAATATTCGAGTTAAAGTACTTTTTGGCCGTAGCCCAGATTGAAAACGTCAATCGCGCTGCCCAGCAAATCAATGTCTCGGCAGGCTCTTTGAGTAAGGCGATCAGTCGTTTGGAAGAGGAGTTGCAAACTCCACTTTTTTTTAAGTCTGGACGGGGCATTCGTTTAACCCCTGAAGGTATGCTGCTCAAGAAGAAGGCGGTGCACGATTCAGACTTATTGACCCACCCGATTCGGTGAATTGACCCACCCGGCGGCGACAGAACTGCTAAATAAACGAGCTAGCAGATTTCCACAAGTTATTTTCCTCTGGGAAGCTGATTTAGTTTTTCGCGGTAAGACCCCCCCTTGAGATTTATTCTCTGGCTGGGGTTGATCATTCTATCCACGATGGCTTCGGCAATGACTGGGTCTTCGAAGAGCTTGAACCAACCCTTGGGATCAATCTGGGATGTGACGATGACAGGTCCTTTTCTGGCCCGCGCTTCGAGAAGTTCAACAAGTACATTGGCTTCTTCATGCGAATATTGCCTGAGTCCAAAATCATCGAGGATAAGCACTTGTGTGGAATTGAGTCTGGTGAGAAATCCAATCATCTTGCCCGAGCTTCTGGCTGCGAGAACTTCTTCAAACATGAGGTTTACGGGTAAAAAGACACTGACAAGTTTTCTTGGCAAATCTTTCTCCCGAGTGTGATTGCCAAATGGGTCTTGCCTTCGCCAGTGCGACCCAGAATGATCAAGTTCTCTTTATTTTTTAAAATGATAGAACCGAAAGCTCCTTGAGTTTTACTTTGTCAGTCCCCTGTCAAAACTCATGTCCCAATCTTCGAAGTCCGCCTGGTGTCTGAACTTCGCTCGTCTGGTAAGAGATTTTGATAGACGATCTCGTCTGAAGTTTTTCTCATCCTCGAGGATGAGGGACAAAAACTCCAGAGGATGCAGATTTTTACTCACAGCTTCTTGAGACCTAGAATCGATGTTTTGGTGAATACCGAAAAATCTAAGGTCATAGGCGATACGTTTTGCCTGTGCTTCCATAATTAAGGTTCCTTGTTGTTATGTAGATAAATTAAATTGGGATCTCGTTCAGGTTTAATGATGCGTGGTCTTGTACCTCCTACTTTGTGATGGAGAGCCGAAGCTCTGATGAAATTGAACTGGGTTTTATTGAAAATAAGGGCTTGTGTCGCCGCGTACTCGAGATCAGCCTTTGAGACTTCATTTTTGTGAACTAACCTGAGGATGCCCTGAGCCCTTCTGAGAGACTTGAGGGGATAAGGATCACGGAAGAATTTTTGAAAGAGTTCAAAAGTTTTGGATCCGATATTTTGCGCTTGCCTGAGAGCCGAGGCCACTTCGAATCGGGCGGTGGCGACTTGGTGTTCTGGGTAGTGGGCGTCGATGGTGGAGGCCCTGTCTGGGGATTTTACTTTTGCGTGGATTGCGATTGAATCTGAATCCGCAGTAAATATCTCGACGGTATTTATTTTGATTCGGGCTTTGACCGTGGTGCCGACAAACTGATGCGGGACGGAGTAGAATTTGGAATCGACTTGAATATGGCAATCTGGATGAACCTTACAGGTCTTCCAGACGGAGAGTTCAAATGAATTGGGGTTTACAGTTTGCAAAAGAGGTCTTTCATTTTCGAATCTATCCTCTCTTGAAATTCCATCATGATCCTTCATGGGTGCAGAGTTGAGTTCGTTGAGATATTTTTGAAATCTTTGATTGAGATCAAATATTGAATAAAAGATTTGATCTCTGACTTCGTTGAAGAATTGTTTTTGTATAATGCCGATTGCGCCTTCCACCGCGGCTTTATCTTTGGGCCGTCGAGGCCTTGCTGGGAGGACGGCAAATCCATGATGGTTGCTGAACTCAATGAAGGACTGGTTGGTGTCGGGATCATAGATATGGGCTCTTGTGACGCCGGGCTTAAGATTGTCAACGACTGCGTACTTTGGGGTGCCACCGAGTTTGATGAATGAGTTTTCAATGGCTCTGAAGAACTCAGGTTGCTTTTGTCCGAAGGTAAACTCACCGACGGTGTATGAACTCCATGGCAAGGTTCCGACGAAGAGTTGAGTTTTAATCTTAGCTTGAGTCCTTGGATCAGTGATTGAAATCCCATCTGAAAAATCGAAGAAGATTTTTTCGCCGGGATTGTGTTGAAGTCTGATTGTCACCTGCGGTTTTTTGGGAATCGCCGTCTGAAACGATGATAGAAAATCATATAGGTCATGACTTCGATGGCGTGTTCTTTGTGAAGAATTTTAAGAGGGACACCTTTGTTGAACTCGGTCGCGATAAATTCCCAGTTGATTGGGACAGGCTGGCTCTGTGCGAAACCCACTACCGAGGGGACTGATGATGGTGGACCTGAGTCTCTGATGCAAGCTCTGACGGTATTCCTGGCGATCTTAAGGGCCTGCGCAATCTTGCGGATGCTGCGGCCTTGAGTGTGAAGTTCTAAAATTTGATTTTGCATGGCAACTGAAGTTCTCCGTTGAGTCATGGAACCCTCCTTTTGTTTAAGGATAGGTGCCACGGGATTGAAGATTTAGTCGCTGCCTGGATTTATGACTCAGTGCTCAAGTCGAATATAGGTGGGTCAATTCCCCGAAACGCCTGGGTCAGCTCATCCGAATTGGGTGGGTCAGCTTCTTTGAATTGGGTGGGTCAACTCAAGCCGAATCGGCCAGGCGGCCCAGATCCTTCAGTTGGAAGAGGATGTCCGGTTGGAGCTAACGGGCAAAGAGGCCGGAAGCCTGAACATTTATATCTCAAGCGAGGAAATTTTGCAGACTTCGTATGGGATCGACCTTTTGCGCACCATTGGTCGGCATTACCCGCAAGCTCGGACCCAATTTTTAATCCGTGGAGAGCAAAAGGCCATTGAACAGGTTATGGATGGCGAGGCTCACCTGGCTTTAATTACGATGGAACCGCCAGCGGATGTCGCCGCAAAAGTTATAGCGAAAGTTGAATTCAATACCTGCGCTTCAAAAGAACACCCGCTACTCAAGAAATACAGGCCGAAGCAAGCTATTCCAATGGAGGAAATATTGACGCATCCATTCGTTTCACCGGACTCGGCGATCCTGGGGAAAATCGCGAAGGCCTCCAGTATCGACGGCTGGCGAGATGATAAGTTTCCCAGACAAATTAAATACAAGGTCTGCGGGTTAAAGTTGATGGAAAATATCATTCGAGGCGGATTGGCGCTTGGGTATTTGCCTGATTATTTTATCGAGGGCGCTGGGCTTGTGCCGCTTAAAATATCGGGATGTCCATATTCTTGCCATCAAACAGTTCGAGTGATTACAAAAGATCCCAGAGCTCTTGGATGGCTCAATAAGATTTGGGATCAATTTTGACATCACTTGGGGAATTTGCGAGATCAAAGAGTCGATGACGTTGGATAGCTCAATGGCTCAGAATGCAAATTGGCGTTCCCTAGTATCGCGTTTTCAAACTGAGCTGCTGGCAATTGCGGTCTACTCTAGCCGCAGGCATCCATGTTGCCAAAATTGCCGGTTTCTTTGGTCCAACCGACGGTTCCATCTTTCAGTTTAATTTGCACCCACCAGGTACTTGTAGGCTTCTTGTCTTCTTTCCAATCTTGCTCGACATTAGATTTTACAGCGCCGTCCTGCCAAATTTTCCAGAATCCTTCACCCTGATAGGTTAACAGAAAGAACTCTTTTCCAGATTTTCTTTTTATCTTCATTGGCACAGTATGAACCTCGCCCGTAAGACCTGTGACCTCTGCTCCTTTGATTGCTTTCCCAACTTTCTTTGTCCCATTGATTTTGTCGAAAATCTCAGTGTCCTTTTCAACGGTCCATTCGCGGTAGGTGCAACATTCAAAAGGGCATGCGCCTTTATCGATAAATATTTTGGGTGGTGGATTCGAAGCTGAGGCAAAGATCGTAACGAACAGAATTGCAATTGGGACCAACAGTCGAACCATTTATTCACCTCTCGGTTAAATTATTTGATGAACGGAGTGAGAAGTCAACCCTTGGTTCGCCCAACTACTCTGAGTAGTTTTGTGAATGTTCGAAAATACAGAAGAAAAAGTTGAAACTCCCTAGTGACTCGTCTTAGAACTGAGCTGCTGGCGTACACGAGTTAACTTGGTTGAAAATACGTCCATTGAAGTCCATTGAAAATTATGGCGATGATCTATAGAAGCGAAGAAAGTTGCAAAAAGAATTTTATGAACCGAGTTTATAGATGATAGCCCTCGGAAGTTCGAATATCATATGGAAGTGATGTAGAAGTGGATTCCTTTTTCATGCAATCTAGCCGAAGAAGTAAATTTATTTTTACAAGTGAGGGATGGCTTCGGATGAACTTGAATGAAATGACTTGTTCCCGTTAGGGTGATACTAAATCGGGTGAGCGAAATTACCTGTCTTAGTTTCCTTATCAATGACCAAGTTTTTCTTACAAACTGCAGCTCGCAGCTTCCAGTTGTGGCGTTCATAAAATTTCTTGCCAAGTTCATTGTCGATACCAGTGCATAGTCGAAGTCCCTTGCACCTCATCTCTTTAGCAAGTTTTTCCGCATAGGCTAGTAGTTGTTCTCACATTCCCTTGGTGCGTTGGGACTCAGTTGAAACCAAATCATCAATTTTATCTTTAGCTTTAAAAAATTGAAATTCAGACATTTGTACTTCCAGTCTGAATGGTTGGATTAGGTGCTAAGTCACGGTGTTTAAAATTTATTATCTCTGTGTGGTTAGGTTTCAGTACATCCGCTTGAAGTTGAAGTTTGTAACCATTGACCATCCTGATTTCTTGCAGTCCATCAACGTGCATCTTTTTACTATGAAACTCAGGTATTGTTTTGGCTTTTATACGAGCATCTTCAAAGCTTTCTGCAACAACGAAAAAATTAGCATGGCTTTCATAGAGCCCGTCGCAGACAGAACCATCATAGAAGCCACAATGAACGAGATACAAATTCACAAAGCCCTCCTAACCAAATGCAGAAGCAGGTAGTACACGTGTATTCTCCCCATTGACTGAAAACAACATTCACAATCGTACGGTGAGCCATTTTTGTCTAGGGCTATAGGCTGTTTACCATCAAAGACAAACGATGTCAGATGCTCAACTTAACCCCTTAAACTTCATTAAACAACAAACAAGGTTCGTTTGGAGGAGGCAGAAGAGTCGCTCATCGGGCGGTTGCCTAGAAACTCTAACAAATCGATATACAGTCGAGGCGAAGACTGCCGTGGGGCGTTTGGATCTGGAACAACTTAAACGAACCTTAGCAAGATATCATTATGAGCTGGATACTATGCAGAGGCCAGTTGGTATTGGTGACAATCGATTTTTGCTTAAGGCACTAAGCGATCCTCGGGGCAATCAAACTGGGGAGTATGAAGAGCTCGAGAGGCTGGGCATTGAAATCATAAGAGACGGAAAAGATTGGCTTCATGCAAAGAATAGCAATTTTTCTTCCTTGAAAAATGCCGGAATTTCCTCATTAAAGCTAATACAGAAGCGAGCTTACGGCGTTAAAAGTTTTAAATTGTATAGACACAGATACCCAAAATGCTTGTGCTCAAATGACTTTTTTTTATTTACCCACCATGAACCGAGTAGAACCGGATTAACTTGGCGTCCGCTGGTCGTGTAGTTTCGATCTGTGTGTGAGGCGAGTTTGAATGCTGGGGACTTAGGTTAGTCCGCGCAACACTTTACATAATGACTTAAAGCTTGCGTCTTCGGCACGGTCCTTTCGCTTTACGGCATAAACTGGTTGGAGCCCTGATATTTTGGATGGGGGAGAAAACTCTTTAAAGCTGTACTCGAGTTTCGCATATTGATTGTGCAATTCAACTACAAATTTGGGGAAGTAACCGACGGCAAGGCCCTCTCGTGAAAGGGCTAAAGCGGTTTCCATAAGAGAAACTGAATATTTAATATTTCTCTGTATTCGATCGTCAGGCCAGCCGTCGAGACCCTTCACTTTGGTAGGCGCACCGTCAATATTTGTAATAGGAACGACAAATGGCAATTCTTCGAAGCTTTTTTTCTCTGCTGAAAATTTTTTATTTCCAAAAATACCCATGCGAATTTTCGTGATTTCGAGGTGATCTAGATTTGGGCGTGGGATTGGTAGGTAAGTGATTCCGAAATCGACTTGGCCGTTGATGATGGCGGTCTCCAGATTTCCTGGCCCGAGTTCTTCAAATGATACCTCGGTATGTTTTTCCATAGCTTGGACAAACTTCGGGCTTAAATATGTTGAGAACACCTCAAATGTACCTATTTTAATTTCTGCACATTGATGGTCACCAGCGATTTGGCTGAGTAGGTTTTCTTCTGCTGTTAAACAGTCTTTGATTCTGCTTAAAAGCTTTCGTCCTTCGGGTGTGACCCTTACGCCACGCCCATCCTTTGTTACAAGCACAGTACCCAATTCTACTTCCAGTGTGTGAATAGCCTTCGAAAGTCCTGCGTGTGAGATATTCAGTAGTTTTGCGGCCTCACGCATGTGACCAGTCTCGCAAAGCACAGTAAAAAATCGCAGTTTTTTGGTATCCATAAGCTACCAAAAATATACATAAAGAAGCTTTTAATATCCATTTGTTTTTTGTATTTGTTGATCACGCCTAAGGGCTGAAAAGGGGAGTTTATGAAAAAAAGCCAGATGATTTTATGTGCAATGGCATTGATGGCAGTTGTGAAGACCAATGCCGAGAGTTCGATGCCTAACAAGAGGGTGAAATGTTCAGTAGAGGTTATTGCCGATATCTGCGGCAGCGGTGAAGTCACCATAGAATTTTATCAGGGTAACTTTATTCTAAATTATGGAGATGTGCACTGTTGGTTTGGTGACTTTAATTTAAGTGGAAAGATGTCGAGTCAAAGAGTTGAGCATACTGGCACAGCTGTAAAAGTAGATTTATTTCAAGGTCAAAACAGCGGCGATAACTTAGTCGGACATCTTACCTATCGAAGTGCGCGTGCAAACAGTTCGCCTTTAGCGACGCTGGAGACGAAAAATTTGGAGTCACAAGGGGGCAAGTCGAGCATTTACCACTTGCAATGCAAGGAACTGCCCACGGGCCTTGATTGCTATGAATCGTGCAAAGCTGAGGGAAAGAATTCTCAAGAGTGTCATTCGCAGTGTGGTGGCTGGTAAGAAGCCACCGCTTGGAAGTGAAAGTGATCGAGTTGTTTTCTTGATAGAATAGGAGGAAAGAACTGAAATCACGTATTTATATTTTAATTTTAATCAGCAGTGATTTTGTCGTGCGAGGATTTGGCGATGAAAAGGGAGCTGTTGTTGGTAAGGGCGAGGCTTATGCGCCATTCGAAATCGAAGGAGAAATCTCAAATCTAGTTGAAAGTTGAGGGCACCAGCCTTTCGTGGAATGATTCCACTATCTTACAAAAGAAAGGCACCCTCATGAAAAGAAGTACCAGACAGAGAAAGCAATCCGCAAATCAAATTCAGCAGCTGTTGGGCGAAGACAATTTTGCATTGAAAGTTGCTCAGACAATCCGTTGGGGAAAAGCATCGATCGACTCACTGAATCACGAAATAGGACGGATGTTGGTGGAGTCGATCCTGCTGATGGATCGGGAAAATATAGCAGGTCCCGATTACGCGCCGACAGGGGATATTTATAAGTGGGCCTCCCAGCGAGGGTCTGCGTTTATAGGTGACCAGAAAGTGGCGGTCATGGTGCCGCGACTTCGCGGCACTCGGGGTGAGGTCACTCTTCCCAGCTATGCAAAGCTCAGAGAACGTGGTCAGTTCTCAGAGGAGCTGCTGACGAAGATGATGTCAGGCTTATCGGCGCGCCGCTATAGCGAAACTGTACAAGACGCCGCACACGCGTTTGGAGTGTCGCCATCGTCGGTCTCACGCCACTTTGTCGAGGCCACAAGCAAACAGTTGAAACAATTTTTCGAGCGAGATCTCTGAATTTGATCCCTTTGCCATCATGCTGGACAGCGTTCATCGCGGAGGAGTTGCATTTATCACCGCGCTTGGAATTTCAGTTGCGGGAAAGAAAATGGTGTTGGGCTACTGGGAAGGCGCCACGGAGAATAGCGACATTTGCAATGAATTATTGGCGGATCTTGAACATCGCAATCTCAACTTGACCGCACGGGTGCTATTTGTAACTGACGGAGGCAAAGGTCTTATTAAGACTCTTCGCAACAAGTTCGGAAAGAAACTCATCCATCAACGTTGCACAATTCACAAGGATCACAATCTACAAAAGCACCTCGCCAAGAAATACCGCAAGCGGATCCATCAACAATACGTGGCGGCTCTTGGGCATGGGAAATATGAAGACGCCAAGGCGGCACTGGAGACTTTGGAGCAGGAATTGATGCTAATCAATAGCTCAGCTGCGATGTCTCTCAGAGAGGCCCTTCCAGAGCTTTTAACCTTGCATATTTTGAACGTGCATAAGGATCTTTATAAAGCTCTTCATACAACAAATGGAATCGAGAATCTATTCTCGTCGGTTCGTCATCGAGAACACAACATCAAGAATTATAACCCAGAATACAGAGGGAAGCGGCGAAAAGGAAAACTCTCGCAACGCTGGTTGGCGGCCGTGTTCCTGAAAGCGGAGGAAAACTTCCGTACGGTGAAGGGATACATGCACATCAAAACTGTGATCGCAAGAATTGAAAAATTGCAAATGGAAACCGTTGACAAAAAAATAGGAAAGGCAGCATAGTCAGACACGATTTCACGAAAGCGGTTCCAGATTTTCAACTAAAAATGAGACATCTCCAAATCGAAAGTACGGGCCACCTGGAAACACCAGGGGATGCTATTAGGCGTGCCATTGAAGATGCAATTTAACTGTGTAATTCAAAGGTGAATCAAATATCACCTTTTGAAACCAGAACTTTTTTAGATGGATCCGACTTATGGTCATGTTGTTTAGGTTATAGATAATATGCACAAGCGAACTTTGTTTGCAGTGTGGATCAAAGGTCCGAGGTTAATAACGATTTGTGCTCTGAAGATTGTACTATATTTCTGATTTGGATCTGTGGTTCTGCACAGTGTGCCGTAGGATATGTAAATAATATTGTGAATTTTAGTTCGAGAGTCGGAGATGTCCTATCGTGCGAGCCACTGAAAATATTGAAGAAAAAAATTGGCGTCCCCTACGAGATTCGAACTCGTGTCTACTCCGTGAAAAGGCGACCTGGCAAGTTTTTTAACTAATTGATCGGCCTAACAGATTTTTATTCTCACCAGTTTTAACAGAGGCTTACGAGTGGAGGATAGTTCTAGTTGGTTGGAGTTGATGCGTGTAGCAATCGGTCAATTTGGTAACAAATGGTAACATTTGGTGGCAAGGGGAACAGTTGCCGTGTTCCCTTTCTTGAGCCTAATCAGTATCGCGGCTTTAGGCCTCGACCTCAAAAATAAATTGAATACCCAACCCCAAGACCAGACCTCTTTAGATCAAAGTCGACCGATTGCGATCCATCCAATTTGAAGTCTCCTGAAATCTTGCTTGAAAAAAATCCGATCTCCACCGCACAGATTTCACTTAGAGGGAAAATTGAGATTCCCAGCTGAAATGCCAATCCTCTTCCGTCAGAGTCATAATCAATTCCAGATGATTCGCCTTCTTCTGCATATGACTGAAAAGCAAGGGCCAGGTAAGGTATGTAGTCGTTGCCGGGTATGTTTTCAATAATATTAAGCCTACCATAAAGGGTAAATAGACCAACTGACGATTTAGTATCTTCACCTTTACTTACTGTCGAATAAAAGGCAATGCCGGGTTCAAATCTGCCTGTATTGTAGCCATACGAAATATTTGATTCGCCTGAGTGCGTCTCTAGGCTACCTGTCAGGCCTTCAATTTCAAGTTCCCCGCTGCCAGAGGAATACTTCCAAGATAGAGTATGTTCTCTTTTTCTAAGGGCCGAGTGAGGGTCAGTTATCTGAATAGTCGAAGTTTTTTCTTCGCCCGAGGGATCACCAGACTTGAAATCTGTGTCTGTGTTGCCAAATGCCATCATTGGAAACAACAACATCAAGGCGATTGAAGGTCTCATGGGTTCCTCTCTGAAAGTGTGATTAGTATAAATAATATTAGTTTTTTTTACGGATTCAACAACACAAACCAGAAAATGTAGAATCTAGTTGAAAGCCAAGGAAACCAGCCTTTCATGTAATCATTCCACATTTTTTTTAATATACTTAGTGTGACAGTTTTCAGAGGGGTACCAGTATCAGATTTCGAAGGAGGGTGGGCTTCTGTTGTGTTCGATAATTTTACTTATCCGAGCAAGATCTTCATCTCACCCAGACCGGAGTCCCTCAGCGTATTAGAGCTTTAGAGAAGGAGCTTGGAACAACCCTGTTTCTCCGCAGTCGAAAGGGAATGCAGCTGTAAACGAGCAAATTAAAGTTCATTTTTGAGGCCCTTGTGTCGGGGCCTCAACTTGAAACCTCGAATAAACTGAAGTGCCAATAGTGCCATTAACCTTCATCGCTTCCACGTTTCAACAAAATGGGTGCTGAAACACCGGGGCAATCAACTCCTTACTTTACACCAACAATTCTTTCGTCATACCATTTGATGTAAAGCCTTCCGAGCTACAAATTCAGTACTTATTTGGTAAAGGAGAAATTTATGGGCAAAAAGAACAACAGGGTTGCGCTAATTACAGGAGCGAACAAAGGCTTGGGTAAGGAGATTGCGCGGCAACTTGGTTTGCTTGGGTACACAATTGTGCTCACATCGCGTGATCAAAAGGCAGGGGAGGCAGCGGCCGCAGAACTCGTGGCCGCAGGTTGTGAAGCCCAAAGTGTACAACTCGAAGTTACTAATTCTGAGGATATCGCGAAACTTTCCGCCTATTTGAAAAAGGCTTTTGGTAAGCTCGATGTCCTCGTGAATAACGCAGGGATCGCACTTGAGTGGGACGGAGAACCTACAAACTCAGAAAAAATTCGTCGCACTCTCGAAGTCAACCTGATCGCTCCTCATGCAATGACAGAAGCCATGGTACCGCTTCTTTCGCTGAGTGAAGATGCTCGCGTGATCAACCACTCATCCGCGCTTGGGTCGATAGCTTCTGCTGAAAGCAGTTGGCCACATGTCGCACAATTTATGACTGTAGGATACTCGACGTCTAAGGCTGGTCTCAATATGCTAACACTGATTCAGTCGAAGACTTTGGCGAGCAAGAAGATCGCTGTTGCAGCCGCCCATCCTGGGTGGGTAAAGACCGATCTGGGAACTCAAGCAGCGCCCATGGAAGTTGACAAGGGTGCGAGTACTGTCGTTGATCTTGTAACAATGGCTCGCGACCGGTTTCCACATGGCCAGCTAGTTCACAAGGGCGAGCGCATCCCTTGGTAGTTTCTGATTGAATTGCTTTACGTGGCATTTCCAGACTTAGATTCTTGGATTGGCCCGATTCCCCAAGACGTGGAAAGCCCCTAAAGCCCCCAAAATTACCTGCATTTGCATTGTGGCCATCTTCGCAAAACGATGGAAGAGGCGAGTGCCGACCGCCAACCGCAAGGTTGTGCCGATTTACAGGGCTTCGACAGAAAAATGGTAACATTTGGTAGCAGGATTTGGAGTGTCTGCTCCGTTTGAGACAGTGACTTTTCTTGGATCGATTTCATTTGCGAGTGATGTTTATGTTAGAGGGTACACAAAGAAAGATGGGACCTACATTCAACCGCACTATAGAACGTCGCCCAACTCCACAAAATCGGATAACTATACAACAAAAGGAAACTACAATCCATACACTGGTAAAGAGGGGACCAAAGAGGTTGATTCTTATTCTCAAGATTACGGTTCAGGCGGGAAAAGTGAGGATTAGGAGTCAGGTCATTTTCGCTGGGATCAATTGGCATTCCGGAGTCCACCCCTTGTTGCTAACTCACAAGTGCTTCCATGGGATTGGCCATCAGTGGCATCTCATTCTCCTGACCGGTCAAAGATCTGCGGACTATACACTTTTTACCTTCAAGTCCTTGTCAAACTCACGGACTGTAGCGGTCTTTTGTTCGCCCTTCCAGTCATAGGTTTTACCATTGAATTCAAAGCCCATTTTCTGCCAGAAGCCAGAAACATCATTGTCATTGGAAATACCGAGCCGAATCTTTTTGCAACCAAACGCCCGCAAAACGTAATCTTCTGCAAGTGCATAGCATCTTCGACCGAGGCCACGAGAAAACAGATCTTCAGGAATTAGCAGTAACCCCAAATAACAGATTTCTTTTTCTGGATGATGGGCGTGAATATCGAGGATTCCAATAGGTTGATCGTTGAGTTTTATAATCAAGCACTCTTTGAAATATTCTTCGCCGTGTTTTTTAGGCCCATCGACAATGGCATGTTTCGCCATTTGTAGAGTTGGAAGACATCCATCGACCCTTTGAAAATATGTAGGCGAGCGTTTAAAAATCTCTAAAACTTGAGTGGCGTCAGATTCAGTACAAACTTGAAGTTCTAGATGTTTCTTTTTGTATTTATCCGATTTTGCTAGGTGTGAACCTGAAACAGGGGTTTTAAGATCGTCCCAATACCAACCCTTGCGACGGCATTCCTTTTGTCTCAAAGGATTCAATGGATAGGTGATCTTTTCAGATGGAAATTCCTGCGTTTCACCAATGCAAAGATAAATGACCTCTTCATCTGTTTCGTTTATGAGCACATGGGCAAGGCCGGTATTTGAGGGATACGCCGCAAAATCATCAGGCCCAATTGTCTTTACAAAACCATCAAGCCAAACTGTTGGATTTCCTTTGATTACATAAACGAATTCTTCCTCGTGAGTATGTGCATGAGGAAAAGCACTCCTTGTGCCTGGAGGTAAATAATCATAGGAAATTCCAAGATTTTTAAGTCCAATGTGATCTGTCAGCCTAAAGCCTTCACCAAAGGTTTCGTTGTCGCCTGGATAATGAAAGGGCTTTCTTTTTCCTTGAGCCTTACAATCTAGAATGTGGCGTGATGGTTCTTTTGCCCTCTCAGATTCTTTTATTGGCCCAGGAAAACCATTGTGTGGACCTAGCGAATGATCCGGGGGATTTTCCCACCATATCTGGCAATCCTTTTTAAGTTCAGGGTTGATGGGAAAAGAACAGAGGTTTTCCTTCTTTGTTTTGTCTCCAGCAACGAGAAGAAGAACGTCGGTATCCGTGTTGTTAATAAACGTGTGAGCGATGCCAGTTCCAGCAGGAAACCCAATGGCGAAGTGTTCACTAAGATCGTGAATATAGCCACTGAGCCAGAGATGAGGTTTCCCTTTGATAACAAAGACAAATTCTTCTTCGAGGCTTTCGGCGTGAGGGCTATAGGTCCGGCATCCTGGAGGCAAAACAATGTGATGGACAGCAATTCGATTGAAATCGACAGTACGTCCAATGTCAGAATCAATCACTCGAATGAAGTTTGCTGGTGTTTCTTTTGTTGAAGTTGCTTCAGTTCTTGTCGAATAATGCGCGACAAATCGAGATAAAGACTCTGGCCAATCTGACTTGTTTTCAAGTTTGCGATGCTCTTTCTCTGACGTCATAAACACTCCCGACCGGGCATCAGCATCCGGGAAGCCCCCAGAGCCCTCTATCAGAAGGAAAGAATTTTGAATTTGAGTCAGTGCAGGTTCTACACCGGAGAAATTGGCGTCCCCTACGAGATTCGAACTCGTGTCTACTCCGTGAAAGGGAGTTGTCCTAGGCCTCTAGACGAAGGGGACTCTGAAAAAACTGAGATCAAAAACACTTAGAACAAAAAGAGAACCACTCAACAGAAATAAAACTAAGCGAACAAATTCTAACCGAACAAAAACTAGTTGGTGACCCGCGATGGACTCGAACCATCGACCCTCTCATTAAAAGTGAGATGCTCTACCAGCTGAGCTAGCGGATCACTTGTGTTTGGGCTCGTTCGTTTCCGTTAAGATTCACTTACTTGCCTAAGGGTCCACATATTTCAAGTATTTGCCCCTGCCTGTCAACACTCAATTCAAGAAAATGGCAGGACTCTTGGCTGATCCCCCCAAGTCGGTAAGGTACTGTTAAAACAGAGGTCTTATCCAAAGGGTTTCATCCCGGCCTGGTCCAACAGAAACCACGTCGATCGGCGTTTCGAGCTCACGACTAATGAAGTCAATATAGTCTCGGACAGTTTTTGGGAGATCCTCTGCATGACGTGCCTGGCTGATGTCATCTTTCCATCCAGAGAGCTTTTGATAGATGGGTTTACAGCGGGCCAGGTCGCCAGGAGTGACCGGGTATTCTTTGATGTTGCGGCCATCAAGTTCGTAGGCCGTGCAAACCATGATCTCGTTAAAGCCGCTTAAAACATCAATTTTCATCAGGGCGATATTTGTAATGCCGTTGATTCTAATCGCATATTTGAGAGCGACAAGATCGAGCCAGCCGCAACGTCGCTTTCGACCCGTCGTTGCTCCAAATTCACGACCTCTTTCCCGGATTGTCTCCCCTACGTCGTTGTCGCACTCAGTTGGAAAGGGACCGCTGCCAACTCGGGTTGTGTAACCTTTGGTGATTCCTATGACTTTATCAATGGCTCCCGGGCCCACGCCGGCTCCAACGCAAGCCGAACCAGCCAAAGTCGATGAGCTTGTCACAAAGGGATAAGTGCCATGAACCAAGTCGAGCAGAGACCCCTGAGCTCCTTCGAAAAGAACCTTTTTCCCCTTTTTAAGAGCCTTGTGAATAATCAAGGAGGTATCGCGGCAACGATAGGGAGCAAGATCGGTAGCGAGCTTTTTAAACATTTCGATTTGTTCGTCGAGATCTATGGGTTTAGTCTTGTAAAACTTCTCCAATAGAAAATTCTTTTCCTCAAGAGAGACTTCAAGCTTGCGTCGAAGGGTGTCTGTTTGAAACAGATCTCCAAATAGCAAGGCCTTGCGACTCGCTCGGTCTTCATAAGCAGGGCCAATTCCTCGTCCTGTCGTTCCAATTTTTTCGTTTCCGGCCGCGGTCTCTCGAGCGAGGTCTAAGGCTTTGTGATAGCCACCGATAACAGTGGCGGAATCTGAAATGAGAAGTTGGGCCGGATTTGAAAGAAGCCCGTTAACTTTAAGGGCACAGATTTCATCCCATAGGGTTTCAACGTCGAGCACGACCCCTGCAGCAATGATACAGGTGGCTGTCGGGTGGAGAATGCCAGAGGGAACCAAATGAAGAACTGTTTTTTTTCCATCAACAATCAGAGTGTGCCCGGCATTTGCACCCCCTTGATATCGAACGACATAATCGGCTTCAGCGGAAAAAACATCAACGACTTTGCCTTTTCCTTCGTCACCCCATTGCGAACCAACAACAACAATTCCTGGCATAAATTCCCCTACAGCTCGCCATCCGCAGAGCCATTAAGGCAAAGCGACAGAAAGAAACAGGCCGATCGCATCTGAGGGTATCAGAATTCGAGGGACCTTATTTGTTAACCAGTCCGGCATAATACGCATCCGAATTCAATTTTCAATAAAAACGTCCCTTTCGATTTTCTAAATCTTCCAAAGAAAGAGACGCGGCGCGCAGTATCGCAATGGGACAATGAGAACCCTTACCAAATAACTGGAGGAGGCAAGGAGTCCGAGTGTTCTCCGGATTTCGACCACAAAATTATTTTTTGCACGGCTTCAAGAGAAGCCCTTTGAAATGCGGCTTCGGTGTAGGCGCCAATGTGGCAGCTGAGCACAACATTTGGCAGTTTTAAGAGCTTTGAACTATGATTGAGAGGCTCTCGTTCAAAGACGTCCAGGCAAAGGCCCCCCAGTTGATTGAGCTCCAAGGCTTCGATAACTTCAATATCATTGATTACCGGGCCCCGCGAAGTGTTTACCAAAATAGCCGAGCGATTGATAACTCCAAGGGTTCGATGATTAATGAGGTGACGCGTTTCCTGAGTGAGTGGCACATGGAGGCTGACGATATCAGAGGTGATGAGCAGCTCTGAAAGACCCAGACGCTCAACATCAAGTTGAGCAAACACCTCATCTGATTGGTAGGGGTCATGAGCGGAGACTTTCATGCCAAAGCATTTGGCAACTTTTGCAACGCGGGAACCAATCCGGCCAAGTCCAAAAATTCCGAGATGCTGACCATAAAGCTCTCTTCCCCAGGGGAGAGAGTCTTTCCATTGTCCGTTGTGTACTGTCTTTTTCATTTCATCAAGTCGTCGAAACAATGTGATCATGAGACCAAAGGTAAGTTCGCAGACGCTCGGCGCATTGGCTTCAGGAGTGTGCATCACAAGAACCCCTCGGGCCTTACAGGCAGGCAGGTCAATGTGATCAAATCCACTCGTCGCAGTGACAACAATTTGAAGTTCAGGAATTTGGTCAAGAAGCTCCTGATCAATGCGCGTGCGGCTACGGATCAGGAGTCCTTGAGTTCCCTGCAGCTCTTCGGAGGTCGGCCTTCGGTCTTTGGTGAGAAAAACCTTTGATCCAAATCTCGCCCTCAAAAGAGCGAGAGACTCGCCTGTAAATATATCTGTGACCAAAATTTTGTTGAGAGGATAATTACTTGTGGTCACCTAAACGGCAGTTTCGTTTTTGAGGAGATTTTTGGTGAGTTGGACGGCCTGCTCAATTTGTTGGGCCGAAGCCTTTGCCCATCCGCATTCTTGAAGAACCAAACCCAAGGCTTGCGCGAAAAAAAGTTGGTCCTCGTCGGTAATATGTCCTAAATGGCCCACTCGCATGATCTTGCCTTTCAAGCTGTCTTGGCCACCGGCAACATAAATGTTGAATTTCTTCAGTAACAAGGATCCTATCTTTTTCTCTTGAAGTTCTTCTGGAATCCAGGCTGCAGTGACCGATGAGGAGGGGGATTGGGCGTAAATCCTCCAGCCATAATGAATAAAAATCTCGCGAGTCGCCTTTGCCAGCCTTTGGGAGCGACGAATTGAGCGGCTCAATCCATTTTCCGCAAAGCTTTCTTTCAGGGAGCAATGAAGTCCACGAATGAGAGCAACTCCTGAACTAAATCGAGTTTCATTGCCTTGATTCGCCTTGAGCTCAGGTCCGAGATCAAAATAAAACTTCGGCATACGGCATTTTTCGTAAGCCAGCCAGGCTCTCTCAGAAAGCGAAATAAATGAAAGACCTGCTGGGAGCATAAATGCCTTTTGCGATCCCGAGACAACAACGTCCAATTTCCATTTGTCCATGGGTAATTCCATGGCACCCATGGCCGTCATGGCATCAACAATAAAGAGAGTTGCGGGGTGATGAGCGTGAACAACTTCGCTCAGTTCTTTGATGGGATGAGCCACTGCGGTGCTCGTCTCACAGGCCTGACTAAAGACGGCCTTCACCTGTGGGTATTGAGTGAGTGCTGCTGCAAGCTCATGGGGCTGAGTCGCCGAACCCCATTGAGTCTCCAAAACCTGACATTTGAGTCCAAAAGATTTTCCCATCTTGAGCCAGCGTTCGCCAAATTTGCCGGAAACAATAAAAAGAGCCTCGTCTCCCGGAGAGAGAGTGTTGACCAGCGCGGCTTCCATTGCTCCGCTTCCTGCAGCGTTTAGAATCATCACCGGCTGCGATGTTTGAAACACATGCTTCAGCAATTCAAGAGCTTCTTTTAAGATGAACTGAAAAGCCTCGCTGCGGTGGTGAATCATGGGTTCGGCCAAGGCCTGTCGAACTCCATCAGAGAGCGGGACTGGGCCAGGGGCAAGAAGTCGGTAGGGGAACATCTGGTGACTCTCCATCGTATCCAATTCCTGAGAAAAAGTGCTGTAGAAATATACTATTCGCCACTCTCTGGCAACTCTCAATTGGGCTTGATATGCAGGCTGAGTCTCGATACCTTGGTTTCGTGGAATTTCTGAAAAGGGCCTTTGTTTTAATTTTTCTGTTTGCGCCTCTTGCTTGTGGGTACCGGCTGGGTTTTCATGAGCGCGCCTTGCCAGGTGGCTATAATCAAGTGGCTATCGTGGTATTTAAAAATTCGACGAGCGAAGTTGGAATCGAAACATATTTTACCAACGAATTGATCCGCCAAATGGCTCGCAGTGGTGTTGCTCGTGTCGTAGACAAAGAGGATGCGGCCGTCGTTCTCGAAGGGATTGTCGAAGATCTGCGGTTTGTTCGCAGTGCCAAGGCCACTCAGAACGAAATCAAACTCCTACCTTTGGGCGCTGTTCTTACCACTGAGTATCGGATTCATGTGTCAGCGCGCGTTCTGCTTCGTCGTATTTCAGATAACAAAATTATTTGGCAAGATGTTGTTCAGAATGAACGGGCTTATTCTGCTCCTGCCTTGGGTTCGGCGGGAATCAATTCAGCAAATGCACTATATAACCAAAGTGATCGTCATCAAAATATCGCAAAAATGGCCGAGGATATGATGGTTGAGGTTCACGACCGATTGACAGAAAGTTTTTGATGTCAAAAATAGTATGGGATTTGAGGAAACTGCAAAAGCACCTGGAGAAGAAATCTCCGGGTCCGCTTTATTTCGTGTATGGTGATGACAGTTATATGGTTGATGAAACCGTTAGGTTGCTCAAGCGAAAGACTCTCTCTGATGGATCGGATGACTTTAGCTACGATCAATTCCATTATCCGGAGACTTCTCCTTCGCAAGTAAAGGATGCTGTCGAGACCTTGACTATGCTCAGTCCGCGTCGCTTTGTTCTTTATAAAATTGGCAGTGGATTAAAAGATAAAGATTGGGAATCACTATTCCCGGTGTTGGAGAACCCAGTTGCTACAACCACTTTTGTCATTGTGACCGAAAAAGTCGATAAGAGAAAAAAGTACTTTCGCGTCGTCAACGAGACTGGCACTGTCGTCGAGTTGAGGAGGCCCTTTGATAATCAAATGCGCCAGTGGATTGAATACATCGCTTTCAGTCACGGGACTCAGATTGAGGCGGGTGCAGTTTTTCTACTTCAACAATTTGTAGGTAATAATCTTGGCGAAATTAACAATGAGATGCTGAAGATGGCCCAATATCTAGGAGATGATAAACGGCCAATAAATGAAGACGATGTCATGCGGCTCGTTTCTCGCTCAAGAATTGACAGCGTCTTTGATTTAGCCAATGCCATTGGTCGGAAAGATAGGGCTCATGCTTTGATTTGTCTCGCCAATCTTTTGGAGCACGGCCAAAGCGAAGTTGGGGCCTTGAGTCTGATCACTCGCCATGTCCGTATTCTCCATATAGTGCGCGAGGGATTATCTGAAGGATTGGGTGGAAAAAGTCTGAGCGCCAAAGCAGGAGTTTCCCAATTTTTTCTACAGGAATACATTAATCAGTCTCGCAGTTGGTCCTTCGATAAAATCAATCGAACCTTGGTAGCCCTTCATGAGACAGATCGAGCTCTTAAATCCACCCCGCTTTCAAGTCATATTTGGTTGGAAAACTTCATCATTCGAACTTGTGCACAATAAAGCTCGCTCGATATTGTGCCGATAGGTTCAGCAGATGTGCGGAATTGGATTTATCGTGGGCGAAAATGACGAATACAGAAGAAATAAATAAAGGAAGTCCAGTTGCGGAGAGCGGCAGAAGACGACGGAGAGTTCCTCGCCGTGCTTTTGTGCGCCAAATTGGGATTTTGCTTAAGGGTCAATATTACATTGGAAACAGCTGGGAAATTGGTGAGGGTGGAATGCTCATCGGATCGAATATTCCCATGCAGGAAAATCAACTTATTCTCCTCACATTTCTTTTGCTGGATTTCCAATATGTGGTCGTGAGAGGAGCTGTGCGTTACTGCCATCCTCAGGGCAAGAAATTTGGAATTGAGTTTCAAAATTTAGACTTTCAGATGAAAAGAAGAATCAGAATATACGTGGCTTCCAAATTGGCCGCTGAAACTCAAAACCCCGAAATTTAGTGTTTAACCCCAATGAATTTTGTGGCTATTCAGGGCTGTCGCGCAACCCGAATAGCAGATTTCATTGTGTTAATCATTCAGCGAGAAATAGCTTTGAAAATGAAAACTATTTGGATGAAACCAACTGGTGAACTTGTTTAGAAAGTCTGCCAATTTTTCTTGAGACAGATTTAGCTGTGCAGACACCTTTTTGGGCCGCTTTTCCTGCTTTAGAAGAGAACAAAACCAGCAATTGTTGAACTGAATTTTTATCTCCTAGCTCCAAGGCCTTCTGTAGGTTCTTTTCGTAGGTTCGAACGGCACTCTTGCCACGTGAGTTGCGCGCTGTTTTAACTACTGTCTGGCGGGCCCGTTTTGCGGCTGACTTATGATTTGCCAATTATAACCTCCAATGATTAACTCTATTCAATTGAGAGTCTTACGGGAAAAAACTTAACAAAGATACACTCTTAAACACATTAGTCGTCCGGACATATCATAGACTGGGGCGGAGCGCAAGCGCAGAGCCCATAAAGCCGGAGAAGTGAAATGAGCGAGTCTTTTGGAAAAGCATGAGAAAAAACAATCTGTTATGAGGTCGGCCGGGGCTATGTCCCTAGGCACGATCGCGAGTCGGATCCTGGGCTTGGTTCGAGATATCGTGCTTGCCTCCTATTTTTCCCGGACGGTAACCGATGCTTTTGTCGTGGCATTTCGTTTGCCGAACCTGTTCCGGAGGGTATTGGGCGAGGGGTCTCTCTCCGTTAGTTTTATGCCCATTTACATAGATCGCAAAATTGCAGAAGCAGAAAAGGGTGTCTCGCCGGAAACGCTTAGTTCTGAGGCCAGGGCCTTGGCGAGCGGAATTTTTACTCTGCTTGTTTTGTTGACGGGAATTTTGTCTGCGATCGGCATCATTTGGATGCCCCAATTGATGAGTGTTCTTGTGGGGGGGGATGGCTACAATGCCATTGCAGGGAAGCTTGATACCACCGTGTGGCTTGCTCGAGTCATGTTTTCTTATGTATTTTTTGTTACTCTCTTTGCCTTTTACATGGCGATTGCGAATGCCTGGAAGAAATTTCTCATTCCGGCCATGGCCCCGGCTTTGTTTAATGCTATTTTTATTCTATTTGCGTTCATTCCCGATGGCTTTGCACAGCGTCCTGCGGGAGAGTTTTTGGCTTGGGGAGTTCTGGTCGGTGGTTTGGGCCAGATGCTTCTCGTGGCACATTTGCTCTGGAAGATGGGTCTTCTGCCGCGCTTAAGATGGAAGCCTTGGGCTGTTCCGAGCGTGAAGCGAGTTTTGATTAATATGCTGCCAGGAGTAGCGGGGTTGGGTGTCCTGCAAATCATCGCAATTGTAAATGTAAATTTAGCAAGCGAGCTACCTGAAGGGGCCCACTCATATATATACTGGGGAGATAGGATCCTTGAATTGCCGCAGGCGATTATTGCCGTGAGCCTTGGCGCCGCCATGCTCCCAAGTCTTTCCCAGCTCAATGCAGAAAAGAAATTTAAGGAGATGCTTCAGTCGGCGACTGACCATCTCCAATTTCTCCTATTTTTGACGGTCCCATGCGCGGTGGGACTTTTTCTTGTGGCGCAGTCTTTGTCAGAGGCTCTGTTTATGCGAGGTCAGTTTTCAAAAGTGGATGCCACTGTTACCGCAAAAGTTATTCAAATTTACACGATTTTGCTTTTGGCATCGAGCTTTAGCCGCGTTTTAGTGCCTAGTTTTTATGCTCGAAAAAATACTTGGTTGCCAGCGGTCGTTTCAGTTTTAACTCTCCTTTTTCATTTGGGTGTTGCTAGTGGGATGACCAGGTCCTTTGGACTTATGGGTTTGGTGAGTGCTACGACCCTTTCCGGAATTTTTAATGTTTTGATTCTAATGCTCTGTTACCGATCAATGATAGGCCCCCTTGGTGTAGCGCAGATTTTTTGGGCTTCCTTCAAATGGATTCCCGGTCTAGTTGTGATGGGATTGTGGCTTTGGGGCGCGCATTTGTTGCTTTCTGGTTTTTGGCCCGAGGCAGGAAGTCTTATTAAAAGCCTCAAGTTAGCCATCCTCGTTGGACCGGGTGCAGCTCTCTATATGTTTATTTCTGCCTATTTTGGAGTAAGGGAAGCGCGCCAGTTTATTCAATTACTTAAACGTAGATTCACTTAGGAATTTTTTGCTTGGTACTTGCTTCATTTTCTTTGGCTTTGGACCAATACCATTCCAATTCCATCTTTGAAAGTTCAGTGAAGATCTTACTGTCCTCACGAGAGAATTCCTGCATCTTTTTGAATCGTTGGGCAAACCGGTGGTTTGTTTTTCGGAGCGCAGATTCTCCTTCCATCTCAAGATGGCGGGCGAGTTGGGCAAGGCTAAAGAGCAGGTCTCCTATCTCATGTTCAATTTCGTCTGATTTTTTGGAGGCCAGTGCGGACCTTAATTCTTCGAGCTCCTCTTCAATCTTAGCCATTACTTCCTTAGGCTCCTGCCAGTCAAAGTGATATTCAGCGGTCTTTTCTCCAATTTTGTGCGCTGTGATGAGGGAGGGCATTTTTTCTGGATTACGAAGTTCAATAAAATCCTCTCGAAGTCCCTTCTCCTCGGCCTTTATCTTCGCCCAATTGCTTAAGACCTCCTTGCTCCCTTGGACTTTGAGATCGCCAAAGACATGGGGGTGCCGGCGGACCATTTTATTGCAAATATTTGAAATAACATCCTCGATACTGAATCGCTCTTCTTGGCGGGCAATCTCACTGTGGAGAACAACCTGAAGCATCAGATCGCCGAGTTCCTCGATCATATTTTGGTCGAGGCCGCTGTCAATAGCCTCCGCCAGCTCATGGGCTTCCTCTATCGCAAAGCGAGAGAGACTTTGGTGTGTCTGTTCTTGGTCCCAGGGGCAGCCATTAGGTCCCCGCAAAGAGGCGACAATATTTATTAATGAATTGAAATCACTTAGATTTTTTGGAATTTCAGACGCCACTTTAACACCTTTACACACCTTGACTTTAAATGTGAGGGACAATTGTCTATCTTTAAGTCCGGATTCATGCCACTGAGTCGGGGAACTTGCATCTTTTTTCGTGGGCATACCGAAAAATAGATAGAGCAGTTTGCGAAGGAAATCATGATCTTTGGGTAAAGATAAGCGTAAAAATGAAATTCATTCTCGAACCAAGTATATTGACCACTCTCGTCGATTTTTGGAGTGGGTTGATAATTTGGGATTTGAGCAGACGCTGGTTGGCAAGATTGTCCACAGGGTGGATTCTCAGTTTAAGTTTCGACGCCTGGCTTTGTTGCTCTCTTTTTCTGTTCTTCTTTCATTTCTGCTTTTTTGGGACATAGATTTTCCTTATTTTCTACAGGTCGGCGATGTTGCGACTTCGGATATCAAATCACCCATTGGATTTCAAATTATTGATGAAGTTGCTACCGAATTGAAGAGAAAAGAAGCCGAACAAGGCGTGCTGCCCGTATTTGATTATGATCCCGACGTTTACGAAAATATAGCGCGAAATATTTATAAATCATGGCGGCATATGCGTCTGCTTGTGAAAAGCGTGGAATGGCCGGTCAGCGAGTCCAAACGTGAAGATGTAGAAAGTAAATTCTTTCAAAATAAGAAAGTTTTTGAACAGGAGCTGGGTTACGGAGTGTCAGATATTCTCTTTCAGTGGCTCATTGAAAGGCGATTCAGTGCACGTCTTGAAAATATCCTTATAGAGGCAATCAGCAAATGGTCGAACTTCCGGGTAATAGATGAATCCAATAATTTACTTTCAGCGCCAGACTCGGCTCTGACTGTGAGAGTCGTAGATCGTGAGGGAGGCGGAGAAGAATATACCTCTGTCAGGGGAGAACTCAAGGACCTAAGGACTCGAAAAAATTTTAATTTTGAAGGAATTCCTGGGACGGAGCAATTGTCTCCAAAAGACGCAAAGCATTTACTCAGCTTATCGTTTTCTCTATTGGTTCCAAATTTGACATTCAATCGACAGGAGACAACAGGACGAAAGCTCAAGGCCCGGAATTCTGTGTTGCCTGTCCAACTCAGCATTGCAAAAAACCAGACGGTCATTGCCGAGGGGGCCGTTGTTCAGCCGATTCACGTCACTTTATTGGGAGAGATTCGAAACTTGAAGTCTGATCGCCGCAGTGACTTTATTTCTTTGGTGACGGCCCTTCTATTTTTGACTTTGATTCTTGTGTTTTTCTCTTACTCTCGCCGATTCACTCAAAAGAGAATCAAAGTTGAAAACAGAGATTTTGCTGTCATGGCTTTAGTGACAGTGGTGGTGGTCTTTCTTGCCAAAGTGTTTCTATTTATGACGGATGCGGCTTTTGTTGTAAAGTATGGCAAATTGATTCCTCCGAGTGTTTTCCTTTACGCGGCTCCCTTTGCCGCTGGACCAATGCTCGTGGGGTTGGTGATCAGTTCGGGTGAGGTGGTATGGCTTTTTACAGCCTTTATCGCCACGGCCGGGGCCATTATGGTGGATTTTAATTTTAGTTTCCTAGTGGTTTCGCTGATTGGGGGAGTGGCGGCGGCCCGCGGCGTTTACGCTTGTAAAAAGAGAAATGACATCTATTTGGCTGGAATTCGAACAGGTCTGATTCAGGCTCTGATTATCGCGCTTTTCACGCTCATCCAGGGGATTGGGAGCGAGGCTCTGTTGAATGATCTTCTTTGGAATGTTCCGGCTGGTTTGTTGGGAGGATTACTCTCTTCAATGGTGGCGATGATGATTGTGCCTCTCCTCGAGACGGGATTTAATTATACGACGGATGTAAAGCTGTTGGAGTTGAGTAATCTCAACCATCCGTTGATGCAGGAAATGATCGTCAAAGCACCAGGGACGTATCATCACTCACTTGTTGTTGGAAGCATGGTTGAAGCTGCCGCAAAGGAGATTGGCGCCAATGCTCTTTTGGGCAAGGTAATGTCATATTATCACGATATCGGAAAGATGCCGCATGCCCAGTACTTCATTGAAAACCAGAGACAGGGACATAATCCTCATGATCACATTTCTCCCTATCTCTCCAAGACCATTCTCATCGCTCATGTTAAAGATGGAGTTGAGATGGGACTCAAGCACAAGCTGGGTAAGCCAATCATTGACGGGGTTCTTCAGCACCATGGAACAACATTGATTTCCTATTTTCATAATAAGGCTTTAGATGAGGCCGATAGAAATGTTGATCAGGTTATTGAAGATGATTTTCGTTATCCTGGTCCTAAACCGCAGTTCCGTGAAGCTGCTCTTGTCATGTTAGCAGACAGTATAGAAGCAGCGGCGCGATCATTAGATGAACCAACGGCGACACGACTTCAAAATTTGGTCAAAAATATCATTCAGGCAAAATTTCTCGACGGTCAGTTGAACGAATGCAATTTGACTTTGGCAGATTTATCCGTCATCGAGAAATCTTTCAAACGGATTTTGCTTGGCATCTATCATCAGCGCATTGATTATCCTCAAACGAACCCCTACCACTATGGTTCCGGGAAGTCGTCGTCTCAACAGCAAGCCTCTGTTGGTAAGTCTGAGAAGAAGGGTACTCACTCGGCATGAGTTGCCTCATCATCAATCGCACTCCGGGCCGAGTGCCGAGAGCCTTTATCTATTTATGCGTGAATTATTTTCTGAAAGCTCTCGCCAAAAGAAGAATAAAGGGCACCGGAAAAGCATCTCAGGTAGTGGTTGTGTTTCTTTCTGTGCCGGAGGCTCGGCAACTCAATCGTAAGTATCGAAAGAAAAGCTACGCGACGGACGTTCTTAGTTTCGCTGGTATTGATGACGACAGTTTGGGGGAGTTGGTATTTTCTCTTGAGGTCGTTCGTCGTCAGGCAAGGGATCATCATTTGGGAGTCAAGGAGGAGTTGTCTTATCTTGTTTTGCATGGTCTTTTGCATCTGTTAGGCTTTGAGCATGAGAAATCGCAACGAGATGCCCAGCGTATGTTTAAAATTCAAGATGAAATTTGGGAAAAATTTTGGCAGGAGTACTGATGATTCAGGCAGTGGTTGCCTGACAGTCTTTGATTTGCTAGTCTCTGGAGCTTGTGGGACCAGAAGGAGCAATCATGTCCATAGCAACAGACTTAGCAGAAATAAGATCCCAATTGAGTGAGTATAAGGTCAGAACCCTTGATCTGAGGGGGTATCTTTGACATCGCGGGAAAAGCGAAGAGAGCAGAAGAACTAGAGCAGCAAGCTCAAAATCCGGCGATCTGGAACAATCACAAAGAAATGCAGAAAATTAATTCCGAGAAGGTCTTTCTAGAGAAATCTGTGGCTGATTGGCACACTCTCAATCAAAGAATCGAGGACTCTGGGGTCCTTCTTGAAATGGTCGTCGAGGAAGAAGATGAAAAATCTTTTCTGGAAATCAAGCAAGAGCTCGTTGGCATTGGGTCAGTGATTCAAGGTTTTGAGTTAAAAGTACTCATGAGCGGGGAGACAGACCTGAACAGTGCTTATTTGAGCATCAATGCAGGCGCCGGAGGAACAGAGGCCTGCGATTGGGCCCAGATGCTCTATCGAATGTATATTCGGTATGCGGAACAAAAAGGTTATCGATTAGAAACTTTGGCTCTTACTGATGGCGAGGGTGCCGGAATCAAATCTGCCACGCTTCTGATTGAGGGACCCTATGCCTTCGGGAATTTGAAATCAGAGTCAGGAGTTCATCGCTTGGTAAGAATAAGTCCCTTCGATTCTAATGCGAGACGTCATACAAGTTTTGCCTCCGTTTACGCCTGGCCTGAGGTGGAAGATGACATTGAGATAGTCATCAAGGACGAGGATCTTCGCATTGATACCTATCGTTCCGGTGGGGCCGGTGGCCAGCACGTGAACAGAACCGATTCAGCAGTGAGGATCACTCATTTGCCAACCGGAGTGGTCGTCCAGTGTCAGAATGAGCGGAGTCAAATTTCTAATCGTGAGAGGGCATACAAGATGCTTCGGGCGGCCCTGTATGAGAGGGAGTTAGAAAGGCGAAAAAAGGAAAAAGAAATCATTGAGGGTGCAAAGGCTGAGAACGAATGGGGCAGTCAGATTCGTTCCTATGTTTTGCATCCTTATAAGATGGTGAAGGATCATCGGACGGACACAGAATCGGGGAATCCCGATCGTGTGCTGGATGGTCATTTGGATGAGTTTATTGAGGCGTTTCTTAAGTCTCAAGCGATGGTCTCAACTTCAACCGGTGGTGGTTAGTGTATCAGCTTTGGCTGGTTTGGAAATTTTTTCGGTCTGGTCAAAAGTTTTTAAACCTCACCACTATCTTAAGTATTTTTGGCCTTGTCATTGGGGTGGCCTCAATGGTTGTAGCAATGGCCGTGGTCAGCGGATTTGAGACAACACTAAAAAATTCAGTGATTGATTCTGTGGGACACGTTCTAGTTATGAAGAGAGGTCAGCCCATCAATGATAAGCAGGAATTTCTTGATCAGATACACAAGACATCATCCCACATAAAGGCTGAAACTCCCTTTGTATATCTTGAAGCGGTCATTGCTCACCAAAAAAGAGTGGCGGGAGTTGTCGTGCAAGGTGTAGATCCCACTAGCTACGAGAAAGTACTTCGGTTGAAAAATAGAATAATTGGCGGGGAGTTTGCCTTTGGGGCCAATGCTGAAGGTGTTGATGGTGCTCTTGTGGGACGAGGTTTGGCAGAGTCCTTTCATCTTTCTGTTGGAGATGTATTTAGAGTGGTCATTCCTCTGTCGGGAGAATTTGACAGTTCATCAATTCACCCTCGGCTTAAGAAATTTTTTGTGAGAGGAATCTTGGACCTTGGTCGTCACGATTGGAATCAGCGATTTGTATTGACCCAACTGTCGGCTGCTCAGGATTTTGCACAGATTGGTGATCAGATTATGGGATACAGATTGAAGCTTGACGAAGATGACAAGGCAAAGGAAGTTGCCTTTGCTCTCAGCCAAGCTTTGGGCCACTCCTATTGGACTCGTGACTGGGAGGATGTCAATCGCAATTTGTTTGAGGCCGTAAAACTTGAAAAGCTTGTTATATTTTTTGTGTTGTTGATCATGGTTATTGCGGCCTGTTTCAATATTTCAAGCACCCTTTTTGTCAGTGTCATGCGACGATTTGGAGACATTTCGATTTTGAAGACTTTAGGTGCGACGCAAAAGTTTTTAGTGAAATTATTCACCATTCAAGGTCTCCTCATCGGTGGGATTGGATCCCTCATGGGGCTTCTTCTCGGAGCTGCTTTAAGTTTTGGTTTTGTCTACGCAGAAAAGCGCTGGGGACTTCTTCCTGGTGAAGTTTATAAGTTAGAAAGAGTCGACATTGAGTTTAGATTGACTGATCTCTCAGCCATCCTTGGTGTCTCCATGTTGATCTGTTACCTTGCGACATTGGCCCCAGCCAGGCGCGGGGCAAAATTACCTCCCGTGGAAGGACTTCGTTATGATTGATAGCCTACCTATGCTCTCGGCGCGTGGCATTCAAAAATTTTATCCTATGGGATCTGGCCGCTTGGATATTCTCAAGGGACTTGATTTGAATGTGAACAAAGGGGATGCAGTATGCATCGTGGGAGCCAGTGGAGCTGGAAAGAGCACTTTGCTGCACATCATGGGAACACTCGACAAGCCTTCCATGGGGACTGTTCTCTATCGAGGTAAGGATCTGTTTCGTCAATCAGACGAAGACTTGGCCAAATTTCGCAATTCGAAGCTTGGATTCGTGTTTCAATTTCACCACCTGATGGGAGAATTTACTGCTATTGAAAACGTGATGATGCCTGCCCGTATCGGCGGACGGTCAAAGCGAATGGCACGAGAGCGGGCGGAAGAACTCATGGCCACCTTGGGGATGATGGACAGGAAGGACCACTTTCCCTCCGAATTGAGCGGGGGAGAGCAGCAACGAGTGGCTATTGCGAGAGCTCTTCTGAACGAGCCAGAAATTCTTCTTGCCGATGAGCCCACAGGGAATCTTGACACCAAGAACAGTCACCGAATCCAAGAATTATTTTTTGAACTCAAGCAGAGGATGGAGCTGACATTAGTGGTCGTCACGCATGATCAAGAGTTTGCCTCTCAGTTTCCTCGGGTGCATCGCATGAAAGATGGGCTCTGGGTGAAGGACTCCACGGCTCTCTTCACATAACATAAACTGGCCCCGTGATTGTTGTTCCAAACTCCAAGGTTCATGGCTGAAGCAATCTCAGGGGTTCAGGATCTTCAAACATGCGTCCGGCAGCAGCGCTCACGTTGTGAGCACTGCACCAAGCCGAACTCGATCCTGAACCCCTGAGATTGCTTCAGCCAGCTCCCTGTGTTTTTGGATACAGCAGATCCACCGAAGGCTTGCGGCCCAGCCGCTGCATTAAAATCAAGATCCTTAAAGTCGGACGGACGCCGAGGATTCTCTAAATCACACCTACTCCATACTCAGAGCCAATATCAATCGCCTCATCCACAAAGCCTGGTGTGCAATGAGAGACTCCAGAAGCCTTAAGGATCATCTGTCATGATCGCCTTTGCGAAGTAGGAATCCTTGCTTGGCCCGCAAGCCTTCGGTGATTCTGTTGTGTCCAAAAGACACGGGAGCCTGGCTGAAGCAGATCTTAGGATTTCAGGATCGAGTTCGGCTTGGTGCAGTGCTCACGACGTGAGCGCTGCTGCCGGACGCATGTTTGAAGATCCTGAATTCCTAAGATCCTCTTCAGCCGGCACCCTTGGAGTTTGGAACAACAATCAAGCAGGCCAGCTTAATGCGTTACAGGGGATTTCAAGGGGTTTTGCTTGACGGCAATGTGCGTTGCTGAAAAAAAATGGAAACCTCCCTTCTCGCAGATTTTGACAAACCAGCTGCTTCGGGCTAGGCTCCGGTCTCAGTATGACTTTAAGTATTTAAAACCATTAGGAATTTCTCACCTTGACGAGACTCGTAGTTGGCTTTTTGATGGCAATGATTATTCCCTGGCATATAGTTTGGGGACAGGAGAACGAGGGAGCGAGGGAGCCTGCCGCTCGTCGTTCCTCGAAAAGAGCAGCGTCTGTCCGTAAGGCCGCTCCCATTCATCCCACTATTTTAATTGTTCGAAAAATTGCTATCAAAGGGAATAAAAAGATCGAAGAGGATGCTATTCGAGCTCGTCTGAAGTCACTTGAAGGTGAACCGCTGAGCTTCGAGAGGGTTCGCCAGGACGTGAAGGAACTTTTTAAGTCCGGTTTTTTTTATGATGTCATTGTCGACCAGGAGGACGGAGGCGATGGAACTGTTTTGACCTATACTGTGGTCGAAAAGCCTTCAATTGTCGGGATTGAATACAAGGGTAATTCCGAAGTAGAGGACACAGCTTTGTCCGAAGCTTCGGGTTTGAAAGCCTACCAAATACTGGATTACACAAAGATTCGAGAAGCCGTCCAGAAAATGGAGAAGCTTTACGAAGAAAAAGGATATTTTCTGGCCCGCATCAATCACAGCTTGGTGACCGTAAAGGAAAATGAAAGCGTTAATCTGCGATTCGATATCGAAGAAAATGAAATGGTGAAAGTGAAGCGTGTGAGCTTCATTGGGAACAAAAAGCTGGGGAGCGGTAAATTAAAATCCGTGATGGCCACTCAGGAAGGTAGTTTTTTTAGTTTTATGGGGGGGTCTGGATCTTTTAAGCAAGACGCCTTTGATCGAGATATGCAGATCCTGAATTTTCTTTACTTTAACGAGGGATTTGTTCAGGTCAAGATAGATCGCCCTCAGGTTTATGTAACCCCAGACAAAAAGGGTATCTACATCACAATTCGAGTAGATGAAGGGGACCAATTCGATATTGGGGGAGTTGATTTCACGGGGGATCTTCTATTTTCCAATGAGGAATTGATGGCCCAGGTGGGCGTTAAGGAGGGCAACCAGTTCGTCTATGAGACTCTGCAAAATGACTTGCGTGTCTTGCAGGCAAAGTATGGTGATCTCGGGTACGCTTTTGCCAATATTATTCCTCGGACCTCAATTCGAGAAAAAGACAAGAGGGTGGATGTTACCTTTGAAATAGACAAGGGCAATAAGGTTTATATTGGAAGAATCAATGTATTAGGGAATACAAAAACGCGGGACAAGGTTGTTCGGCGCGAGTTTCAAATAAACGAAGGAGAGCTCTACAATGAAACTCGCAAGCGAGAGTCCATCGCCAACGTCAAACGTCTCGGCTATTTTGAAGACGTGACCCTTAATACTCGAACACCAAAAGGAAACAATGATCGAATGGATATCGACATTGTCGTCAAAGAGAGAAACACAGGAACGATACAAGTTGGAGCAGGGTACAGTACCTACGCGGGCTTTGTATTTAATGGCCAGGTCAGCCAGACAAATTTGCTGGGTAAAGGGCAGAAATTGAGTGTTTCCCTTGATCTCAGTAAGAAGCAATCTCAGTTTAACGTCAACTTTACTGAACCCTACTTTCGGGATACCGAGTGGTCGGTAGGATTTGACGCCTATCAGAGCCGTCGAATTTTGAGTGAGTATGAAGAGACAAAGAATGGCGGAGCGATTCGAATTGGGCATCCTTTGGCTCCGTATCTCAAAGGTTTTTTGCGCTATAAAATCGACGACACGGATATTAAGCTGAGCAGTGAAGGCGATCCGACCATTTTTCCTGTTGAGACAGTTAACGGGGTCACCAGTTCTGTGACTGTGACACTCGAGTATGACAAGCGAGATGATCGTTTTGCGCCGAAAGACGGTCTCTTTTCTAGCTTAAACCTTGAATACGCAGGGCTTGGTGGGGATCTTTCTTACACAAAAGGCTTCGGAACCTTCAGGTACTACAAGAGACTGTTTTGGGACGTGATATGGAGGAACAATTTAACCTATGGTTTCATTCAATCCAATGATCCAAGTAAGAGCGAGCCTTTTAATGAGTTGTTTTTGTTGGGTGGAGCGAACAGTCTTCGTGGATATGATTGGTTTTCGATCGGGAAACGGGTGAGGAGTCAGAAGTCCTATGATGAAGCGATAGCAGCAGGCGATCAGTATGCGAGCTACACGGCACTTCGTCCCTATGGCGGCACTCAACAGTTCTATTACAACCTTGAATTTCAGTTCCCACTCATTACCGAGGCAAATATCAATGGCGTTGTTTTTTATGATATCGGTAATGCCGATGATACTTTGGCATTGAGTGATTTTCGAAGTGACGCGGGATTTGGATTTCGTTGGTTTTCGCCGATCGGTCCACTTCGATTCGAATGGGGATTTCCATTTGAGAGGAAGTTGCAGTTCAGAGAGGATTCAATTAACTTCCAATTTGCTATTGGTGCTCCATTCTAAATTGTGTTTTAATGAGCGGATTTCGTAGACTAATTATTGACCAGGCTAAAGTGAGGTAAATAAAGTGATATTTTCAAGGTTCAGCAAAGGTGTTATCGGGATGGTATTGTTCGCTCTTTCTGCTTCTGTATGGGCGGAGACACCCCTGAAACTTGGTTATGTGGATATGCAAAAAGCAATTCAAACGACCACAGTTGGGAAAAAGGCAAAGGAAACTCTTGAAGCAGAATTCAACAAGAAAAAGAAAGAACTTGAAAAGAAGGAAGCCGATATCAAGGCAATGAATGAAGATTTTGAAAAAAAGAAGTTGGTTCTTTCTGATGAAGTAAAAGAAAAGAAGACCAATGAAATTCGCACACAGATGATGAAATATCAGGAGTTGGTCGGTCAAAGTCAGCTGGAGATTCAGAAAAAGGAACGTGATTTGACGTTACCGATTGTAAAAAAATTGAGGGAAATTCTTGAAAAAGTGGCGCAGAAGGAAGGCTACACAATGATCCTGGAGAAGTCTGAGCAGAATGTTCTTTTTGCGATAAAGGAGGTCGACCTGACAGACCGCTTGATTAAAGACTTCGAAGCAGCGAAGTAGTTTTTGAATTCGTACAATTACATTTAATAAAGATGAATTGGGGTTGGGAATGGGATTTCCGTTAGAACCGGGTATGAGGGCAGATCAAATTCAAAAAATTCTTCCTCACAGGTATCCTTTTTTCTTTGTGGATAAGCTGATTTCTAGGACTGAAGGTCCCTCTCCAAAATCGCGCGAGGGGGGGAAAATTATTGCCCTCAAGAACGTGACTATCAATGAGCATTTTTTTACGGGGCACTTTCCTCATCGATCAGTGGTGCCGGGCGTTATTCTCATTGAGGCGATGGCTCAAGCGGGCGCATTGGCGGCCTATCGATCAACAGATCCACCGATGGATGTGGCGATTGCCTTTATCAGAAATGCCAAATTTCGGGCTCCCGTCGTACCAGGAGATTCCATGATCATAAAGGCTGAAATTTTGCGCGAGCGAAAGAGCATGATTCTGATGGGTTGCTATATTGAGGTGGACGATCAAAAGGTTGCTGAGGCTGAAATTATGGCCTATATGACAGACGTGAGTTCCCAGTCCAACTGATTTTCTGGAGTGAGTAAATTGTCTATACATCCTACAGCCATTGTCTCAAAAGAGGCAGATCTAGCGGAGGACGTGTCTATCGGTCCCTATTCCGTGATCAAGGGAAGAACAAAAATTGGGAAAGGCTGTGTGGTCGAGAGTCATGTTGTCATTGGAAATGAGGCCGGAATTGTTGAAATTGGGAGCGGTAACCACTTTCTTCAAGGCGCTGCGGTCGGAACTCCTCCTCAGGACCTCACTTATAAAGGTGAAGTCACAAAGCTCATAATTGGTGATAATAATACGATTCGCGAGTTCTGCACTTTGAACTTAGGTACTCCCAAAGGAGGAGGAACGACGCTTATTGGTAACAATTGCCTTCTTATGGCCTATGTTCACTTGGCTCACGATTGCAAGATTGGCAATGAGGTTGTTGTCGCCAATTGTGCCCAATTTGCTGGTCATGTCATAGTTGAGGATCACGTGAAAATCAGCGGTGGATGTTTGTTTAGCCAGTTTATCACTTTGGGTACGCACTGTTATATTGCCGGTGATACGGCTGTGAATAAAGATATTCTTCCCTATTCAATTGCCTCTGGCAATTACGCGACAATAAGGGCCACGAACAAAATTGGATTGGAGCGTTCTGGATTTTCTAAGGAGACAATTGAAAGCATTCATCGGGCTATTCGATTTTTGATTAGAGGCGAGGGAACAATTGAAGAGGCTATTGAAAAAATTGAGCGGCTTTGCCAGCCGTCTGATGAAATTGGAAGACTATTGGAATTTGTTCGTCAGTCCAAAAAGGGAATTGCTCGATGAAGCAGAGCCCCTTGCGGTGTGCAGTCATTGGAGTTGGTTACCTGGGCCGATTCCACGCCCAAAAGTACAAGGCCTTACCCAATGTCTGTCTGGTGGGAGTCTGCGATTCAAGCGAGGAGAGGAGCCAAGAAGTTGGGCGTGAACTTGGGGTGCCCTCATTTGCCGATTATAGATTGTTAGCTCCTCAGGTGGATGCTGTGACGGTTGCTTCTACGACGACCTCTCATTTTGAAATTGCCAAATTTTTTTTAGAAAATGGCGTTCATGTGCAAGTTGAAAAGCCGATGACGATGAACTCCCAAGAGGGTGAAGAGCTTTGTCGGCTGGCCGAGAGACATGGCTTGAAGCTTCAGGTTGGGCACATTGAGAGATTTAATCCCGCTTTTATTGCGGTGAGGGAAAGGCTAAAAAATCCCTTGTTTATGGAATGTCATCGCCTTGCGCCCTTTAAACCGCGCGGCTTTGATGTCTCCGTTGTTCTTGACTTGATGATTCATGATCTTGATGTCGTCTTGTCCCTGGTTAATAGCGAGCCAGTTGCGGTCTCAGCGATCGGCACTCCCGTTTTGACAAGGGAGATCGATATTGCAAATGCGAGAGTTGAATTTAAGTGTGGAGCAGTTGCAAATATCACTGCTTCTCGCGTATCCCAAAAATCTGAGAGAAAATTTCGAGTTTTTCAAGCCAATCAGTACTTATCAATGGATTTTGGAGGGGGAGAAGTGTCTCTTCTGACCAAAACGGGAGATTGGAGTGGTGAAAATGTTCCTCTGGAGCAGCAGAGTTGGAATCTCGAGAAGGGTGACGCCCTATTGGCAGAGACGACGGCTTTCGTCGATTGTATTCAAAGCGGAACCGCGCCTATCGTGAGTGGGCACGATGGGCTTGTTGCCTTAAGACTGGCTGAACAGATCGATCGAGAAATTCGCCAGCGTCGGGAGCGGGTTGTGGCTCGATGAGTTTTCAGGTGCTGGTGGTTGCAGCGGAGGCCTCAAGTGCGCTCTACGCTCAGCGACTCCTTGAATATTGGAAGAAACAAAATAGAGATATGAAAGCTTTTGGTGTTGGAACCAGAGCAATGGAAGACCTTGGATTTGAGCGCCTTGGCAAATCTGAGGAAATGGCAGTTGTGGGAATTCAAGAGGTGATTTCTCATTGGGGTATTATAAAGGGGGCTTTTAACAGCCTCTTGTCTGAGGCAAAGAGGCGACGTCCTGACGTCGCTTTGTTGTTGGATTATCCCGACTTCAATCTTCGGCTAGCAGCAAAACTCAAGAAATTGGGAATACCTGTCGTTTATTATATTTCGCCACAAGTTTGGGCCTGGAGACAAGGACGGGTCAAGACCATTAAAAAGTGCGTAGACAAAATGCTTGTTCTCTTTCCTTTTGAAAAGGAATTTTATGACCGTCATAAAATCCCATGCCAGTTTGTTGGCCACCCCCTTTTGGATGAGTTAGATGAGAGAGTTTCTGATAAGGAAGAGAATGACCGCGTCCGAAATCGCTTTGGAATCAAAGCTGATGATGTGCTTTTGGGGCTTATGCCGGGAAGTCGTGACTCAGAGATCAAGCATCATCTTCATATCCAACTCGAAACGGCCGAATGGCTTCTTAAAAAATTCCCACGATTAAAAGTGGCGCTTTTAGTTGCGCCCACTTTGGATAAGGAAAAACTACGGCTTGCCATAGGTGATATTGGTATACCTTTGAGGATCATTCAGATGCCTCCGATCGACATGGTCAGAATGACGGATGTGGTCCTTGCCGCTAGTGGAACAGCCACACTCCTAGTGGGGCTTCTCGAGAAGCCCATGAACATCATGTATCGCATGAATACCATAACAGCATATTTAGCAAAAAAGTTTGTAAAACACATACCGTACTTTGGAATGATCAATTTAATCTTGGGTAGAGAAACTTGTCCTGAATTTTTTCAGGATCGTGCCACCCCGACAGTTCTGGGAGAATCTCTGAGCCTGCTTGTCGAATCGGCAGAAGCGCGGCGGTTGATGTCGCTCGAAATGCATGAAGCAAAAAATCGCCTGGGAAAAAAGGGAGCAACAGTCAGAGTGGCAGAGGAGCTGGAGATGTTTTTTTCTTTAAAGAATAAGATTCAGAAAGATGAAAGGGTCCTTTGAAGATGGACTCTGATCCTTTTGGCTTCCTCTATCAGGGAGTCATGAGTTTGCGGAATTGGTCCTATGATTCGGGCATCTGTTTGAGTCACAAACTGAGTGTGCCTGTGGTCAGTGTCGGTAATCTCACTGCCGGTGGGACAGGAAAAACTCCCATTGTTGCAGACCTTGTGGCCTGGTCCCAGAAATTGAAAATCCCAGTCGGTGTCATCAGTCGAGGATACAAGGGATGTTACAAGGGCGTTCAGAGAGTCTCATCTGATGTTCATGCAATACCAATCTGGGGCGATGAACCGACAATGCTGGCGAGAAGATTTCCTGATGCTCCTGTGTTCGTTCATCCTGATCGCGTTTTGGCGGGCGAGACCTTGTTAGCACAAACACCAGTGAGGTGGATCCTCGCCGATGATGCTTTTCAACACCGGCGGCTTTATAGACAAATGGACATTGTGGTTTGTGATCTTTCAGCCCCACTTTGGCATTTGAATTCCTTGCCGAAAGGGAGAGCACGGGAGAGGCTGAGTTCTTTAGAAAGAGCCAACTTTGTTGTTCTCAATAAGCGAAATCTAGGAAGCGAAGAAAACTATGTGGGTTGGCGTCAGGCAATAGAGAAATGGGTTTCGGCGGATCGAATGATAGAGGTGAACTATTGTTTGTTGGCAACGCGTTCAGTTACGGAGGGAATTCCTTTGGAAAAAGGCGAGGCCGTTTGGCTTGTTTCTGGTATAGGAAATCCTTCCTCCTTCGAATCCTTAGTTAAGCAGGCGGGTTATTCGATGAGGGGACATTCGATCTTTAAAGATCATCATGTTTATTCTCAACCTGATGTGCGAAATATTCTGAGTGATTTAAAAAAGGCCCAAGTGAATAAGGTGCTAACAACGAGTAAAGATTTGATCAAACTCATTGGGCACAGTGACCTGACAGGGTTTCTCTTTGAGGCAAGGCTAGGACTGTTATGGGGAGACGGACGTGACAAATTGGATGCAGAACTCTTGTGCCTGGTTAGTTAAGGGAATGTGTTTGTGCATCATTTCGTTGCCAAGGCACATCCAACTTCGCTTGGGAGACTTAATAGGTATTTTGTGGTTTGACGTTTTACGTATCAGACGTCAGCTTGTTCTTGATAATCTCCAAAGAGCATTTCCAAGTCTTACATACAATGAACGTTTGAAAATTGGCCGCCGTTCTTTGTGTAACATGGGTCGAACAGCTGTAGAATTTTGTTATTTTCCTTTTTTGAAAACTCAGAACTTGTCTCGCCATTTCACTATTTATGGATATGAGAAGTTATTGGAAGCACAAAATAGAAAGCGTGGGGTCTGCTTATTAACCTGTCATTTGGGGGCTGGTGATTTTGGAACTGCCGCGCTTTCTCTCAAGGGTTTGCCCGTTCATTTGATCTCCAAGGAATTTAAAATCGAGTGGATCAATCGGCTTTGGTTTGGCCTGAGGGAAAAAATGGGCACTCGTTTCATCAAAGCTCGCCATAGCAGTTTTGATATTTTACGGGCCCTGAAGGCCAATGATTTTGTTATTTTTGTTCAGGATCAATTCATGGGACCCCCTATTGGGGTAAAAACAAAATTTTTTGGTATTGAAACAGGGAGCGCCCTCGGGTTATCCGTGATTGCACGAAAAACTCATTCTCCAATCTTGCCCATTTATATTTACAGGCAGGACGACGGTCGAGGAATTATCATGATTGAGGACGAATTAAGCTGGGAAGAGAAGGAAAATAAAGAGTCTACTCTTGTACACATGACTCAGAAGTTTAATGATAAGATAGAGGAAATTGTGAAGCTGCATCCAGACCAATGGATGTGGGTTCATCGCCGATGGAAGAAGTTCACCCATTAGAAATTGGAGGGCCCTGACTTGGGTAAATCTAAAAGAATCGTCCGCACGGGACTCCTTTTCTATTTACTTTGCCTTCTCTTCTCGTGCGCATCAGGCGTTCTTCAATATAAACAGGTAGAAAAACTAGAGATAAATGAAGAATACGACAAAAAGATTCGAGTTAAGGAAATTCCTCCGACTAGGCCCGTGGATGATTTAGCCTCCGTACCACAGGGGCCGGTTCAATCTGCAGAACTGAATGCAGCAAAGGGGTCCAAGGCACCCATGAAAGCATTCGGGAAAAAGTCTGCAAAAAAGCGCCCCGCAACTGGTGGTGGGGTTAAACACGACGTCACAAAAGGCGAGGTAAGAAAGGGCAAAGTGGAATTTCGAAGCAGTGGGAAGCGTCAGCCTGAGGGGGAGGACAGTGAGGGATTTTTAGGTCGCCGACCTCTTGTTGATCCCTTCGTACAGGGAGAGAAAATTGTTCTTTCAGTGAGTTATTTCAGAATGAGAGCCGGGGAGCTCTCCTTGGAGTCTCGTCCGTTGGTTGAGGTCAATGGCAGAAAAGCTTATCACTTTTTAATGCGTATTAAGAGTCATAGTTTATTTGAGCGTATCTACGCAGTCGATGATTGGGCAGAAACATTTTTGGATTACGAGGAATTGACGCCCTACAATCTGGCTGTGCATTTAAAAGAGTCTAAGCAGATTAAGGAAAGTAGATCTGTTTATGATTTTGTCAAACTCGAAGCAGATTTCTGGGAGAAGCGAGTTACCAGTGACCAGGGAGAAGAGAACAAAAAGATTTCCTGGAAAATAGAACCCTATTCTCAAAATGTCTTGAGCGCAATCTTTTACCTGAGGACTTTCAGTTTGAAGCAGGGAAAGGTCATAGCTTTCAAGATTGCCGATTCTGGAAAGAATATTTTATTTCGGGCAGAAGTTGTGAGGGAAGAATCCATTGAATTTAAGGAGAAAAACATCCAAACATCAGTCCTGAAAATTGAATTTGAGCAAGATGGTGTGTTTCAAAAGACTGGGGATGTTTTTATTTGGCTCACCAAGGACGATCGAAAATTTCCCGTCCGAATAGAGAGTAAGATTAAAATTGGTACTTTGGTGGGATCTCTTCAAAGTCTTCAGCCTAGCCTTTAGAATTGCAGATTTGATATTTTCTCAACTATAGGCTTGTTTTCGCCTCGGCTGTCGTGAATCCAATGGGTGTTCGAGTTTATAATGATCCGGTGGTAAAGTCAGATTGTAGCCGATTCACAGGGTATAAGCCCTGCCAATATCCTGGTCCCTGTGATTCTCATTGCGTGGATTATCGAAAAATCAACGAACGAATCCTTATTGTTCATTTGGAGGCCCTCGGAGCTGTTTTGAGGGCGACATCGATTCTTTCGGCGATGAAGCGCAAATATCCATTGAGTCACATCACATGGGTAACCCAAGCTCCTGCAGAAAAGCTTCTGGAAAATAATCCGTATGTTGATCGAATATTAACAACCCATCCCAACGACTTGCTGGAGCTTTCATCCAGGGAATTCGATTTGTGCTTCGTCGTGGATAAGTCGCTGAAAGCCATAGGGGTAACCAAACAAACTCAATGCGAAAGGGTTTTTGGCTTTATTGCAGACTCCAAAACGGGGGCCATTTTGCCTGCGACACCGGCTGCCGATGAGCTTTGGCGCATAGGATTGGATAACCATTTGAAATTTTTCAAAAATAGAAAGCCTGAAACACAGCTCCTTGTCGAGAGTTTGGAGCTTGGCCCATTTATAAGAGATCCCTACATCATTGAGTTAAGTGAGTCTGAAAGAAGACTGTCTCAAAATCGTCGGAATGAGTGGGCTGGAGCAGGACAAGTTTTGATCGGAATTAATACGGGATGCAGTCACGCTATTCCCTATAAGAAAATGACAATAGCAAAGCATCGTGAACTGATTCGTGATCTTCTTAATTTAGATGAAGTTTGCATAGTCCTTCTTGGAGGCCCTGAGGATACAGCGCGAAATCTGGAAATCGGAAAGGGGCTTCCCGTGATTCAGTCTCCTTCGCAAGAGGGATTACGCCAGGGATTGGTCAACGTAGCGGCCTGTGATATCGTTGTCACCGGAGATAGTTTGGGGATGCACATGGGCATTGGTTTGGGAAAGTGGGTCGTCGCCTGGTTCGGTCCCACCTGTTCTCACGAAATTGATTTCTATGACAGAGGGGTCGCGGTATTGGCTGATGTTCCCTGCGGACCCTGTTGGCGTCGAAGTTGTCATAATCAGAATATGTGCTACGATCAGGTCGACTTAAGGCAAATTATTGCCGGAGTCCAAGAAGGAAAAGTTTGGCACAAATTGTCTATCAAACAGCATTTATCGGAGACCTCCTACTCTCCATCCCTTTGATTCTGCAGTTGCGTAAAAGACATCCAGGGGCTCCCATCCATCTGGTGTGCCGAAAGGGATTTGGATCGTTCTTCAGTGAATTGAGTCTTGTTGAACGGGTCTTCGAAGTTGATAAAAACGAAGGGAACGATTCTTATCGTCGCTTGCTGAAGGATCTTTCATCCGAACGATATGACTGCGTTTGGTGTGTCCATGAATCAATTCGGAGCGCGCTCGTTGTGAGGCGAATCAAAGCTCAAAAGCGCGTTGGTTTTTCACACTGGTGGAATTCTGGATTTTTTGATCTTCGAGTGAAGCGTCCTCTGCAGCTTCCTGAAGTCTTGAGGCAGCTAGCTTTACTTGCCAGCCTTGACCAAGATTTAGCTGCGAAAATGGCAGATTTAAAACAATATGAGAATCCAACTGCTCTGAGCTCCTGGGATTCTACTCAAACTCCTGCCATTCCCATATGGGCATCAATGGATCTTATGGAAAAGGGAATTCTTGGTCTAGCAGCGAGGGATAAAATTGCTGCAGAGGCAAGGTCCCAACGAAGCCAATTGGGTTTAGAGAGCCAAAACTATGTGGTGATGGCACCAGGTAGCGTTTGGCCCACGAAGCGATGGACACTTGCCGGGTATTCAGAATTGGTAAAAGAGCTGACAAGGAGAAATTTCGGAGTCGTTTTGACAGGATCGAAGCAAGAAAGAGATCTTTGTGAACAGATTGCCCTTGCCGAACCTTCTGTAAAAAACTGGGCCGGACGAACGAGCCTTTGGAGCACATTTGCTCTTATGACACAGTCGTCTTTTTTTGTAGGAAACGACAGTGGCGCATCTCATCTGGCAGTTTGTGCCTCAATTCCAGTCATCGCTCAGTTTGGTCCGACGACTTTAAAGTTGGGCTACAGACCTTGGAGTGATCGTGCACAGGTTGTTCAGGAAAATCTCAAGTGTCGACCTTGTGGCAAGCATGGGGCTCGGGTTTGTCCTTTAGGCACTCACGAATGCATGGAGCGGATTAAGTCTCAACATGTGCTGATGGCGATAGAAAGAATGGGTCTCATTAAGGAATCTTGAGGCCCAAAGGCTGAATCTGATAAGATTGCGGTGGTAGATCGCCTTCCCACCCCATGGGTCAACTGCTAGACTCAAATATCTATCACGTCTCGTTCCTCTTCATTTATTGAAGAAGTCTCAAGGCCGCGGTTGGAGTTTGATTGGCTTGTGCCAAAACTCCAATTGAAGCATTCAGTAGCACACTGTTTCTAGTTAATTCCGCAGATGATGTTGCCATGTCAGTATCCCGAATTCGGCTGTTGGCAGCTGAAAAATTCTCGATAGCGACACCAAGATTGTCACTTGTCGATACCAAACGGTTTTGAATGGCACCAAGATTGGCTCTCATTCCGTTCACGTTTCTTTGGGCCGCCTCAAGAACACTTAAGGCTTCGCGGGCATCGACTTTATCCGAAAAATCGAAGTTGTCGATACCGAGAGACTCAAGGGTTGCGTTCTGTTTGGATGCGTCAAAGGCAATTCGGTCCTGAAAGTCATTGTTATTCACATCGATTTGGAAAGCATATTCAGCTCCTGATCCATCAAGTAGTTTCGCGTCTCCAAATCGATTCGATTCGGCGATACGCTGGATCTCAGATTTGAGCTGTTGAACCTCCATGTTTACAAATTTTCTCTCTTGATCCCCGACGGTGTCGGAGGCGGCCTGAACTCCCAGCTCTCTCAGGCGGGTCAATATGTTACTAACTTCTCCAAGTCCACCTTCTGCGACCTGGATCATCGAAATTCCATCGTTTGCGTTGCGCTGAGCTTGACTGTATCCACGAATGGTTGACTTTAAAGTTTCAGATATAGATAAGCCAGCTGCATCGTCTGCCGCTTTGGTGATTCGGCTACCACTACTTAGTTGAGCGTAGCTTGTTTGCATGCTTCGTTGGCTAGAAGCCATTGATCTTTGCGCGTTGATTGCGGCGATATTGGTGGCGACCCTGATACCCATGATATTCTCCTTGCGGTTTTGCTTGAGGAGGGCCCTTCACAGTGACCATCACTGTGCAGAAGCACTCATCAAAATTTTTGTTTGTATGACCCTCTGTCACTCAGATTCGAACTCGCACAAGTCCACTGGAGCTCAGAGAGTCCAGTGATCCAGTCGAGGTCTTGTCTTCGTGACAGCTACTCTTTCGGCCGGTCGAGCACAAGCTTAAGTCGGGACGAGGAAATCAGGAGCTTCGTCTAGTCAGTTCTGTATTTTCGTCGAGGTTTTCAGGACCTTCGCAGGTGAAAATACAGCACTAAGGATGAGGAGCAGTCCTCGGTCGGTCAGACGAAAGAAGGATTGGCTAAGGGCGAGCCATTCCGATGTCGGGTCTATGGGTCTAGTCCCGTCCAAGTTCTCTGACGTTGATTCCATATTTTTTGATCTTTCGTAGGAGAGTGTTCTTAGGAATGTTGGCCTGCGCGACGGTTTTGTTTATTCTGCCGCTATTCGCTGAGAGAGCCGCAATAATAAACTCCCTTTCAGATTTTTCCTTGAAGCGATCGAAATCCAAAGGACCAGAATAGTAGCTCGGTAAATTAAATTGTGCACCGACGCCTACCGTCTCCGTCAAATTGCGAGTTGATTCTGGAAGGCTTGGTAAACTGATAGAAGGCCCATTTTCAATGATAAAAGCTCGCTCAATAACATTCTCAAGTTCTCGGATATTGCCCGGCCATTTATAAGCTTTGAGAGCAGCAAGGGCTTCAGGCTCTATTGCCTTGATATGACGATGCAAGCTGCGATTAAAACGTCGGATAAAAAAATCAACCAGCCCTTCAAGATCGTCAATACGATCCCTCAGGGGGGGGAGAAATAAGGGCATGACGTTCAGGCGATAAAAAAGATCCTCTCTAAAGCGACCTTCTTCAATCATTTTTTCCAAGTTTCGATTGGTTGCAGCTATAAATCTTGCGTTGGTTCTAATCTCTCTCGTGCCGCCAACGGGAACGAATTTTCTATCTTGTAGTACACGAAGCAGCTTCACTTGCATATCAGGTTTTAATTCTCCGATTTCATCCAAGAAAATTGTACCTTTATTTGCAAATTGAAATTTACCGATGGTTCTTTCAATCGCTCCCGTAAAGGCTCCCTTTTCGTGTCCAAAGAGTTCACTCTCCATCAAATTCTCGGGAATAGCTCCACAGTTGATGGTCACAAATTCACCGTGCTTGCGTGGTGAATTGTAATGAATAGCTCTCGCGACAAGCTCTTTTCCAGTTCCGTTCTCTCCGCGAATGAGAACTGTTGTATCTACTTTACTCAGACGACTGGTGAGATCAAAGATTTCTCTCATCTTATCGGAGGGGCCAACAAATTCGCTATCAACATCATCGTCAAAGATGGGATTCGAAAGCGCAATACTGGAAACCATTTCACGCGCCTCAATAGCCTTTTTTACTAGCTCCTTTAGTTTTTCTGGTTGAACTGGTTTTTCAAGATAATCATAAGCTCCGTTTTTGATTGCTTCGACGGCATCTTGAAGATTGCTATGAGCCGTCATAATGACAACGAAAGTGCGTGGGTCGTGCTTCTTTATCTCAGCCAATGCCGTGAGGCCATCCATTGCAGGCATTCTCACGTCCATTAAAACGAGATCATAATCTTGAGCTCTAATTTTATCTAAGGCCTCAAGACCATTGCTTGCCTCAGAAATACTGACGTTGAGTTCACTGAAACAGTCTTGAAGAATACCAGCAACGGTTTTGCGAAGTTCAGCTTCATCATCTACGATCAATGCTCTTATGCTATCAGTCACTTTTCTCTCCTTCAATTAATGATGAGTCTCTAAACCCAACATTTCACTCTCATCTAAGTTTTCGACCGGAAGCGAAAATTCAATCGAGGTTCCTTTGCCCAGTTCGCTCTCTAAGCGAATTGAACCACCATGGAGTTCAATAAAATACTTCACCAAATACAAACCAAGTCCAGTTCCCTTTGTGAGCAACTCCTGGTGCTGACCTCTGACAAACTTACCGAAAACCTTACTTTGTTCAGCGGGCGCTATCCCCACGCCGGTATCGGTGACGATGATTTGCACGACGTTATTCTCTTCCCGAGAAAAGATCAACACGGTCCCACCGCTGGGGGTGTACTTAATGGCGTTCTCGACCAAGTTAATTATCACTTCACGAATCAAAATACTATCGATTTCAATCAAAAACATTGGTTCCAATTTAGTATCAAGCCGAATAGATTTTTCAATAGCAAGTGGTTTCAATTGTTCAATAACTTGAAGAATGATTTCGTTAATATCTGATCCTTCTTTGCGCAGCTTAAAATCTGTGGACTCAACTCTAGAGATTTGAAGAATTTTTTCAATGTATTTGTGTAGCTCTGCACTCTCCAGTCGTAGAGAGACAAGGTCTTTCCGAAGAGTGCTGTCGAGATGAGTTGCTATGAGTCTGTCACAGATGGCTTGAATTTTAGCTATAGGTGTTTTCAAGTCGTGACTAAAAAGGCTGATAAAATTGTGTTTCATTTGGTCAACTTGAGTGAAGTAGATTTTTTCCTGTTCAAGTCTCCAATTTAGATTATCTTTCACGGATAAGTGATAACTCAGAAATGAAATGTAGGTTGCTCCTAACTGTACAAGAACTGCCTGAATAGGCACCCAGATGTAAAAGGTATCGAATATCCAAAGGGAGAAGGCTGTTGTGGTTGTGCCGAGCCAAACGGTAAAGACAAAGGCCACCGACTGTGGGTATGCAAATTGTATCCAGATTGCCACTAGCAATATGAACAGCAAATACACAAAGAGTGAGGACCTAGCGGGCTTTTGGATCCAGCGATGGTTGAATATGTTATCAACAAGTTCGGCCATGATTTCGGAACGATTGAGTTCGCCGACGGGAGTTCTATAGAGGTGACCTTCTGTGTCGCTTCCCCCTATGATGACTATTTTATTTCGAAAGAACTCCGGGGCAACCCGACCATTGATGATATCTCCAAAACTAACTCTGGGATAGGAACCAGGTTTCCCCTGAAAGTTAATCAGGTAGTTTTCTCCTGCAATAAACTGGATTTCTTTCGAATGCCTTAAGGCAAGCCTTGAAGCTAGACGTTGAGTTAAATGAGGTATTTGGACTAGCGATGAAGAAAAGTGTCTAATGACTCCATCTTCGTCAGCACGAAGTCGGTTGAGTCCTGTGCCTTGTGAAAAATTTTGCGAAAATGGGGGGTAGAGATTACGTCCCTCGCTGTCCTGACTTGCTGACCAGATGACTCTGTCATCTGAAAACACAGATTTTTCGGTGGGGTTTTGGTTCGATTCGCTGAGATTTTCCCCAAAATAAAAACTCACTCCAACAGCAAGAGGGTCACAAGAGAGAACCTTCGAAAGGAGTCGGTGCCAGGATCTTTCATTCCAAAAAAAGCTATCAGTCAGAGAAGTGATTTCTTTTAGTGGTCGAATGAGGTTGCGACTTCGTCCGTGAAAGTCTATCCATTCATTTTGATCTATTTCCAAAAGAACGATTTTGGGATGAACCTCTTGGATTCCACGAATATGGAATCTTAGATCATAGTTGGAGTTTTCGTCGAGCAATACAAAGGCCGTTCCTATTGCAAGGGATAGGATGATTCGGGTCCAAATAGCATTGCGTCTCCAGATGTAGCGACCCCAGAGCAAAACGCGCGCTCTGTAATTTCGAATCCAGCTTTGCGGCATATTAACGCTACGTATCAATAGTTTCGAAAGAAATCAATTGGTTAGATGAAGAAAGTTGATATTTTTCTGGCCATGGAAACGATCAGGGGTCTTCGTCAAATCCAGCCTCCGCTCAGAGGAGTTACGCTAACCATCGGAAATTTCGATGGCGTGCATTTGGGTCACAGAGCCCTTATTGCAGAGTGCATAAACGCATCGCGCCATAGCTCTTCCGCCTTGGTTGTTCTTACTTTTGATCCTCATCCTCTGGAAATTCTGCAGCCACAAGGCGATTTCCTCAGAATCTTTCCCAAAAGCGATCTTAAGGAGCAACTGGCATTGTTGGGAGTGAGCTATCTCGTTGTGGAGCCCTTTTCTGAGGAATTAGCTCGGATGGATCCTGAGGTATTTTGGAAAAATCGGATTCAAGCTTTTTTAGAACCCAGAGAAGTTGTTGTGGGCTACGACTTTGGCTTTGGTGCAGGGAGGGCGGGAAATCTCGACTTTTTGCGATCCATTTCTGCCAAGTATGGCTTTGATTTAAGCGTAGCTCCTCCCTTTAGGCATAAGGGTGATATTGTCTCAAGTACCCTAATTAGAAAGTTAATTGGTCTTGGGAAGGTGAGTGAGGTGAGGGAATTTTTGGGTCGATGTTTTGAGATCTCCGGTATTGTGATCAAGGGGCGCCAATTGGGGAGGCAATTTGGTTTTCCAACAGCAAATATGAGAAGCCCGGGAACGCTACTGCCGCTTTATGGGGTCTATCTCACTAAGATAAGTCTTTCCGATGGCCGAAGTTGGCCTTCGATTACGAACGTGGGGGATGCTCCCACGGTTGGGGACAAAGAATCTGGACCTCGTATTGAAACCCATATATTGGAAAATTTCAGTGGGGAGCTTTATAATCAAGAAGTGAGGGTTTCCTTTTATGAGTTTTATCGCCCAGAGAGGAAATTTTCCGATATTGAGGCGCTGAAAACACAGATGAGAATGGACGTTGAGGGGGCAAAGTTATTTTGGGAGGGCCAACAAAACAAATTTGGACTGAAATAGCCTTACATCCTCAGGATGAGAGGTGGAATCTTCTTTCAGCTGAACTCAATGAGGCTGGATGCAAGAATCAATATGAATCTGTTGTGGTTGATCCTGAATCCTTTGACTTAAAACTGAGCGAAGCCCTTAAAAAGTGCAGAGGAATTAGAATTGGCAGCCCCTTTGGCGAGCTGGTCACACGGTTCTTTCCTCATGAGCACGCGGGGATGATGAGTCTGGGCGCTGCCGATACGCTTCTTGAAACCGAAGGAAAATGGTGGACCTATTCCGCTATTTTTGGAGCCTTTCATCATGTATTGCGTCAGTATGGAGACGGATTGAATGTGGAAGCTTCTGCATTGATTGTGGGGTCGGGTGCTGCGGCAAGGGTGGCTATCTCTTCTTTGGTCAAAATTGGCTTTAGGGAATTTAAAATCACCAACCAATTCCTGGACCAGGGTTTGAGTTTGATAGCAGATCTAAAAAAGGCTTATTTTGGGGTGAATTTTTCTTTTACTCCGGTAAATCAACTGATCATGTTGCCTGGGACCAACAGCATCATGATCAATACGACTCCGGCCGGTCCCGAGAACGAGCTCATCCCAGAACTTCTTTACTTTAATTTTCTTGAGCCAGGTGGGGTTGTATGGGATCTCAATCTGACAGAGGAGACGAGTTTTCTGATAAACGAAGCCAAACAGATTGGAACCAAAGTTATTCATGGATTTGAAATAGCCAGCTGGGCCGATGTTATTTGGGCGGGCTGGACTTTTGGCGAGAAGCTCGACCGAGAAAAGTATTTAAGTAAACTGATAAATCTGTATAAAAAACCTTCTCTTGCCGTCCAAGAGGTCTCCGGCGAATCTTTTAAACAATAAGCCTTCAAAATTATCGCTGAAATCTCCGATATCATTTTCAAGATGTTGAGAGATTTAAGAGGGCTAGTGTGCAATTTGCAATTTTTTACTTCTTAATCCTCAAAATGAGTCATTTAGATCACACTGAGGAAGGTTTCAGATGAGTGCTGCAAGAAAGGGTCTGGGTGAGATCTTAGTTAAAGAAAGTCTGATTGATTATGATCAATTGGAACAAGCGAGAAAGGAGCAAAAAGCTTCTGGGGGAAGACTGACCTCGGCTCTGGTTCGACTCGGATATGTGGCGGAAAAAGATCTGGCAGAATTTCTGGGAAGGCAATTTGATGTGCCGACCATCGATCTTAACTCCTTTGAGATAGATCCTGAGGCCTTGAAAATGATTTCAGGACAGGTCTGTGAAAAGCACCACGTTATTCCTGTGACGATCGCTGGAAAAAACCTTGTTGTGGCATTTGCCGATCCATCAAATATTTTTGTGAAAGATGACTTAGCGCTTCTGACTCGTTGTAAAATCGACGTTGTCGTGGCCTCCGAGGTCTCGATTGCCAATGCCATCGATAAGTATTATCGAAGCACCTCTGCTCGGTTTGATAGCATCATGTCCGAAATTGCGGATGCAGATGAATCATTTGTGAGTTCCGGAGCGGCAGCCGAGGTGGTGGATCGTGAGTCAGAGGCCGGTGCGGGTCCCATTATTCGTTTTGTGAACGCAACATTGGCAGAGGCCATTAAATTGAAGGCCTCAGATATCCACATAGAACCCTATGAAAAGCGATTTCGCATTAGGTTTCGTATTGATGGAGTTCTTCACGAAAAGACTCAACCTCCACCGGGGACAGCGGCGGCCGTAGTGAGCCGAATCAAAATTATCAGTAAGATGGACATTGGAGAGAGACGGCGACCTCAGGACGGTCGCCTAAAGGTGCGAGTGAAGAGTGGCAAAGAAATCGATTTTCGGGTTAATAGCGTTCCGACTATTTACGGAGAAAAAATTGTGCTCCGTATCTTGGACAAATCAAATCTTCAGGTTGATATGACTAAGTTGGGAATGGATGACCACCAGCTCGGGCTTTTTCAGGAATCAATTCATCGACCTCAAGGGATGACACTTGTGACCGGACCTACAGGGAGCGGCAAGACAACGACTTTGTACTCAGCCCTGGCGGCTCTGAACGAACCAAAAAGAAACATTTCGACGGCCGAAGACCCTGTTGAGTTCAATCTTGACGGGATAAATCAGGTTCAAGTTCAGGGAGAAATTGGCGTTGGTTTTACGGAGATTTTAAGGGCTTTTCTTCGTCAAGATCCTGAAGTCATCATGTTGGGAGAGATTCGCGATTTGGAAACCGCAAATATTGCCTTCAAGGCAGCTTCCACGGGTCATTTGGTGCTGAGCACCCTTCATACAAATGACGCGCCGGCTTCAGTCGCTCGTCTCTTGGACATGGGGGTTCCCGGTTTCATGGTGGCTGAGGCGATCACCTTAATTATTGCCCAACGACTGATGAGAAAAATTTGCACTTCCTGCAAGACAGATATCCGCGTGGCACCTGAGGTTTTGATTTCATTGGGTGTTAAGCCCGAAGAGATTGATGCATTTAAAGATTTGAAAAAGGGCGAAGGATGTGGAGAATGTAATGGCACGGGGCTCAAGGGTCGAGTGGCAATTTATGAGATGATGCCCATGACCCTCGCCTTGAAGGAGTCTGTTTTGAAAGGTGCGACTCCGTTTGAGATGAAAAAGGCAGCTGTCGCTGATGGCATGCTGACTCTCCGAGCAAGTGCGCTTAGAAAGTTGCAAATGGGTTTGACTACAGTTCAGGAAGTTATCAATTCTTCCGTCGGAGACCAAAAATGATTACACTTCACCAGTTGCTCAAGGCAGCGGTTAAGCAGGGGGCCTCAGATCTGCATCTTGTTGTTGGATCGCCACCAGTTTTGCGAATAGATGGGAGAATCGTCCGGGTCAAGACTCGTGATCTTTCAGGAGAGGACACGCGAAGGCTGTGTTATTCCATTTTAACGGATTTACAGAAGAGCAGTTTTGAGGAACAAAGGGAAATTGATTTTAGTTTTGGAATCAAAAACATGGCTCGCTTTCGCGGAAATCTCTTTTTTCAACGTGGAGCTGTTTCTGGCGTTTTTAGAAGAATTCCGTTGGAAATTCCTGATCTCCGTATGTTGTCTCTTCCGCCAGTCATTGAGAAGGTAACCAATTTTCCTTCTGGAATTGTATTGGTGACGGGCCCTACGGGGTCGGGCAAATCAACGACAATTGCGGCTCTTGTTGACAAAGTGAATCGTGAGCGTCGCGGGCATATTATTTCTATCGAAGATCCGATCGAGTACGTTCATAGCCATAAGAACTGCATTGTGAGCCAGCGAGAAGTGGGCCATGATACTCATGGCTATAAGAACGCCCTCAAGGCAATATTGAGGCAGGATCTTGATGTTTGCTTGTTGGGTGAAATGAGAGACTTGGAGACCATTGAAGCGGCTTTGCTCATTGCTGAAACTGGTCACTTGGTTTTTGCAACCCTTCACACAAATTCAGCTTTGCAGACAATCAATCGAATCGTTTCAGTTTTTCCCTCCGAACAACAGGCAAGAATTCGGGTGCAATTGAGTTTTACCCTTAACGCCATTGTGAGCCAGCGCCTGGTCCCTGGAAATAAGGGAGGGGTTGTTCCAGTCGTCGAATTTTTATTGATGAATACGACAATTCGGAATTTGGTCAGGGAAGGTAAGCTTCATCAGATCTATGGCATGATGCAGGTTGGACAGGAGAAATCAGGAATGGTGACCCTAAATCAATCCCTGATGAATTTTATTCTCAAAAGAAAAATAGACATTCGCAGTGCATTTTCGGTCACAGCCGATCCTGAGGAACTTGATAAATTATTAAAACAGGCTGGCATTTAAAAGCAGCGATTGGGTGTTAGATTATGCCAATTTATATATTTCAAGCGAAGTCCACTGATGGGAAGTTCGTTAAGGGTGAGGTCGAGGCACTTAACGAAGCTGAGGCCCGGGTAAAAATACGCGCTCAAAAAATGATTCCGATCAAGATCACTGCTCGAGGAGGCTTAAATAAGGAGTTAAAGAAGTTTGCTCTTTTTAAGGATTCTGTCAGTCGAAAAGATCTTCAGATATTTACTCGCCAGCTAGCCGTGCTTATCGGGGCGGGAGTTCCTGTCGTGCAAAGTCTTGAGGCCATGATTCAAGGAGCGAGGAGTCCAGCATTAGGTCGAGTTCTTGAAAAGGTTGTGGAAGATGTTGAAAAAGGAAAGCCGCTGGCCCAAGCCATGGGAGTTCACGGTCATGTTTTTGACCGAATGTATGTCAATTTGATTACGGCGGGAGAGGAAGGCGGTATGCTCGATGGAGTCCTCAATCGCCTTGCGGAATACATTGAAAAATCAGTCAAAATGAAGGGAAAAATTGTAGGCGCATTGTGGTATCCAGGAGCCATTGTCGTCGTCGCAACAGGGGTCATTGTTGGAATTCTCGTATTTGTGATTCCACAGTTTGTCGCAATGTTCGAGGGAATGGGTCAGGAATTACCCACGCTCACACAATGGGTAATTAATGCCAGCAAGATGGTTCAGAAATATTGGTACTTGGTCATTGCGGTTGTGGTCGGAATCCCCCTGTCCTTAAAGACATATTATGCCACAGAAAACGGACGAAAGATTCTCGACGCCTTTATTCTTGACGTACCTATCTTTGGTGACTTGATTCTTAAGGGTTCTATCGCTCGATTCACTCGAACGTTGTCAACCCTATTGCAAGCAGGGGTACGAATCATGGACTCACTTGAGATTGCGGCCAACACGGCCGGCAATTGGATCATTGAAAATGCCATTCAGAAAGCAAAGACATCTGTGAGCAAAGGGAAAACCCTCGCCGAGCCACTCAAACAAGAAAAATATATGCCTAACATGGTTGTTCAAATGATTTCGGTGGGAGAGCAGACCGGAAACTTGGACACGATGTTGGGGAAAATTGCCGATTTCTATGAGGATGAGGTAGACCAAGCAGCCAATACATTAACGAGTATGATTGAGCCGTTACTGATGGTCTTTTTGGGTGGAATCATTGCCGTCCTCGTTGTTGCCATGTACTTGCCAATTTTTAATATGGCTAACGTTGTCGGAGACAAATAATCATGACAACTCTCAATTTGGTAACCAGCATTTCGGGCACCAGTCCAATGGGATTGGATAACGAAAAGCGACGTTTACTGATGATTGAAGCCTGTCGGGTTTTATTTCTCGTTGCGATCTTGCTGGTTGCACTCGTCTTTCAATCAACGCAAGGACCTTTCATCAGTCTTGACGTGTGGCTTCCGTTTTATTTATTGTTGTTTTTTTCGTTTTCATTTAATGCGATCTACATACATTTTTTTGATAGCGCAGGAAAATGGCATGGTTTTTTTAATGCCAGTCTCTTTGGTTTTGATGCCTTATTTGTAACAGTGCTCATCTATTTTACCGGCACGAGTCAGTCGGTATTTCTTTTTCTTTACCTTGTGAACATCATTCTCTGTGGCTTGGTTTTTCAGAGGAAGGGAGCTCTCCTTTTGGCTCTTTGGACCTCTATTCTTTTTAGTTTTCTAATGATCATTGGGCCATCTATCCAAGGTCAAACACTCTATTTTGCAGTAGGATTGAACAATATCGCCTTTTATGCCGTGGCATTTTTAGGTGGGATATTGAGTGAGCAATTGAATTTCATGGGTTCTGAGTTGGCGGAGCGACAGAGAGATATTGAGGTGCTCCGCGATCTCAATCAGATGATTGTAGACAATATGGCAACGGGACTTTTACAACTGGTCTCGATGGAATTGTTAGTCAAGTTAATCAGGCCGCGATTGGGATACTCGAAGACCGTGATTTGTTGAACAAATCAATTTTCTCTATTTTTCCAGATTTAAATAGTGATTTTAGTTTGTTCGCACTTCAACAAGAGCAAAACACGAATAATCGTTTTGAAGTTGAATACAAAAATTATCGAGGAGAAAAATCCACAATTGAGATAACCCTTGGATTTTTGCGTAATGCCGACAGTGTTATCCTTGGTTATGTTTTTACATTTCAAGATTTGACTCAAATTAAAAAAATTGAGTACGCGATGAGGCAGCAAGAAAAAATGGCTGCCGTCGGTCAGCTTGCGGCTGGAATCGCGCATGAGATCCGAAATCCTTTGGCAAGCATCAGTGGGAGTATTCAGCTTTTATCAACCTCCAATTTCGCTTCTTCTACTGAAGATAAAAAATTAATGAGCATCGTTCTCAAGGAAATCGACAGACTGAATGATTTAATTACGGAGTTTTTGGACTACGTGAGACCTCACGCTCGGATCGAGGATCCGATAAATCTGAATCAACTCATTCAGGAAATATCTGATTTTGTAGGAAATGGGACTCTTTCGCGCGTTCCCGTCAGGCGGGATCTCGTGCTTAAGAGCGGTCGATTGATCTATGGGCACAGAGACAAACTTCGTCAGGCCTTACTTAACATCGTTATTAATGCCTACCAGGCGATGGGAGAGGTGAGCGAGCCAGTTTTGAAAATTGAAACGAAGGATCTCGATCTTGTCCAACGAGTTCAACTGAGAATTGAGGACAATGGTTGTGGAATTGCAGAGTCAAATCGCGGAAGAATTTTTGAACCGTTTCACACGACAAAACCAGGTGGCACAGGATTGGGCCTTGCTATCGCACACAAAATTCTTGATAGTCATGGGGCAACGATCAGCGTGGAATCCACTCCGAAGAAGGGGACCTCTTTTATCATAGAATTTCCCAGTCCTGATACCCAAGGGGAGAAACCCCGTTTGCGCATAGCCTGAAGAGGTCTTCCTTCTGGTCCTCTGTCGAGTCCACCTGTCCGGACTTTATTGTTAAATGTTGTAAAGAGCAGGTTTACGTAAGAAAATGGGAAACAAACTGGAAGAGGGATCAGGGAATGAAACCGAGAATTTTAGTTGTGGACGATGAGGAATCAATTCGCGAATTTCTGGACATCATGCTTCGAAAAGAGGGCTACGAAGTCACCTGTGCCGAAGATGGACAGAAAGCTCTGGAGATTCTCAAGAAAAAAGCGATCGACATGGTGATCTCTGATTTGCAGATGCCAAATCTGACTGGAATTGAGCTGCTGCGCCAAGTGAAGGATCAGTTCCCCGACATGTTGTTTATGATGATCACGGCCTTTGGATCTACGGAAAATGCCGTAGAGGCAATGAAATTGGGGGCCTATGATTATTTGACGAAGCCATTCAAAATTGACGAAGTAAGAATCAACATAGCAAACGCTTTGCGCAGCAAAAATCTTGAAGTTGAGAATCGCGTTCTAAAAAAGGAGCTGACCCGGGAGTTTAGTTTTCAAAGTGTGGTGGGAAACTCGGATGCCATGCACCGAATATTTGAGATGGTGCGCCGGGTTTCATCTACGCCCACGAACATTTTGGTTACTGGCGAAAGCGGAACAGGTAAGGAAATGGTAGCCAAAGCGATCCATTACAATGGACCCTTAAAGGACAAGGCTTTTGTGACCATCAACTGTGGCGCAATTCCCGAATCTCTCATGGAATCAGAAATGTTTGGACACAAGAAGGGCTCCTTTACGGGGGCTGTTGTCGACAAAGCGGGATTATTCGAAGTCGCCGACGGTGGGACCCTATTTCTTGATGAGGTGGGGGAGCTTCCTCCGTCTATTCAGGTCAAGCTTCTCCGCGCCATTCAAGAGCGAGTCATTCGCCGGGTCGGAGGTATTGACGACACCAAGGTAGATGTACGAATCATTGCGGCAACCAACAGAGATCTTGAGGAAATGGTGAGCACCGGTGATTTTCGTCAAGATCTGTTTTACCGTTTGAATGTCATAAATATTAGAATGCCAGCCTTGAGGGAGCGTGCCGGTGATATTCCTCTTCTAGCGAACCACTTTTTAGCAAAGTATAACGAGAGATTGACCAAATCCATAAACGGTATCAGCGCAGAAGCGATGGATATGCTCAAGAAATATCAATATCCTGGAAACGTACGCGAGTTAGAAAACATTATTGAAAGAACAGTCGCACTTGAGGGCGGAGCGACGATTTTGCCCGAGTCTCTCCCTCCTTTTGTGAACACCCCGAACGGTCGAAAATTGGCATCGAGCCATGAAATCGAGATCACTGAAGATGGGATAGAACTGGACAAAATTATAGGACAGATCGAAAAGGAGCTCTTGGTCAAAGCCATCCATGCGGCCAATGGTGTCAAGAAGAGGGCTGCTCGACTGCTCAATATCACCTTTCGTTCGATGCGCTATCGGGTAGAGAAATACAATCTCGGAACAATCTCCGATGACGAAATCGATGAAGAAGCAGCAGGGTGACAGGTTTTTGCACGATGGCACAAATGTGGTCTTAACTTTGATTCAAAATCAGTATATGAAGTGAAAACCCTCCCAAAGCCGGGCGCTGAGTGGAGTAGAAGTTGACCACGTAGCTCAGTTGGATAGAGCAGCAGTTTCCTAAACTGCAGGTCGCAAGTTCAATCCTTGCCGTGGTCACCATGTACTTATCTTTCAAATGTCTCAAAAATAATGCGCATAGTCTAAAATCATCATTGTTCAACGATCATGGTTTTTAGAAAATTGGGAAAATCCTTTTCCATTGCAATCCAAAACCGATGGAATAGAAAGAAAGGAGTGGCCCCCTCAGACTTCGTGAATTCAACAAGATCTTCCGGTAGTAGTTCTTTCAGTTTTGGATCATCTATTACGGCTTCGTACTGCTGTAATCCGATTCGGCCGAAGAAAATCCTGTCCTCTGGATTTAAAAACAGCGAGCCGAAGGCCCCGAGTTGATCAATCATACTTACAAGGCTATTCCTTATTTCCGCTGACGCTCTTTTAAATTCCGGAAGAACAGATTTTCCATCGACGTCCAGACGCAATTCAGAAAGAAGCTTTCCGATGAAATCAGTTCGTGACTTGATGATCTCGACCAAACGATTGTCCACAAAGAAGCCCTCGATTGCGTGAGCCCCTATGTCATGAAAAAATCCCTTTCCCTTTTGTGAAATGGGAATTTGACCATCATGAATGAAGTTTCCTAGATAATCTGTCAGTGAATTGGTGACTTCTGGAATTTCATAAACCGAAATGGCAATTCGCCTTGGATCTTCAGGGTGAAGTCCAGAATTGAATCTCGAGATAGCGCCATTTAGCTCCCTAGCGTCTGGAACTGTCAGAGTGAAATCGTCGAGCAGTTCAAAACCAAAGAAAGCCGCCTCCTTTTTTCCTAATAAGAAAATGTTGGCACGAAGATCCGGAACCAAGTCACCGACCTTTTCATCAATTTCGCTTTTGAGATCAAACCATGGTCCCTTACGTTTAACGATCAGCCGCTTTCCGCCATGAACTCCGGGTCGAGAATCAACCACGTCAAAGGCCAGGCTCTGGAAATTTCTCAAGTCGTCACTTGTGGAGAGGCTTGCCGTACGCTCTCGAGCAGAAATTTGACCTGCTCCTAACAGCTGCTCACATTTGCTCGCGCCTGCAAAGCTTGCCTGCACGAACGTCGCCGAAGTAAGAATCAAGATGAGGTGGCGAATGCCGGCAGTGACTCGTTCAATCATGTGCAATCCTCCAAAGACATCTCCACTCACATGCGACGCAACAAGCGTGCCAACCTCAAAAGAACTGACTATTTTGATCCATCATTCTTTGAATTCTCATCGAGCCGTCAATACCCTTTGAAATTTGATCACTTATTGTGCCGAAATTCTTGACACCCAATAGTCAAATTTCTGCTGGACGTGGACGTGGACGTGGACGGCCCCTGGATGGGCAGTGGTGCTGAAATGTGAGAGCTATTTTATTAATTTTAGATTAATCAAAGTGATAGCTCAGTGAAAAGGCTGGGTAGATGATGGCGCGTGAGTTACTAATGAGTGTGTAGGTGGTTGAATTCGAGAGTTCTTCACTAAAAGCAGCGGAGTAATAAATCAGATGCATTCCGGCTCGAAGGCGTTCAAACAATTCGGGCCGGTAGCCTAACTCAAATTTATAACTACTCCCTCGCCATTCGAGGGGAGTTGATCCCGTATCGTAGGTTGCTTTGGCTTGGAGGTTATAGGTAAAAAACATTGCCCAAGCCTTGTTTTTATCAATGTAATAGCCAAACCGGGGTCCCATTTCAGTCAGACTAAAGCTTGTTTCTGTGCTGCCATTGTTGTCGCCCAGATTGAGAATTGAATAGCCCCAGCCGATTGTAAACTGTCCTTTGTTTGCAAGATCCAGGTTCAAAGAAAGGTCTGCAAACATTCTGGTGCTAGTGGAATCACTGGAATTGCTAAAGCTGTCCGAGAGGTAAAAAAGATTGGTGTCCATTGAAAAGGCATGTGCCCGATCAGAAGATAGAATCGCAGCCAGCAAAAGCAGAGGGCTCAGAGAGCGCATGGAGTGTTCCTTTGATGCTTTGTTTTACATTGATTTTTCGGAGTTTTTTGGCTTTTGGTTAATGTCTGAAATGCCTTCAATTCCAATACCAAAAAAGGCCTGGAATCCGCCCAATTTTTCCCGATCAAAGCCATAGTAACCGCCCAGTATAAATGTCAAAGGCAGCTGGTAGGCGACAGTGGTAGAGATTTTGAGTTCCCCTCCCGCACCCCAGAACGGCTTACTCAAACTAGACTGGACATATCCGCCCGCACCTTGATCAAAGGCACCTCCATCCACAGAAACGGCATCAACAAAAAGGGTGGCGTTGAGATCTTTAAAGAACAAAGGGAAAAGCCCTTTTCCTCGATAAATGTCGGCCAGCGGAAAGCGATATTCAAAATTTCCATTTATAATTTTGCGGCCGACGAAGGTCGTGGAAGGGTAGCCACGCATGAGAAACGAACTCGTTACTAGGCTTGCAATGTAATTGGCACCCACGGTCTTGTCGCCCAAGGGGACCACTCGAGCCCACGGCATATCGGGAGCAAAAGCACCTCTCAATTGAGTCACGAAGCTGTGGTTGGGTGGGAGGACTTTTGAAATGACTTGGTTCCAGGAAAAAGAAGACCTGCCGTAATCAATATAATTGGATCTTTCTAAGTATTCCGTATGAGCCAGAGAAATTTGGGTGTTGTAGTTTCCAGCGAGATCTTCGGGGCTAGGTTCATTTGACTCTTCAGTGTCAGGCGAAAAAGTCGAATAGGAAAGAAATGTCGAAGGGCCTTCCCGCTTAAGGTGAGCGTTTGGACTTGATGTTTCGATGTGGGAGTATCCAAGGCCACCGCGAAAGCGATCGCTCAAAAAGGGGAGATAAAAACCTGCATTGGTGCCTGCAGATCGGTTGGTCAAAGTGAGATCGTAACCTGACAAATATTGCTGGCTTTCAGCGTAGCTGAGGGTCCAGTCAATGGGGAGGGTTCTGTTGAGGTATGAAAATCCATAGCTGGGCTTTCTTGTCACAGAATCATAAGAAGCATCTAAACCATAAGAGTGCTTGCCCAAGGGGTCGCCTGCTGAGGTGCTTCCTTGTATCAAGACCCCTCCCTCCACAGGGTAAAGAAATGGAATCCAATATCGAGGGTAGAGGTAAGGCCAGGAGGAAAATTCACTTTCGCTCATCTTTACATCTTTTAGCTTGGGTCCCTCTGGAGGGGACTTCCAATGTTGTGTGATCAGGGGCTCAATTTTTGGGATTGAGTTACTTGGCAGAAAAGGAGTGCCAAATAATTTGGGTCCGTCTTTAGCCAGCTGGCTATAAATCAATTCGTTGGTTACGGAATCAAACTCCCCATTGAGAACTTCCGTTTTGGAATTCGTCAATGGTTTTCCATCAGTTAGATTGCTATTGGCCAAGTACAAGTTACTCACGCCACTGCGATCTGATACAACCAGGAGCCCCTTCTTTGTTGAGCGAGGCTGGCGAACGGGCATGAGATTTTTTAGAACAGTGCGAGGTTCAGATTCATTTAGCTTGAGAGCCATTAGTCCTGTATCGCCGTTTGAATTATGAACACCAAAGATGATTTCGTTCGGTCCCAAAAATTGAGGTCGGGAAACTCGGGACAGAATTCTCTTTGGCTTAAATAGGGTCTTAACTTTGCTGTCGGCCAAATTCAAAATGGAAATTTGTGAGGTTGCAGCGCCACTTTGCACAAAGACCACTTGCTGTCCATTTGGGCTCACTTCAGGTTCGGAGGCCCTGAGGCCCTGAGTGAGTCGCCTCGACTTTTTGCTGGCGAGGTCGTAATGATAAAGATCACGGTAGCGATAGTGTCGCTTATAGATCTTAGATTGATCATAGATGATCCCACTTGAATCAGGGAGCCAAGAGATACGACTGGTTCCGGCGGATTTGAGTAAAAGCTGAAAGGGTTTTGTTGAAAAACTCTCCTTCGCCCCTGGGTTCCTTTCAATGAGTCGAATCTGCCCGCTCTGTTTTGGGACAAAAGCGAGATAAGCGAGATATTTTTGATTCGGAGAAATGACGGGGCTGTGTTGGCCAGATCCAGCGTGATGAAATGGGACCTCCTTTGCCAAAGGTCCCTTCGATATTTTGGAGGCTTCTTTGGCCACCTTTTGTTCGATCTCTTGATAAAGCTCAGACAGGATTTCTTGATAGGTTTTTTTTGTCTGATCTTGCAAGGGGCTGTTGAGGAGAAATGGCACACGTTGAGAGTATCTTTGCAGAAGGGCGGACGGCACCACCACTCCCGATTCTTGAATGATCTTGTTCCAGACAAGGGAGCCAAAGAGATAGGGACGCTGTCCAAATGGCCAGCTAGGAATATCTGAGGCGTTAATTCGATCGATGCTCTCAGAATTGAGTTGGTCGCTGAGGACGAGATTTCTGAGGCTGGCTCCGTATTGAGGCGATCTGAGTCGTCCATGTTGAGTAAAGCGAGTTTCCATTTCGACCGCAAGGCCTTCCAGCCACCACGAGGGTAGAATAGCTGTCGGATGAATGATTGAACCAAAAACATACTTGAAGGGACGATAAAAGCCATTGCTTGGTTCAAAAGACAAAATATGGGTGTATTCATGGATCATCAATTCGCTAGCCCAGTTGTCGTAGTATCCAATCGAGTCAAGATCATCGGGCAAGACCGGAAATACAGTGATCATCGGAAAAGGAAAAAATCCAGCAAATCCGTTTGCAAAATCAGTCGAGTCGTTGATGAGAATATGAGTCTTAGCAGGGTATTCCTTAAATATGGGCTGGAGAAAGAAGTGAGCTCGTTCAGCCTGCCAGGCAAAAAGTCTAGCGACTTCGTTCAGATTGCTGTCAAAAATAACCTTGAAGTGGTCCGTTTCAAGGACCTGCCATTTTATTTTTGGATCAACACTGCTGGCCAGAGAAGAAGAAAAATTGAAAATCAATAAGGAGACAGAGACAAAAAATCGAATTCGCTGTTGCATAGAAACATTGCACCATTGTCGCCAATTGCGAGCAACGAAAAAAAGTGGGATGTCGGTCACTGCGTTTGGCTTGGTGCGAGCAGTCTCAAGTGGGCCAGATAACTATTTGTTTTAATTGAATTAATTTATATATAATGGAAAGGCGCAACTTTTATTCAAGGGGTGTGTTTCCAGACAGACCTCTGTGGCTGGTATTCACAAAGGATAGGGTTTATGAGTCAACAGAGTGATGACGAGCTAATGGTCCAAATCGGAAAGGGCGATCAGCGTGCATTTGGACGTCTATTTGAACGTCATAGTGGAAAAACTTTGGGTTACGCTTGTCGGTTGATTGGTGATCGAGAAAGGGCTGAGGACGTGGCTCAAGAGGTGTGGTTAAAAGTTGTGAAAGCGGCTGAGAGATACGAGGGCACTGGAAATTTTATCGCCTGGATATATACGCTCACTCGTCACACTTGCTTGAATATGATTCGAGATCAACGGCGACTGTTTGAAGCCTTAGCGAGTGAGGGAGAGTCAGAGAGTTTTGAAATTCCAGATCGCAGAGAACTTGAGGAGACGATCATGAATATGGCAGAGGTTGAGCGAGTAAAAAAGGAAATTGATCAGCTGCCGGATTCACAGAGATTGGTTCTGGTGGCTTGGTTGACGGAGGATTTGAGTTATGATGAATTGGCCGCTCATATGAGTATTTCGGTTCCTTCACTCAAATCGCTTTTGTTTCGTGCGCGGAGAAATCTGATACTTGCTTTGGGGGTGTCGGGATGAAAAAATGGGACTCAGTCATTTCCGAAAAACCGAGTCGCGATCATCAGAATCGTGTGATGAGTTTTGTTGGACCCGAACTTCAAGAATTGAAGAAGAAGTATCGCCGGGAATTTCTGAAACAGATATTCGCAACAGGTGCTGTCTGGTCTTCTCTTGTGGCCTTAGCGGTGAGCCTTTTCTTTTTGCCTAGGTTACGGAAGTGGGACCCGGTAAAGCCAATGTTGTCTGTCATCCCAAAAGGAGATGACATTGATATGTTAGCTGAGTTGGACTTGCTCGAAGATTTGGATTTTTTAGATGCTTTGGAACTTTTGGAACAAACTCCCGAATTGGATGAGGTGTAATGATGGAAGGCTTATTGGTAAAATTGGAGACGCAGAACAAACAGAACGTCGACCCAGAGCTTCTTCGCAATTTAGATATGCTGATGGAAATGGACATGCTTGAGAACGAGGAAGACATGTCCATGATCGAGGAAAACGAAAATGAGGAGATGAATGATGAATCGACGTAATTTTATCTCGATAGCCATGAGGGGTTTGGTAGGTTCCGGTCCTGTCATCTGGACTTTGTCAGCTTTGGCCGAGGAGGAATCTTCGGGGGACAATGTCCAACCGCCCGAGCCGTCCTCTGGAGGGGCTGCTTCAGAAGGGAAAGCTCGGTGGGAAACATTGACTCCAGAGCAGCAGCAAAAGGTTCAGGAGCGATGGGAGAAATTTAAATCTCTGCCTCCCGAAAGGAAGCAGAGAATTCTACGTGCTTGGCACCGCTATCGCAGATTTTCTCCAGAGCGTCGTCAACAGATGAAGAGCCGATGGCGACGTTTCCAGCAAATGTCTCCGGAGCAGAAACAGCGATTTCGTCAGAGATTTAAAAAGTGGAAAGCCCTATCTCCTGGTAAGCGTCGTGAACTCAGGCAGAGATTCATTGAGCGGCGAAAGGGAAGCATCGGAGGCCTGGAGGGCTTATCGAACAAAAATCCCCAAAGCGGGGAATAACCATGACAAATGAGCGAAGCCGTAAGCGAGCACCTGGAAACAGAAAGGAGGCAGATGGATTTTTTTGTACTTTGACGCTGGTCCTGGTGATTGTCGCGGCGACCACTTTTCCAGTAAAAATTTTTGGAGAAAGTAAGAAAGAAGTTAAGGAGGACGATTTTTTTGCCTTTGAGAAAATGATGGAGCCGCCGCCAAACCTCCTTTTTTTGAGTGCAACAGGAAGTGGCGAAGGAAATAGTTCATTCAGTATTGATGCCGACTTTCATTTGGCCAATGACTATCGCCTCTTGTTGGGCTCGTCGAGCCATCGAAATCGCCTAGAGGAAGAGTCTTTTAGGAGTGGATCGATCTATCTTGGTGTCTCCTCCGATCCCTTGGATGAATACATCATGTCTCTGCAAATTGAATACTGGGGGAAGCGCGGGGAGATCAGTCGTCGTGGCCTGCTGGCTGGAATTGAGCGAGTCGGTAAGAATTGGAATTTTCGGCTAGGTATTGGGGTCCGTAATATTAATTTGAGCAGTGAGAGTGCTTCATCTGAAGAGGCAGAAGTGAGAATTATAAGTCCGTTGGCGGAGCTATCTATTGAATATATCGGCTGGACTCCTTGGCTCGTTCGAGTAAATGGAGAAAAATTTAACTACGACAGGGACATGAGTCTTCTCTCTGATGATCGCGTTAGCCAGATGTTTTCATCTGAAACAATGGCACTGGCCTCCAACTTTACGACCCATGGAGGTTCACTGGAGTTGGGCCGACGTTTTCGGAAGGTCTATTTAGGAGCAGAAGTGGGCCAGAACCTTTCTGCCGTGGATGCTTCAATCTCAAAAAATTTCACTTTGATAGGGACCTATGAAATCTCACGAAAGTGGGGAATTCAGGTTTTGGCCGGGAGATCCACTTTTCCAGATAGTGAAGGGGCAGATCCTGCTCGATATTTGCGAGTGGGGTGCAGTTATTCATTTGCCGAAAATGGGCTCTAGTCGTCCTGAAGTGACAAAAATTGTTCACAAAAGTTTGTCCCTCTTGTCTAAAACAGACGAGATCAATCATCGAAGAGTTTGACGTATCCGGCATACCCCAATTTCTTTGGCACCACCTTTGCTCGGATTTTGGGTGGGCGAGAATTATCTCCGTGGCTTCACTCCATGGGGCGTTTTTGGTCCTTCATTGCCTTGTATTATAGAAATTTGAGCTAATCGGGAGAGTATATGAAGAGAATGAAATCAATAAAGCCTTATTCGATTGAGCTGGCAACTGTGGTTGTGGTTACGGCATCTCTGATTGTAGCCTGCGGAAGAAACGTGAATAACGGCGGTTTTAGACCCAGGAAAAATGGGACATCAACTCTCGGTATAGATCCCGGAAAGCCAGGACCAGGTAGCTTTGCGAAATTAGCACCTGAGCAAAAGACTGTACGTCTCCGCCAGATTATTGCCAAAGTATTGATGCAAAAAAGTGAAGCTGAGGTAAATGATCTTGAGGGACTTCATCGTCTGTTGCCAGAATCCGCTGCCGAGATTATTCTTGGAGTTTCAGCAGAGCTGGGCAAAGCGGGCTCATCAGTTGATGTGCAAAGAGATGGCGCTGTTTCAAGTGTTGAATCAGCAGCAGGTGAGAGCCTTATGCGATCGAATGTTTCTGCTGTGATTGGTCCTCAATCAGAGGCCAGATCAGTCCTCGGTCTCCAGGAGAATTTAACCCGGATAAGAATTACATGAAAGTCGAGTCAGAGGGTGTAGAGTTTCGTTCCGCTTGTTATGAAAGTTGCGATAATCTGATAGTGTTGATATCGAAGGACAACACCCATGCAGGTTTTCTCTTTAAAATTGATAGGCCGACGGGAGCTGGCCAACTTGTTTCTTCCACGTTGGGATCGGGGTTTCGAACATTTGAAGAGGCGAAGAAGCTAGTTGCAGACAAAATGGGAGTGGCTCGAACCATCGTTGAACCGGTTGTTCCGCCAAATCCAGAAACTCCGGTTATTCCTCCTGTTGAAGATACGCAAGGAGGCGATAGCGCTGATTCGGCCCAGTCACAAACTTCTGATGATCGAACTGGCGAAATGGATCCAGCACCAGCTGAAGATATAACAGGGGCTCCGCCACCGCCATCTCCAGTTACCGACAAAGCAGGGACTCCGTCAGATGACAAAGAGGCAGAAACTCCTCCGTCGCCTGGCGATCAGGATAAGACAGAGGGGGAGCCTCCAGCAACCCAAGCTGCCGATCCGGTAGCGCCATCATCAGGATCATCATCCAAAAGTGGAGAAGGTGAGCCAGCTATTGTACCTACACCAGCGGATCAAGGTGAGAAGAAGGCTTCGAACAGGACAAAGTACGGCGTGATCTATAGCAGCCCTGTGCCAACGACGCCTCAGCCTGAAGGAACTGCGACTGAACCCGCTCGGCCGTCTGCTGACGGGAATCCTAGTGACCTTGCGGATGCATCGGAGCAGCCAAAACCAGAGGAACCAAAAAAGCCAGAAGAGCCAGCAAAGCCAGAGGAACCAAAAAAACCAAAAGACCGACCAAAACCAGAGCAAAATCTCCAGGCGAAACCACCTTTTATTGTTTCAGAAACATGGGATAAAATGAAGGCTTTTGCACGTCAAGGAATCCAGGCAATCATTGCATCTATTCCAAAAAGCCAGATGGGCGGAGATTTTGAGCATTCACTTGCGGTTTACACATCTCTGACTGGCAGAGATTCGAACAAATTGAGTGATGCAGACAAGAAGGCTTTTCTTGAGCTGTTCCAGCTACACTACCATGACACTTTTGCTCTCCGAGTTCCGTTCTTTCAGATAAGCCTTGATCGAACTTCGAATCCCGCCAAACTTGGAGTTGATTTGGCTATCTCTGGAAATGGCATTGATTTGAAAAAGCGTTCAGATGAGGGTATGAATGTCGCTCTCGAAGACGAGATTCTCAAGGGGAAAACGATGACCATGGATATCAAGGATATCAATGGGTCGTCTGATGATGTCAGAATTTCAATGAGATGTATAAGCAATTGCAAAGAAGTAGTTGCTGAGATTTGGTTTGGCGAGAATAGTGAGACCAACAGTTTTAACCTCAGGTCGGCGGGCCTCTATAAATTTGCCGAAACTGGTGGGAAAGGTGACCCGATGAATCTGATCTATTCGACTTCGGGGTCTTCATGGACCAGTCGTCGGTTTGATTCCCTGATTAATTTTGAAACTACCGCCAATGATTGTGTGGCTAAGGTCGGCAAAGTTAAAGATTGTCCTGCCGCAACTGAACCTGCCGGATCAAAAGTGCTGGACTCAGCGAAATTATGCGAAATCGATAATGCTCGGCTTTTAAAACAGAAGGAAATTTGTTCCAAAGGATTTAAGGATTCTGTCTCTGCGGGCTTTCTGGAAATCTATAAAGGCCTAGCGAAGAATCGGGGAACAGAACCAGCGCAGAAGTTAGTACCACCGTCGGTGCCAGCGGCAGATTCAAAGCCAAAAATCGCCCCCCGCCAAACATCACCACCAACGGCGACTACTCCACAATCAACAAAACGAGTAGGCCCGAGGAGTCCGCAACTTCATCGTCCTGGAGGAGATCTTAAAGCGGGACAGGGGAGAAGAGTGCCACCGCGAATTGCCAAATAGGAGGCCGTTCGCCTTTTAAGCAGGCTGCCGTGAGTTGACGCGCCGGTAGTGGGCGAGGTCCCAATGTCCGTAGATTTTCTTTTGTAGCATTTCGGTGAGTTCTTCTTCGAGTTCGCGGTGGAAATCGGCCAAATATTGGGTTGGAATGTGACCTCTGCTGACGAGTCTGCAGGCGAAGTCTTCAATGACTCGATTGATCAGATCTCCTTCTGTCTCAGCGTCATCAGTATAATTATTTAAATGATTTTCCAAACAGACATAAAGCAGGTCATGTTCTGGTCTTAGCATTCTTGTCGCCCCGTTTGATAAGTGTGGGTTGTCTTTCTGCTCATTCAGCTTATCGGAAAATAAAAATTGAACCTATATTGGGTTGTTGTCAGTTCAATACTTTGGACAGTAGAATCCAGACCATGAAGGCGCTGAACCTAATAGAATTTAAAGATATTGTCGAGATGCTCAGGTCTTTGATTGGGTCTCGTTTGCAAAAAGTCTATTCGGGACCTAAAGATCTTGTTCTAGAACTGTACATCCAAGGACGAGAACGCTGGATATGGATCGATTTGGCAGCCACTCGACCCTTTGTGGCGGTCTTGGATGAGAGGCCACATTATCTTCCAAAAATTAAAAAACCGACAAGCCTTTTTCTACATGCACACGCTTTGAATCGTTCTCTCGCAAAGGTAGATTGGATGGAAGGGGCCGGTCGGGTTCTCCGGCTTGTATTTGGAAATGAGATCGCAGCAGGCAACTGTGAATTGGAGGTTCGTCTGTTTCCGCACGGGCAAAATGTGGGGGTTTCCTGTGGTGATAAAAAAATATGGTGGAGCAAGCCTAAGGATTTAGTCATTTCTGACAGTGAGGAAGCGGTGGTCGATCAAAATAAAAGAGGTCACTCAGAGCTAAGAGCAGCATGGGTGGAGGATCGCCCCGATCTCTTTATCCGCTACTCTCGAAGGGATTCAGTATTGGAAGACAAAGCACTGCTGACTCAGCAGCAGCCATTGAATCAAGGGGCGAATCAAATAGAGGTAAATTTAGAAATTGAAAAGCGAAGAAAGATTGTCGCCAAGATTCGCCTCGAGATTGAGAATAAATTGGAGGCCCCCTGGGCGCAGTTGGGGGAGTGGCTGAAGGTTCATCAGAATCTTTCGGTCCCTACAGAATGGGTAAAATTTATTGATCAGGAAAAAACCTTGGCTGAAAACATTGGTAAGTGTTTCAAAAAGGCAAAGGAAACACAAATTAAATTGTTAGGGACTCAAGAGAGGCTAACTCAAATCGTGGGCGAGATAAGGGAGTTGGAGTCTGGGAATACGGGAAGCTTTTTGGGAGAGAAAAATAGACCCTTAAATGGAAAAGGCAACAGCAACAGGAATCTCAAAGAGCCTGGTAGCGAAAGAATAAGAGTTCGAAAACGCCAAGTTGGAAATCGGTGGTTAGCTTATGTCGGGCGATCCGCGCGAGACAATTTGAGTCTACTGAGAAAGGCGAGAGCTTGGGATCTATGGCTTCACTTGAGGGATTTTCCCGGCAGTTTCTGCATTGTTCATCGAAACAAGGAAGAGGTTGTCACAGATGTCTTCCTCAAAGAGGCAGCGCAGTGGATTGCTCAGGAGAATTTTGGAGCCAAGGCCTCAGAGAGAAAGGGAGAGAAATTGGCTGTGGCGGTGGCAGAATGTCGCTATGTGCGACCGATCAAGGGTGATACTCTCGGAAGAGTGACCTATAGAAATGCGCGCCATCTGGAGATCGTGTTTCAGTAGTTAGTGAATTTTTTAGGCCTGCAACGCGACAAACACACAACTTGACTGGACAAACGATTTGTTTAGGATCTACTCCAAGGTTTCAAACCAGGAGAGTGAATTTATGATCGAAGTGCGAGATCTTTCGAAGGTCTATGGCGATCGCACGGCCATCGACCGCTTAAATTTTTCCATCGCGAAGGGTGAGGTTGTCGGTTTTCTGGGGCCGAATGGAGCTGGTAAGTCTACGACTATGAAAATCATTACGGGATATATGGCGCCATCCTCCGGGTCTGTCAAAGTTGCTGATTACGATGTGTTCGAATGCCCCCTCGAAGTGAAACGGCGTATTGGGTATTTGCCGGAAACTCCCCCCGTCTATGGCGATATGTTTGTGAGGGACTATCTGCAATATGTGGCTCGACTTCGCGGCGTTGAATCTTCGAAGCTAAAGAGTATGGTTGATGCGGCACTCGAAAAGACAAACTTGCAAGATGTTCGTAATCGCTTGATACAAAATCTATCGAAAGGCTTTAAACAAAGGGTTGGATTGGCTCAGGCCTTGGTTTCTGATCCAGAAATTCTCATTTTGGATGAACCGACGGTGGGTCTTGATCCCAAGCAGGTTGCAGAGATGCGCAAATTGATCTATGGCCTCAAGGGACAACACACCATTGTGTTATCAACTCATATTCTTCCTGAGGTTCAAGCCAATTGCGAGCGCATCATCATTATTAATCGTGGCAGGATTGTTGCTGAAGATTCTATGGCGGGTCTTTCGAAAAGAATGTCCGGAGGACAGAAGCTTGTTATTAGGATCCGACGAGCCTCAGCTGCAACAGAAAAGTCTTTAAAGGCGGTCGCAGGTGTATCTCACGTGAAGGTCGAGGGAAATCTTTTGCAGGTTGATTTTGACGGACGTGAAGAGACAACCGAGGCGATAGCTCACCGCTTGGTGACTGATGGGGTTGGGCTGCTTGAAATGAAGGTCATGAGCATGGATCTTGAGGATATTTTTATCCAGTTAACTTCCGATCGTATTGAAGACGGAATTCAGGGAGGTGTGCAATGATTCGTGGAACCTTGACGGTAGCATGGAAGGATTTTCGAGTTCTCGTAACGAGTCCCATGTTTTTAACCGTTTCTGGCTTGTGTGCGTGCATTTGGAGCTACAATTATTTGCCACAAATTTTTCAATTCGAAAAGGTTGCTCAGAGGGCCTTTCAGTCTGGTGGCTTGAATATTCACCAGACTTTGTTTGCTTCACACATTGCTCGCGCTAATATTATCCTGATATTCGCAATTCCAGCCTTGACGATGAGGTTGTTGGCCGAAGAGAAGAAAATGAGGACCTATGATTTGCTCTTAACAGTTCCAATTACGGCAGCTCAGATTGCCATTGGAAAGTTTTTGGCTGGTTTTGCGGCCGGCTTGGTTTTGTTGAGTCTGTCGTTTATATATCCCCTAGGGACCTTTTTTATTTCGAATTTCTCACTCGGGCCATTGTTTACTTCGTACCTGGGTATGGCTTTGGTAACGGGAATATATGTGGCCATTGGGCTCTTTGCCAGTTCGGTGACTGAGTCAGTCGTCCTTGCTGTTATTCTGGCGCTTATCCTCAATCTGTCCTTGTGGTTCTTGGGTCAGGCTGCCGAGATATCGGATCAGGCCACATTGACAGCGGTGATGGAACACATTTCAGTTCCTCAGCAGTTTGTTTCCTTTCTCAAGGGAACTTTGCGTATTAGCTCACTGACGTTTTTTGTGAGCACTCTGGCTTTTTTTGTTTTTCTTTCTGAACGTGTTGTCGAATCTTCTCGTTGGAGGTAGTGGGATATGAGTCGTTGGGCAAAAATTTCTTGGTTGCTCTGTGGATTGTCGGTTTTAATTTTAGTTGCCGTACGCTTTATTTTAGGCGGATGGGCCAATTTTCTTTACGTTCCCCTTGCGGTATTAGTTGTCAGTTTCGGATTGGCCTTGGCCCTTGACTGGAAGTTCTATTTGGAGTTTTTCACTCTGAGGACCACGAAGCACGGAATGAACATGGGAGTCCTGATCATTTTGGTGGTCGCCCTTTTGGCTGCTGTGAATATGATCAGTGTGCGGTTTAATAAATCATTTGATTTAACCAGTGAGAAGTTGAACTCGCTTTCAGATCAGTCGGGCAAAGTGATTGGGGATCTCAAGGAGAATCTCGGGATCGTCGTTTTTTATCGGGGGATGCAGGATCAGGAACCAAAGGCCCAGATGAAGGAACTTTTGGCCATGTACCAGGACGTTTCTCCCAAGGTACAGGTCCGTTTCGTCGATGCCTATCGTGAACATCTCGAAGCTCAAAAATACCTGAAAGACATTAAGGGGGAGCCAGGTCTCGTGTTATTCGCTGAATACCAAGGTCGTAAGATTCGCGCTCAGCAGCCACTTCAAGAAGAGCAGGTGACAACGGCGATCATCAAAGCCACCAGAACTGATAAGAAAAAGGTCTATTTTTTAACTGGTCACGGAGAAAAGGATTTCACTCAAGAGCAGGCAGGTCATGAGCAACAGCAGGTTCAGGACTCTGGCTTGACTCTTTTAAAACAGGGCTTAGAGGATTCTTCATTTCAGGTTGAAACCTTGAATCTCGTTGATCGAGCGGAAATGCCAGCGGATGCCGGAATCTTGGCTATCCTTGGGCCCACCTCTCAGATTCTTGATCGAGAGATGGATATTTTGAGAAATTTTGCCCGAAAGGGAGGGAGGTTTTTAGTAGCCGCCGATCCGGGGAGCAATAGCAATATAGCCCAATTGGTAAAGACCTTTGGGATCGAGTTTGCAAATAATTATTTGGTGAATGAATTCAATTTCCTTGCACAGAGAGATGCGGGGGAAGCTCTAGGGGTTCTGTTTGACCGGGACAGTGACATCACAAAGGCGTTTCGATCCGGAAACAATTTTACGGCCTTCCCGTTAGCAAGTGAAGTCAGAAAGGCCCCTGACGCTTCTTCGGCTTTAAAGGTCAAAGAGTTGGTTAAAACGAACGAAGCCAGTTATGTTGTGACTGACATCACAAAGCCAAATAAACCATCGAGCCAGAGGCAGCCTTATGCCGTAGCTGTGTCGTCAGAAGGTCGGCTAAACGGAGGAGAACCTGCTCCAGCTGCCGATGGTGATCCTCATTCGCCGAGCGCCGGAGATAACTTTGCGGCCGTTGTTTTTGGAGACAGTGAGTTCTTAACGAATGGCTGGATCGTTCAGGGGATCAATCGGGATTTGGTTTTGAATTCGGTCGCCTATTTGGCAAAGGAAGCGGATCTGATCAGTGTTCGTCCCAAGAAGGCCGAAGGCACTCAGTTGGTAATGTCTCCAACAACAAGGGTCATTGTGGTTTTGTTAGGCTTGCTCCTGCCCTTGGGTCTATTGACTTCCAGTGGGGTTGTTTGGTTTCGTAGGAGGGGCGCATGAAGTCCTTTCGTTCAACTCTGATTTTTGCGGTCATAGTGGCGGGCCTTTTAGCTTACGCTATCTTTGAAATGAAGAGAAGCGAAGAGGTTAAGACGGCTGAGGCCTCACTGGACCGAATTTTTAAAATTGATGAAAAGGATGTACAGGAGCTGCAGATCACGAGGCCCGATGGCAATCTCCACTTAGTGCGCCAGGGAGACGCTCTCGTACTCAAGGCTCCGGTTGAGGATAGGACGGACGGTTTCAGTGCGACGAGTTTTTTGAATTCTATTGTCAATCAAAGTGCCAAGGTATTGGAAGAAAAGAATCAGAAGTGGGCTGACTACGGCCTTGAGGTGCCAAGACTCAAAGTTGAGGTTATATCGACAAAGGGAGTGAAAAGCAGCTATCAGATTGGATCAGAAAAGGCATTTGATGGTTCGAATTATTTGCGCGACGGAGATCGCCTTTTGATAGGCTCCTCAGACATTGATAGTGTGCTTTCTAAGAAGGTGAGCGAGATTCGTGACAAGAAATTATATCATTTTGGAGATTTAGCTAAAGGCTTGAGAGTCGTTTCCTCACCGGATGGGATTGAACTTAAACTTGTCCGTCGTGATGGAAAGTGGATTTATGAGAAAGACCCATCAGTTATTTTAAAAGATGATGAAGTTGATCGATATCTCTCTGAAATTACCAATTACCGCGCTTCGGATTTTGTTGAGGAAGAGACTACGCCACAGGTGTTGGCGCGTTACGGTTTAGATAAACCACAGCTCGCAATCGAATTGTGGCTTGAAAACGAGAAGGGCGATGGACCACATTGGTGGCTGAAGGCTTCCAAGTCAAAACTAGGCAAGGAGGGATTTGCCTATTATTCAGGACGTTCAACTGTATACAAAGTGGCCGAGGATACCGTTCAGCGCCTTTCAAAAAATCTTGATGCGCTTCGAAATAAGAAGATTCCCTTTGAGTTTAAGTCGGATTCGGTCGGTGAGTTGTCTTTACGAACAAGTTTGACAGATATTCGATTGGTAAAAAAGGATGGACAATGGACTCCCGTGCAGCCAGTTTCCGGCAAGGAGGTCGACCAATCGGCCGTAGATGGACTCCTATCCAAACTGAAAGAGATGGAAGCGCGCTACTATTTGGGCAACAAAAAGAAAAAGGGTTTTGGTAAGGAGAGTAACTCCTTGAAATTGGCGGATACCGAAGGAAAGCCACTTTTCGAAATGACATGGGGTGATTCCTTTAAAGCGAAGAGCGAAATAAATTCGGCCCCTGATGAGGAGCTTTATTACACGCAAACCAATTTGGCTTCCGAGTTGCTTGGAGTTTCTGTTGGAAAGATCAACGAGTTGCCCAGACAAACATTGTTGAGGGACATCAAAAAGGCAGCCGATCCAGCTCCGACGTCAGCTATGGATGCTGCAATAGGGAATTCGTCTTCACCTCCAAAAGCGTCTCAGGGCACCTCTCCTGAAGGCGAAAAAAAGAAAGAATAAGGTTTTTAGCTTTGGAGACAATTGAGGTCGTATCACCAACACGGGTCGACTTGGCTGGCGGCACACTTGACTGCTGGCCGCTTTACAACCTGGTGGCACCTCATTGTGTTACAATTAATTTTTCCTTGGGGCTTTGTAGTCAAGTCAGGCTCGTTCCTCATGTGGGGCCCGAGATTGAAGTCAACTTGACTGATTTGAACTGCAAGCAAACTTTTGCAAGTGGTTCTGAATTTATGGCCTTTGGTGATCAGCGTTTTGATATTATTCGTGGAATCATTGAGTATGTGAAGCCTCCCTCCGGATTTCGCCTGGATACAAAATCAGAATCTCCTGTGGGAGCTGGTCTAGGTGGGAGTTCAAGTCTGACGGTCTCGATTTTAAAGGCTTTTGGCAAGTGGATTGGTCGCTCTTGGGCAACTCTTGAAATGGTGGAAGTGGCGCACAATCTTGAGTCAAAGCTCATCAATTCGCCGACAGGAACTCAGGACTATTTTCCGGCCGTTGAGTCAGGTCTCCACTTTATTCATTATACAGCTGATGGGCCGCGCATCGAGACGAGACCCATACCTAAGAGTCTTTTTGAAGAGCATATGACTTTGGTTTACACGGGGGTTCCGCATCACAGTGGGCTTAACAACTGGCAAGTGATCAAGGCCGTTATTGAAGGAGACAGGGACGTTCTAAAGTCACTGCGCGAAATAGGACGAGTTTCTCACGCGATGATGAAATCCATTTTGCAAGGAGATTGGCAGGACATACCACGACTATTTGACGAGGAGTTTCGCTGGAGAGTTGCTCTCACTCCCTACTTCTCGAGCCCTCGCATTGAAGAGTTGAAGGCTCTTGTTTTATCGGCGGGAGCTCAGTCTGTGAAGATTTGTGGAGCCGGAGGAGGAGGTTGCGTGGCCGTTTGGTCTCAACCGAGTAAAAAGGGAAAGGTAGATTCTGCGTGCCTAAAATCAGGATTTCAAATTTTGCCTCTGAATCTTTACAAAATCTGAAGGGCTCAGTCTCCTTATGAAAGCTCATCATTTTTCTGGCCTTGCGCTTGGAGGGGGCAAAACGGACAAGAGCTGTTTGGCATTTGTCGAATACTATCAAGATCACAATAAGATTTTTCTGAGCCAACTTTTTTCAAGGATCAAATCTGAAAAGGAACTTTCTGCCGATCATCTTCTGATAAAACTATTGTCTGAGGGCAGGCACCTTGAGTTCCTGGCCATCGATACGCCTCTTAAATTGCCCAAGTGTTTGCGGTGTCGCTTGAGATGTCCGGGATATGAGAGTTGTGGTGAACCTGAAATCAAGTGGATGTGGAAGTTCTATCGTGAGAAGAATCAGCGCAAGCGTCCCGCTAAACTCTTTACTCCCTATACGGAGAGATGTGCTGAACTTTATATTTCCTCAGGTCTTGAAGAGGAGTTCCATCCGCCCCATGCTCTGGGCTCCAATATGGCTCCCTTGACGGCTCGAGCGCTATTTTTGCAAAGAAGACTTTCGATTCCGATGATCGAGGTTTATCCAAAGCTCTCTTTGTGGAGAATTGGGCGTACTTTGGGTCTTGCTAAGTCTCACCTTCGTTTTCACAAGCATTCGGTTGGGGGGGAGGAAAGTCGTGAGGCGATCATTGATCAGCTCATAAAAATGGACATTGCTTTTATTTATGAGCAGGATGCCAAGACAATGATCGAGTTTGCTCCAGCCTTTGATGCCTTTGTGTGCGCTTTGACAGCAGTTCTCAAATACAAAGGCCAGACGGAGCCAAGGCCCAAGGGATTTCCAAAAGCTGATGCCTGGATCGAATATCCCAAAGAAAAAATTCACTGGTAAAAGGTCGTGAGGCGAAGGACCAAGGCTGTCTAATTTATTTTATAAAAGTATGATGGGAGAATGGGAATATCAAAGATCTTTTTTCCTATTTTGATAATGCTCTCTTTCTCTTCGGCAATTGCTCAAAATTCTTCATCGGAAGCAATCGATCACAAAGTCATTCGCAGAATCACGGTATTTCCCCTCAAGACAGAGTCCCTTTTGACTGAGGCGGCGGAAGAGGCTTGGTGGAAAATGCGAGAAACCTTAACAGAAAATAAGCGATTTCTTGTGGCCAGCAAGAATTACTTGGTCCAAAAGGACGTTTTTCAGAGTCGAGGGGAACTATCGCCTGCGGATGCCATCATTCTAGGAAGACTTCTTGATGCTGACGCTTTGGTTGTCACGTACTTGAAAGATAAAATATTGCACATGCGCATCTATGAGGGCCAGTACGGCCGAAGCCTCTGGCACAAGGAGTTTCAACTGCATGCCTCAATCCCAGTTGCCAAACAAATTGTGAGCTCGACAAAAAAGCTAGTTTTAGACTTCATTGCTTCTGTCCCTTATCAGGGCTTTGTGATTACGGATGGCCTGATCGGTAAGTCGGTATTCTCTGAGGGAGAGAAAAATTTGGTGAAAATAAATATTGGAGAGAATACCCCCGTCGAGATTGGGGATCAGGTGCAAATGGTGAGAATAAAAAGTGATAGTCTGCGCCCTTTGTTTCTGGATGGAGCCATCAGCGAGATTTTTGCTGAGGGCCGGGTGGTTTCAATTTCGAGAGAAATTATTGTGGTTGAAGTGCTGCGAGCCACCAATATTGATGAAATTCGTGAGCTCTCTCTTGTTCGGCTTCCAACAGAATCAAAGAGACTTAGAGATATCTATGGATTGAACCAAAACGGAGAAAGAGGAGTGCCTTATCCCGAAATGTTAGTGCCTGGCATCTCTGATCTAAAGCCAGATGAGGCGGAGAAGAAGCCGTTGCTGATGGCTGTTTCATTTGTGCTCAATTTAGCAGCTTTTTTGATTTTGGCATTTTAGAATTTTGCGATTGCAATTTTAATTTAATGGGTTCTTTTTTCAAATGGGTAATTCAGTGAGATTGAAACTTTGCCTTATTAAACTTGGTGCTCGTCTGTTTCGAGGTCCTGTTGTTTTCTATTTCCTCATTCTTCTGATTGGCCTTTGCATAATTAGTCACTCATCCGCATTTGCCTATGGGTCCTCACCTTCCTTTTCCTCGGGCTTTGGAAGTATTGAGGAAGTTCAAAAAAAGAAAGAATCAAGTCGATGGACGATTGAAGGTTGGCTCAGCCAGAAACAAAAAATTCAATGGATGAATTATTGGCTTGCCATGAATACAGCACCCTTAGATTTTGAATTTTCTCTTGGAGGGAATCGTGGAAGTCATAGGAGCGAGACAAACACAATACCAGGCCTAATTTCAAACACACAGTCCCTTGAGGGAGAAATCTCGGTTTACTATCGAATCATCGGATTCACAGCTGAATACAGAAAGCCAGATGCGGATTCTGCCTCTATCAGTGCTCTTTTCAATTTGCGAGTCATAGGAACTAGTCTTCAAGCATCGCAATTGACACTTCATTATGGACTTCGGGAATTTATCTCTCAAGATCCACTTGAGGCAATTGAGAAGCAGCAGGTTGCGGGAGTCAGCACGACGCTCTATTTGTTTGATTTTTTTGGTTTGGAGTCTCACTATCGCAAAGAACTGCCAGTGACCAACAAGAGTTTGACCAAAATTGAAAATTCAATTTTCAAATATGGACTATTTATTGAGTTGGGATTTTTGAAACTCTACGGAAATATTGTAGAGGAATCATCGATACAAATTCCGCCCGCGGCCTCCGAAATGGTGACAAATGGAAAGGGATCGGAGTTTGGTGTTCAACTCTATTTTTAAAATATCAAAAGCTCGCTCGACTTTCCATTTGGTCCTAGTCTCTGCTTGTGTGGCATTTCTTTTTCTCGATTTTCAGTCTTCTCTCGCTCAAGAGAATGTTCGATATCCAGATAACAAAAGCTACTATATCGGCGCTGGATTGGGGCCCCTCCTCCCATTTAAAGTTGCCGGAGTCGTGGATACCTATCCTGCTTGGGGCCTCTGGTTTAGCCATCCCTCCGAGGTTTCCCAGGTTGAATACAGCATTTTTTCTGTCAATGCCAAGGGTGTTACTTTTTATAACTTTTCAGTTGGTCTTAGAATTGATTATGAAGTCGCGATGGCTGTGCAAGCCTACTTCACTCTCGGATTGGACGGAAACTATTATAAGAGAAAAGAGAGCGAAGAGGGGGAGTTTGATTTTGCATTTAAGGGAGGCAGTCATGTTGGCTTTGGAGTTCTTCAGAAATTAGCAGTCGATCTCTTTCTAAGAGGCGATTGTAAACTCAATCTGAGCCCTGGAAAAAGTCTCTACATTGGGCTTGGTCTTATGTGGGAGTTCGGTGGCAGCGGCGAGAATTCATCGCGCTAAGAATAAGTCATTATTTTGGGCCATTCGATTGAAGTTGATTACTTTGTGGCCCGAAGAGATAATCGCGAACAGGGAAAATTTTCTTTGCAGAAAGCAGTGGGGATTCGATGTCCGATATTGGTCCTATAAATAAGAAGTGTGATCCAAGGGATATTGCGTTCAAGGCTCTTTTTTTGGGTGCACAGGCTGAGAATGGACCCTGGTTTCTTAAAGAGTGGCAAGAGATTCTGGCTCGTTGGATAGAGTGGAGAAGGGATTTATTTCCTGAGGATGGTCCTGTCATATCCAAGGACGATCAGAGAGAGAGTCAATTTCGAAAATCACAATCAGAAATTGATGTCTATGTCGATCGATTGTTTCATTTGTTGGAGGGAGAAACACCCAAATTTACTCCCCGTTATCTCGGACACATGGTTTCAGAGACATCAATGCCAGCCCTATTGGGTCATGTGACGGCTCTTTTGCATAATGCAAACAATACCTCAAGGGAATCCTCAAAAATTGGCATCGAATTAGAAACCGAAGCCATTGGTGATTTGCTTAAGATGGTTGGATTTAATATCAAACAAGGTCAGGGACATTTTACCTCCGGCGGGACCCTTGCAAATCTGGAATCGATGTGGCGGGCTTTGTTTCGTTTAGATCGGAACATGGCATTGGGTTTGTATCTCATGGAGAGCGGAGCTTTCACTCAAAATAAATCCAGTTATTCCTGGTCTTTGGGATGGAGTGAATTGGAAAAAGTGTGGCCACAGAGCGACGGACGGGCAGTTGATTTGAGTGGATACAGTTTGTTGGAACAAGGTCCATGGAAATTCCAAGAAATTTTTCTTCGCGTGACAGGGAGATCCTTTCAAACGCCCTTGATTGTCGTCCCAGCGAACCGTCATTTTTCCTGGCCAAAAATAATATCGATGTTGGGCCTCGGAGCTTCATCGCTTGTGGAAGTGCCACTTGATAGTGGTGGACGTATGAGCATCACGGATCTCAGGGAAATCATTTCTTCTTCTATTTCGAACGAACAGCCCCTTCTTGGAATCGTTTCCATACTTGGTACCACTGAACTTGGTGCCGTTGATCCCGTCGATCAGGTTCAAGATTTTCTAGACGATCTGAAAGATCGCCTGGGTGTAGATATATGGCATCACGTTGACGCAGCATATGGCGGATATTTTGCTACGATGTCAGAGGGTTCAGAACAAGGTCTGAGTTTAAACTCTAACACAGCTGAAGCCATTTACGCTCTGGGGCGAGTTCACTCCATTACTATCGATCCTCACAAGCTGGGTTATGTGCCTTACGCCTGTGGCGCTATTTTGACAAAGGACTTGCACCACTATCAAGTGAAATCATTTTCTGCTCCCTACTTGATGGGGTATAAGGCAGATCGATGGGCCTACACGATAGAGGGATCGCGTGCAGCCACAGGGGCGGCAGCCACTTGGATGGCCAATCGGACACTTCCGTTAAATGCAGATGGGTATGGTCGGATTTTGGAGAAGGGAATTCGAGGGAGGAATCGTCTTTTACAATTGTTGGAGACTTTGAAGGAAGAGGTCATCATAGTTCCCTCGCACGATTTGAATTTGGTTTGTTTTAGCCTTGGTCGCAAGGGCGAAAAATTGTCGATAGTAAATGATCGCACTCTCCGTGTTTTTGAAAAATTTGTGTTGAGTCCAACTTTTTCTGTCTCTAAAACGACGATGAAGAGGTCTTCCTACACGAGGTTGATCGATAAGATTCTCATCGACCAGCAGATTCAAGCTGACGATGACAAGTTGGTCTGCCTCAGAGCTGTCTTGATGAATCCATTTACAACTTCAAAGGAAAGCCGGGTTGATTTCCTTAGCGAATTTACGGAGGAATTAATGAGTCACAACAAACGAGTTTCCATTGAAGTTGAATCGGAAAAGGGCGCTTCAGATGAATAGATCCTCAGATGAATAGATATATTCGTCTATTTCTAATTTGGCCCTTGAGATAATTGCTTCGACGCTCCTCCCTTTTGGTGATCACGAAATGCGATCAAAGGTCGATGATCAAAATACTCGTCAAGGCCTGGGACTGATTTTGGAAGTCCTGTCATGGCTCCCATCCAGCTCTCTCGGGTTTCCATACAGAGAAACACGTTCCACGATCCCAGTTGCCGAAATTGGCTTAAGAGAAAGTCAAACATCTCACGTCGCAAGTCCTGATCGTATCTGTATTTTCCATCTTCGCTTCGAAACATTTCAGCTCGGGTCACATGTGATTTTGCCCCAAACCGTTCGCGCATCATATGCCTTTGCTCAGGCTGAAACCGCAGAGCTCCAAGTGACAAGCTCAATACTTCGTGGGGCTCAAAATATCTGGCTATGGTTTTAACGAGCTCACTGTAATTGTTCTTCCATTCAGGGTGCCAAATCAAAGGATCTAGGTGAAGCCTATTAAATAATCCTTATCACGGCACTTGCGAGCTGCCTCAAGCCGCTCAATCAAACTGGCGGTATCGAACTCCTCACTGTCAATGATGGGCTGTGGATTTAACGACCAACTGACAATGATATTTCTCTCGTGTTCTAAATCTAAAAACTGATCAACTTTATTTGACTTGGTTTTTAACTCCAAACGCCAATTCGGAACACTTCGAAAGAATTTGATCAATTTACGCGAGTAAAGAGTTAAGTCGTCAAGGCTGAGGCTGTCGGTCGTTTCACCAGTTCCAATGCGAATTTTTGCTTGGGCCTGTGCTTTGGCAAAATCTTCGAGTTCGGCAATGGATTGTTCGATATTTGAATAAACAGACAAGACCGGAGTGTTGATATAACTTTGGAGATAACAATAGGTGCAATTCATGTCACATTGAAGGCCAAGGTTGAGAACGAAGTAATTGCAACAGGCCAGTCCTGGTTTTGCTCCGGGGCAACGTTTGAAAAATCGCCCTTTGAATTCATGAATGTACATGATTTTTTTGCTGCGATCAAACTCTTCACTCGAGAGGTGATTTCCGACGAGCTGTTTGTGAGGAGTCGAGAAGACCCTTTCAATTTTTGCTTCAGGAAAAAATTGAATCGCTCGCTGAGCAACCTCAGAGCCCCAGGAGTCGTTGTGGATATAAACTTTCTCAAAATGTTCGATGATTTGTTGGCGAGGTCTTAGGTTTTCCATAGAGCTTCCATTCCGTTCAACCGCTTCTCGATCGTCGAAAGGCCTTCGATTTTTCGATGAAAGTCCTGTTGCGATTCGATGTGCAGCTTAACTTCAAGGAATCCCCGATCTCCTTGGCGGATCCACTGGGCCTGAGTTCGGTTGGGCCAAGGGAGCTCACGCACTTGGCGGTGCTTTTCCTGGTCTTTTGCCATCACCTTTGGATATCTCATTGCTTTGAGCGAAGAAGCCCAATCAACTTCAGCTTTTGGCATGAGATCTTCCACAGGCACATCCATGAGGGCCAACTCGACGGTCCACTCTAAAACTTGGATTCCCAAATTTTTTGAGAGAACAGAGTTCCCTATTGCCAGGAGCACGGGTGCAAAGGTTTCAGGATTTGACACCGAACGCAAAGGAGAAAGATCTTGGGCGCCAACTTGCTTTTGGGAGCACCAGTCCTGAAAGGCCCGGGGAGCCAGAACCAATTTCTCGAGAGTGACTTCTAATTCATGATTCCAGCGCAATTGATAGGTGGGCCACAGTTGTTCGAGGCACTCCCTCCACTCAGAAAGGAGTCTGATTCGGCTCCAAAGGCGAGCGATCTCGGGCAAACTCAAATGAGGATGGCAGGCCCTCACTGCCTCCAAAGGCGTCGCACAGCGACTTTGTATGTCGAGAGCTTCGTGAGCAGACGTATTGAAATGTTCAAATCCGACAATGAGCTCCCTCTTCCAACAGAGAAGTGGTAGCGCAGGGCTCCAAACTTTAAGTGGATGAAAAGCCCAGTTATTATCGCATTGCAAAAGAGGCCGAAACTTCATCCGTCTCGGTTACCATGAATTTGGGAAGTAGTCGACTGGACAATCTCAATGGTATACCTATTGGCTATGGCGGACTGGAGAACTCGCGCTGAAATATCTGCAGATGTTGTTTTTTTCCCCTACGCGGCTCGCGAGGCGGAGAAACGTGCCGAAGAGGTTTATGTTTGGGATCTAGATAAGACCTATTTGGATACCCGCTTCGAGACCTTGGGTGGCAGTTGGCAGACAGCGATGGAGAAGGCTTTTCAAAAGAAGAATATTCCTGGGACGGGAGCACTTGGTCGTGCCTTGAAAAAACATTCTGAAGAGGCCATTGAAAAATCAAAGCGGGAATTTGCCATCTACTTCATTACGGCTTCGCCTCCTCAATTGGAACGCAAAATTTATGAGAAGATGGTTTTTGATGGAGTCTATCCTTTTGGTATTTATTTTAAAGATAATCTGAAGAATCTTCATCCGCGCCGCTGGTGGCGTCTCACTCAACAGGTCGGTTATAAGATTCAAGCTCTTCTTTTACTTCGTCTTCGATTTAAGACGGATGTGCGTTTTATCATGTGGGGAGATGACAGTGAGTCCGATGCTGTTGTCTATGCTTTGTTTTCTGACATCTGTTCTCGTCGAATGGAAGGAGATCAATTGAGAGAGACCCTCAAGTCCTTGTCCGTCGTGGGAGAGCAAATGGATTCAATTGTCGATCTGCAGCAACGGATTGCACAGGGGGATCCCGTCGAGAAGGTTTACATCAATCTGGCTGAAGACACAGACGCTGATTATTATCTGAAATTTGGAAGGCGAACGCTGCCGACCTACAGCAGTTTTCAAACGGCCGTAGACTTGTTTCAAGATCGACGCCTTTCGGGAGAACTGGTCGTAACCGTGGCTCAAGACCTCGTGACCAATTTCGGCTATACCCACGAAGAGCTTGCACGGTATCTGGATGATTTGGTTCGACGTCAACGGATCGGTGCGGAATCCCTCGCTGATCTCTTATCGGTTCTCCAGAGCTATGGTCTTATTCACAAGAAGTGGACTCCCTCCATCGCTCCGAAATCAGTAACGGAGCGGGTAGGAGATACGGTCATTGCATTGGAAGGCAGTTATGAACCTTGGGTTCCTGATAGAATCGACTATCTTCATGACTATCGCTGACCTTCATCTTGGTACAAATTATTTAGATTTTATTTTTACTTCTCTTTGAATTTTTCTCTCCCTGTTCTGTTTCAGAGAAAATTGATCATTCAAAAGTCAGAGGAAAAGATCGAGTGATGGGTTGGCCTTTGAATGCTTGAAAAGGAGTGTTTCTAAAAACACTTAATAAGCAGTTGAGGAGTTGCTGATTTTCAATTGTTGTCTGTAGTACCTTTGCCTCCTCAATTTTTCCACGCGGATCGATGGTAAAACTGATCACCACCTGACCATTTACGGGACCTGTTTCCCGAATAGAATTGGCCTGGCATTTCTGGAATTGGCTCTTTTGGGTCACGATCGTATCTTCGATATAGGAATTTGTGAGAGTTTCCGGAATAAAGTTTGCCACCGTCGACGATGGAAGGGCTTCTTTTGTTGGAGCAGCTGCCGCTGGTTGAGGTGCCGCTTCTTCACCTTCAATATCGTCATTTGGATTTTCAGCCTTCGATTCTTCCTCCGGATTAGGATTTAGCTCACGTCGTGCGATTCCGATCTCAGAACTTTTAAAGGTGAGTTCGAAACCTTTCTTTTTTGGACGAAAGGAAGGGGAGAAAAGTTGGCGGTCTTTGACGATAAAGAGTTTTCCTTTTGCCCCGTCACGAAGGAGTTCGAAATCACCAAATAAAATGGTTAGATAAATAGGAGAATTCGTGTCGTTTGGATTCCAAAGCTCAATGATTGCCTTCGTACTTTCCAATAGCCGAAGTTCTGTTCCATTTGGAAAGCTCAGGGAAAGAGATGACTTTTTATCGACCAAGAGCTGATCCTGGTGGTGAATCGATCCTGATTTTAATAAACGAGTGTTGCGAGGTCTTCCGTGAAATCGGCGCCAAACTCGGTCTCCTTCAGACACGGTGTATTTGGCTATCTCAGTGCCTAATTTGCTCTGCTTTTCTGGATGAAAATATCGCGCCATAAATTGGCTAAAATCAGGAGTGAACGAAACAACAGAGAGTCCGATAGTCAGGCAACACGCAAAAATAAAGCTGGCAGGATGACGAAGCATGATCGAAGCATAGCACTGTCCGAGAAGTCTTCAATCATCAAAGTTTTGTGTTCTGTCCTGCGGAATCCAAAAAATACTATTTATCGCCTTTGTCAGCTTTATCGGTAGGAGTGGGCTGAACTTTCGAAGTATCAGTGGCCGGCTTAGCTGTGTCCTGGCTTTTGGATTGATCAGCAGGTGGCGGCGTTGCAACCGCTGCCGGAAGTTCTGGATTGGAAGGAGCTGTTTGAGAAGCCGGTGGAGGGACGTATTTATCCATCAAACTTTTTTGGGGTTTGGAAGTCAGATAGGCCAGGCCCAGGCAAGTTACCGCAAACATAATGGCCGTATAACGGGTCATTTTGGTTAGAAAGTCAGCTCCACCTGTTGACCCAAATAGACTATTGGATCCACTTCCACCGCCAAAAACCCCTGCGGCGCCACCCTTGGAGTCTTGAAGAAGAACAAAGATGATGAGTACCAAAGCAATAAATAAGTGAACGACGGTGATGAATGCTAACATAAAAGAAGCGCCTCCAAAGCCCCGGAGTATAGGGGAGGCCATTTTGATCGTCATCTAAATTTTATGAATTTTTATTGGATTGTTCCTGCATATTCTAGCTATCTATCAGTTTATGTCAGAGGGGGGGGGTGGAGTCCAATGCCCTCTTTTTTTGAAAACTCACACGGCAACAGATTCCAGATCCTCCTTTTTATTGGAATTATAGGCACTTAGAACGAGGCTGAGGCTGTGTCCGATGATTTCTACAAATCGAATTTCGTTGTCAGAGAGACTCTTTTTTTCGGCGGGCAACCGGAGTGAAAGGGCTCCATAGATTTTCTGGTTTTGATACAAGGGGCAGACGACGAGGGAGCTAAAGTTGACGGATTTAAGGCTTTCTCTGATGGCTTTGAGTTCCGAGCTCATATCAATGTTTTCGATCGCTAGGAGAGTACCTGTCTGCCAGACGTGGATAATTTCTGGATACTTGTTGAGATCCAACTTAATTCCGGTTGCATCTCTGGAATCATGGGAAGCGATGACCTCGCCGTCCTTATGATTGTGAACCTTGATAATAGAGCAACGAACTCCATCCAGTTTCATCGCAGCCATTCGGGTCAAATTGAAGAGTTTTTCGGCCAAGGGATCGGCTGCATTGGCGGTTCTCAAGACCAGGTCTGTCAGATAGAGCAGGAGAGTTCCTTCTTCGACGGATTTATCTTTATTGGGATTGAGGTCCTGGATTATACGAGTTTTGCGCAGATGAAAAATCAACCGATGTAGAACATCTTCGTACAGAAAGGGTTTGATGATGTAATCGCTGGCCCCAAGTTGAAGCGATTTCTCCACATTACTTTTTATGTTGTGCCCCGACATAACGATGATCTGAGGGAGAGAAGACCCGCGGACTTTGGATTCTCCCCTGATCTTTTCCAGAATTTCGTAGGCGTTTCCCTCTGGAAGCATGAGGTCAATTAACACCATGCGAGGTTTCCAGGTATTGATCTCATACAGGACATCAGTTCCCTTTTCGACCTTGTGTATCTCGAAATTGCATTCCGAAAGGAAATCGCCAAGTCTTCGGCTCAGTTGCCGATCATCATCGGCGATCAGAATTTTGATCTTTTTCGAGGTAGCCATATGTATCCCATATCGGTCACGTTGAACTGGTGGGTAAGGGGAAGATGGATCAAATACATTATCAGCCGATTTTATTGCATAGCGGCAAGATCAAAGAGCGGGATAATGTCTTTATTGTAGGTGACTTTTGAAGTTCGAGCGGAGAGAAGGAAATATGGCGTTTGTAGTCTTTGAAGGCTTGGATGGAGCCGGGAAATCAACTCTTATTCGTGGTCTAGAGAGTCACCTGCAGACCTTGGGCCTGCTTTCAGTGGTGACTCGTGAGCCGGGAGGGACACCTCTGGGCGAAGAGATTCGGTCACAGTTGTTGCGAGTCGAGGGGGATACTCCGGTTCCTCGGGCGGAGCTTCTCCTGTATGAGGCTGCGCGGGCCCAACATGTGGATCGGGTCATTCGTCCCCAGTTGGCTCAAGGGGTGTGGGTCCTGTGCGACCGTTTTACTGAAAGCACAATGGCCTTTCAGGTCGGGGGACGGAGCATGAATGAGGCCGCGGTGAAGTGGCTTAATCATTATGCGAGTGACGGGGTCTGTGCAGATCTGGTTGTCTTACTCGATATTCCAGTTGAAAACTCTCTCGAAAGGACATCCAAGCGCGAGCAAGAAAGTGGTCAAACGAAGGATCGGTTTGAAAGGGAAGCGCAGTTGTTTCACCAGAGGGTGAGGAACAATTATTTGGATCAGTCTAAGACGGAACCCAAAAGATGGTTGGTCCTCGATGGTCGTAGCACGTCCGAAATTTTGTTGGCCCAATTGATTCTAAACTTGGAGAAAAAGGGATGGCTCGACTTTTCAGCCAGTTAGTGGGCCATCAGACAGCTCAAGATCGTTTGCTCTCCGCTGTTGAAATGGGTCGACTGTCACCAACACTGTTATTGGTGGGGCCAGCTGGTATCGGAAAGAAGCTATTTGCAAGGTCAATGGCTCAGGCGCTTGTTTGCGAAGTGGATCGGCGGGGTTGTGGAGAGTGTCCTTCCTGCAGACGAATAGAAAAGGGAGAATCAGAGGCCTTGCTTCATATCTCTCCGAGTGGAACACAAATAAAGATTGAGCAATCGCATGAAATTCTTCGCTTCTTGAACTTGCGGGCCTGGGGTCGATCTAGAGTTATTATTATTGAAGAGGCTCACCGCCTCAATGTGCAAGCAGCAAACGCCTTACTAAAAGCTCTCGAAGAGCCTCAAGACGGCACCTATTTTGTACTGACAGCAGTGAGTGCCTACAGTGTTTTGTCCACCATTCGGTCACGGTCTCAGATTGTGCGACTGGCCCCTTTGTCGCGCGCGGAATTGGGACAGATTCCTGGCATTGAGGATTGGATGAAGGCGTCCTGTATGGGTCGTCTCGATGTACTCAACCAGCTACGTGAACCAGAGGTCATCACACAGCGCCAGGCCACTCTTCAGTTGTGGTCACAATTGGGCGAAAAGGCTCCCTTCGAAATGGCACGTGAGATGATGGAAATTGGAAAGGATCAAGATGAGGGTCTTAGAAGCAGTCAGTGGGCTCGCCAATTGATTCGAGATGCCCTCTTTAAAAGGGAGGGATTAGTTCCTTTCATTCATTCAGATTCTTTGCCAGAGATTGACAAAATGTCACGACTGGATCCAAGGATTCTGCATTGGCTCCATGGTGAGTTATTGGAAATCGAAGAGGGCATTCAGAGAAATTGGGATCGTCATTTGACTTGGGATGCCTTTTTCCTTCGCGCCAATGAAGCCATGAATGCGACAAAAGAAAGTGAGTAAAACATTGGAAGTCACTGAACGCTGGATCGATGTTCATAGCCATCTCAATTTTTTAGAAATGAGCCCGCAGGAAGCCCTGTCCCATGGGCGCTCGGTCGGGGTGGAAAGGGTCATTACGATCGGGACGACACCTGAGGACCACGAGGTGGTCCTGGCTTTGGCAAATACTTTGGGTCCCGAGGTCTATTGCACCTTAGGAGTTCATCCCCATGAGGCAAGTCTTTACAACGAGAAGGTTGGACAGACGATGCGATCTCACCTTCAGCAGGACAAAGTTTTAGCTGTTGGTGAGATAGGTCTCGACTACTATTATGAGCATTCTCCGCGTGAGATTCAACGTGAGGTCTTTCGATCCCAGTTGCAGATGGCTCTCGAAACAAACCTGCCGGTGGAGATCCATACTCGCGATGCCGAAGAGGACACAATCGAGATCTTAAAAGAGTTTGGGGCGAAAATTCGCGGGCTTGTTCATTGTTTTACGGGAAGTCTATGGTTGGCTGAAGAAAGTCTTCGTCTCGGTTTGGATATTAGTTTTAGTGGGGTCGTCACCTTTAAGAGCGCAGGGGCATTGCGCGAAGTTTGTCAGATGGTTCCTCTTGACCGCTTGCACGTGGAGACAGATTGTCCTTATTTGGCGCCAGTTCCCGAGCGCGGAAAGAAAAACGAACCTGCCTTTGTTGTCCACACGGCTCGAGTGGTTGCCGAACTCAAAGGGATTTCGATGACAACCCTGTCTGAACAGACCTGTCGCAATGCTTTGCGATTATTTCCAAAACTCAGGTGGGAATCCTAAACACGGTTGGGAGTCCAAAATTGAGTTGGGAGCTGCCTCACATCTTTTCATGGGTCACAGTTGCACACCGCGTTTTTTGTGTAGCACTTGGATTTTTGGTTGGCTTGTAATAGAAGACGACAATCTCTAGGGCATGAGTCGTATTAAACAAAGGAGTTCCTGTGAGTCGATTGCGCGTGGGTATCAACGGTTTTGGACGGATTGGACGGATTCTTTTTAGAGCTGGTTTCGACCGGTTCGATATTGTGGGAATCAATAATCTAGGAGACGCAAAACAAGCGGCACATTTGCTTAAGTATGACAGCACTCATGGTCGTTACGGTCATTCTGTGGAAGCAGGCGAAAACGACATCAAAGTGAGAGGAAAGAAAATTCCACTTTGTGCAGAGAAAGACCCAGCAAAAATTCCTTGGAAAGACTGGGGAGTGGATTTGGTCCTTGAATGTACCGGTGCGTTCAAGAAAAAGGAAGATTTCCTTAAGCATATCGATGCCGGAGCAAAACGGGTTATGGTTTCAGCTCCGGCTGACGGGGTTGACCTAACAATTGTTTATGGAATTAACCATGAGTCTTACGATCCCAAAAAGCACAGAGTTTTGAGCAATGCTTCGTGTACAACGAATTGCTTGGCGCCGCTGGCAAAGGCCTTGAATGACAATTTTGGGATTGAACGTGGCTTTATGACGACGATTCACTCCTATACAAACGATCAAATGGTTTTAGATGCATTCCATAAAGATTTAAGACGAGCTCGTTCTGCGGCGGTATCGATGATTCCTACGACGACGGGTGCGGCCAAAGCGGTCGGCGAGGTTCTCCCTGAACTTAAGGGTAAGATTGATGGATTGGCCATTCGGGTTCCGACTCCAGATGCAAGTCTGGTGGATTTTGTCATTGAAACGAGAAAAGAGCTGAGCGTTGAGCTCATCAACTCGGCTTTAAAGGCTGCAGCCAGCGGACCACTTAAGGGAATACTTCGTTGTGAAGAAGATGAGCTGGTGAGTTGTGATTTCATTGGAGACTCGGCGAGTTCGATTGTAGATATCCCGAGCACTATGGTGATGGGCAAAAATTTTGCCAAGGTATTTTCATGGTACGACAATGAAATGGGCTTTTCTCATCGGATGGTGGATATGGCTCTTTATATGGCTGAGCGGGGACTTTGATTGCGACGGCCTGAGAAAATATATTTGATGAGGAGAGTAGAATGTCGTCCAAGACCTTAAAAGGTATCCGGTCAATCGAGGAATTAGAACTCAAAGGAAAGGCCGTTTTTTTGAGAGTTGATTTTAACGTGCCCATGGAAAACGGAAAGATAACCGATGATAACCGCATTCAGGCGGCGCTTCCAACGATTCGGTACGCTCTCGACAAGGGAGCTCGGTTGATCCTGGCCTCTCATCTTGGGCGACCAAAGAGTCCGACGGACAAGAAGTATTCGATGGAGCCAGTGGGGGTTCACTTGAGTCATCTTCTCGGACTGGATGTGGTTCTTATTGACGACACTCGAAGCGATGCTCCAAAAGCAATTTTAAAGGGCTGGAAGGACGGCCAAGTTCTCCTTCTTGAGAATCTGCGTTTTGACCCAGACGAAGAAAAGAATGGCAGGGATCTCGCGCTCGCGATAGCAAGTTATACAGATGTTTACATCAATGATGCCTTTGGATCCAGTCATCGAGCTCATACGAGCATCGTGGCACTTGCCAAGGAGGTTAAGGAAAGGGGCATTGGGTTTTTGATGAAAAAGGAGATCGAATATCTCGATAAAGTTCTTTTTAATCATGAAGCTCCATTTGTTACAGTTCTTGGTGGAGCAAAAGTCAGCGATAAAATTGGTGTGATTGAAAATCTGATTGATCGGGTGGATACTTTCGTTGTGGGTGGAGCGATGGCCTACACTTTTCTTGCAGCCCAGGGAGTGGCGGTGGGGACTTCTCTTGTTGAGAAGGACAAATTGAAATTTGCAGCTGAATTGCTCGAAAGGGTAAAAGCGCGCAACAAGAGGTTGTTGTTACCTGTTGATCATGTGATTGTTCCAGCCTTCGACAAAGTTGACGAGGCCAAGGTCACTCCAACAGTGGTTATTCCAGACGGCTGGATGGGAGTCGACATTGGTCCCAGAACTCAAGCTATTTACCGTGAAGAATTAAAGCGAGCAAAGACGATTTTTTGGAATGGACCAATGGGAGTTTTTGAAAAGCCATCTCTGGCGAAGGGAACTTTTGCCGTGGCCCAAGTGATGGCTGACAATTCTGATGCGGTGACGATTGTGGGCGGGGGAGACTCAGCTGCAGCGGCAAAGGCTTCGGGATTAGCCGATAAGATGAGTCACATTTCGACAGGAGGAGGAGCCAGCCTCGAGTATCTCCAGGGAGATAAGCTCCCCGGGATCGAAGCCGTGAGGGCCTAATTCTTTTCGTTCCCTGTCCATATCCTTACCCATATCCATATCCATGAAAAGGGGGTTACAGTAATGGCCAAGAGAATTATTTGTGCAGGCAATTGGAAGATGTATAAATCTCCGTCTGAGGCTGAGACCTTTCTTCGCGATTTTCGAAGATATGTTGATGTTGAGTTTCATCCAGACTTTCTTATTTTTTTGCCAGCAATAGATCTATTGGTGGCTCGGGAAATCCTTGCTGACACGGCGGTGGGATGGGGCGCCCAAAATTGCTATTTTGAATCGCAAGGAGCTTTTACCGGCGAGAATTCACCACTTGTTCTGAAAGAAATTGGAGCCTCCCATTGTCTGGTTGGACACAGCGAAAGGCGCAGCCTTTTTGGCGAAACCAATGAGCAATGTGCGAAGAAGGTGTCCGCCGTGCAAAGACAAGGATTGATTCCACTCCTGTGTGTTGGCGAGTCTCTTTCTCAGCGTGAGGCGAATGAGACAAATCGAGTTATTGTTGAGCAATTGGAGCAAGGACTTCATGATGTAGACTGGGAAAAACCGGTTTGGCTGGCTTATGAACCTGTCTGGGCGATTGGAACCGGAAAGGTCGCAAGCCCTGAGCAGGCCGGCGAAGCTCATTCGGTTCTGAGGAAAGCGCTCAATGCGATGGTGGGCGAGAGACACGCTCGAACAATCCCTATTCTTTATGGTGGGAGCGTCAAGCCAGATAATTCGCAGACAATTGGTGCTCAACAAGACGTCGACGGGTTTTTGGTCGGCGGAGCAAGTCTTGCGCTGGAAAGTTTTGTTGAAATTTACCTCAATGCCCGTTCGATTCAGTCGAAAATTAAAATCCCCAGAGATCAAGTCCTGCCATAAGAACCTGGTATTCAGACGAAAGCACTTTGGCAGTAAAAACAAGTTCCGTAAATGAGCGACGAGGACGATGGAGTTCAGTCGCTTGAGTGCCTTCCAAGATAAAGGAAAGTCGGCCGCCAAAACTTGCCTTGGAAGTCAGGCGAGGCCACTTTTCATACCCAACCAGAGGGCCAAATCGAAACCAAGGACCTAGACACCACAAAAATCGGAGTTCTGGTGCGAGCGTCACCACGTATTCATCATTTTTTCCTCCCACCCAACCGATGACGAGTCCTGTCTCAATCAGCATTCGATCGACGAGTACGGCCGGCCAGCGTGCGGTCATGTCAAGCGCTGTAAAATGGCTGATGTCAGAGTTTCCGCTCACGCCATAGTAGTGTCCGTAGATCTGAAAGTGACTCGCACCATAATCAATGGAGGATTTTAAAGTTCCGTCTGAGAGATAGTGTTTCCAAAGGCCTGTTTTCCAGTTTCGCTGATAACGGCCTTCCTCTTCAATTTGGCGATTTTCAAAAAATGTTTGATAACTGCCATTGAGCCGCCCGTTCCGCCAATGATTTTCTTCCTTTAAATGTCCATTTGAAAAATAGGAACGCCAACGGCCGTCTTTTTTATTAAGCAAATAAGAGCCCTCGGTGGCGGTCTTCCCATCGGCGAAGTAGCGAATGTAAGAACCCAGCCGCTCTCCTTTGTTCGATTGGCACCACTTTTCTCGCTCATTTTTGTCCAAGGTATTTTCTTTTAAGGTCAAATCGGGTGGGCAAGTGATCATCGCCAAGCTCTGTTGAGCCGGAAGTAAAATGAGAAGAAAAACTAAAACGAGTGCGAACGAAGGATTGTGAGACATCCATACAATGATGCCTTCTGGCCTATAATGGATAAAGCCCAATCCGCAAATGAATCCCTCACTTTGTGGGACAATATGACAAGGCTGGCAAAGCCTCTGACATTCTTGGGATTGTTTGATGATGCGTCAAGTTGTTTTACATGTTTCATTAATGAAATCAAATATTTAAATAATTTTGTCTTGCGAGAGATAGGGACCATTTGTTAGCCTTTTGGTGTCACCTGTGTGAAAGCAAAAGTGACACTGAGGAGTTTACCTCTGGCGAACCTCGGCCTCTCATCAGAGAGGAAATCGGTGGGATTGGGCTCTTGCCGATGGATGGTCTCTAGAAGAAAACCGTGGGCTCAGTATTAACTGAACGAGAAGTTCCTAGAAGGAGCCAAAGTTAATGCAAAAGCCAACTCATTTTCGCCGTTGTCATGTCTGTGGAAACCTCAATCAAATGCAAGAGAGAAGGGTGGAGTGCTGTTCTCATTGTGGGAAGCATCTCTGTCAGTTCTTTTATTTCGATGATCGCCTTGTCGTGACTCCTCAGGACTGTGGGCTGCGACCTAGGCAGCTGGCCGGTGAGTGCCTGCCCATACAGGGTTTGACGGTCTACTGGGAAGGGTTTTAGTCAGCGCTCAGATTCTATTATTTCTTTGGACTTGGCTTTTGCTTGTTTTTCTTCTGCTCTTTACAACTGATCCATTCTTCAGAAAGCTTGTCGTCAGAGTTGATGATCCGAATTTCCAAATTGTTTTTTTCTAATCTGAGGTCAGACTCTTCTGCTTCTGAGATTTTTTCACAGATGGGCAGCGAGCTTTGACTTGTTGGATCAAAAACTCGGAATAAAACCGTATGAGCACCATGGGCCCATCCCGTTAAAAAATAAAGTCTATCGCCAATAAGGATCTCCTTTTCAGAAACCAAACCAAATGGGGGAGACTCTGGCGCGTAGGGTGGCAGTGATTTGTCTCCTTGGCTAAAGCTAAGACTGAATCGCTTGACGCTCGAAGAAGGAATCGTTTCCAACTGAGATTTCATGGTCCAAGGCGGCTCGGCCAAGGTAGGGAGTGAGCAGACAAAGAAAAGGAGATGAATCACAAATACCATCATAACCTTCGCTGTTTCGCAAGAGCTTGAAGGATTGTTCCTGGTGAGTTGCACCGTCTTGAGCATGTTAATTCTTCCCTTCTCTATTTCGACTCTTGGGGAGGCTTGGCTTTATTGAGGCATTCTATAGTGACAGCAGAGGATCCTATTAAACATTTTTCACAGTTTAAAATTCGCTTTGCGTAAGTCTCGTTAATAGTCGGATCGTCGTCCCCTCTGTATCTCTTTAGCGCAGTTTTAAGATTTTTGGGATTACTTTCTTCGAATTTCTGATGGAGGATGGCCAGGCCAATCTCCATTTGAGCAAGAGGAAAAGATTTCATTTTCGCGTAATAGGTGGCCCCATTCTTAATCTGTTCAAATCCAGCGACTTTAGAAGAAAACCAGTCTCCTCGGGTGAAGAGATCTCTGCAGGTGCTCTTCGTTGTCTGGGCAAGACCCGATGCAGACGAGCTTGAGGCCTTAGCTCTTAGATCAAACGTGGATTCGTTGTATGCCTTGCATGTAAGAACTTGAGGGCTGTATGACAGTCCATGGACTCTTGTCAGTTCTTGGTACCCTTTAATGAGGGCTTTGCCTCTCTCTACAAGTTCCAGTTCAGACCACTCCTTCAGAGAAGGAACAATCTGAGGATCAAGAATCTCTTCAGGTTGATTTTTTTCGGCGGCTTTTTCGGAGATAGCCTTGATGTCCTTTGCCTGATCTGCGCAGCTCCCGCGATGGAGCTTACACGGGTCCTTGGTACTAGCTGACTCTGACAGCGTATCAGCGTGAAGTAGGAAAACAAGAAGAATGCCTAAAGCATGAAAGAGAAGATTCATCAAAGTTCCTATCGGATAAGATCAGCTGTTCCAAGAGGTCGAGTTGTTGATCTTGACGAACGCCCAGAATTAGCTATCAAATGGAGTATGCCAATAAATTTGAAAGACATAGAACAAGCGGCTCAAGTGATCAGGCCCAAAATGAGCAAAACTCAGCTTCTTCATTCTCGAAGCTGTTCGAGGTGGTTGGGCACGGATATTTATTTGAAATATGAAAACCAGCAAATGACGGGTTCCTTTAAGATCCGGGGAGCTTTTAATAAAGTATCAAGTCTCACGGAGTCTGAAAAGGCGAGAGGAATCGTGGCATGCAGTGCGGGAAACCATGCTCAGGGTGTGGCGCTCTCCGCCAGTTACACAGGGGTGAAGGCGCATGTGGTGATGCCAGTGAATTCTCCTCTTGTGAAGGTCATGGCGACCCAAAGCTACGGAGCTGAGGTTATTTTATATGGCGAATTTTTCGACGAGGCCTATGCTCGGGCCAGAGAACTTGAGCAGCAAATGGGCTATGTGTTTGTGCACCCCTACGAGGACCCCAAAGTGATTGCAGGGCAGGGCACAATCGGATTGGAAATTCTTGAGGATCTTCCTGATGTCGATTCAATCGTGGTGCCTATTGGTGGAGGCGGCTTGATTTCTGGAATTGCAACAGCGGTTAAAATGCTGCGTCCGGAGTGCAAGATTTACGGTGTGGTGAGTGACAATACACCTGGAATGTATCATTTGTTTAAAGGCGAACCAGAGACGAAAGCTCCCAATCGACCGACAATCGCTGATGGAACAGCAGTCAAAGCCCCCAGTAAATTGATGTATCAGGATTACATTTCCCGGCTTGTCGACGAAGTGATTCGAATCAAAGACGATGAGATTTCCGAAGCTATGGTTTTTTTGTTGGAGCGGTCCAAGACCCTTGTTGAGGGGGCCGGAGCCATGCCCTTGGCTGCGGCATTAAAAAAGACCTTGGATTTGGGAAAGAAGTCCGTCTTTATTCTGTCGGGGGAATGTCGATCTAAATGCCTTGGCGAATATCATTGAACGAGGTATGAGTCGTCGCGGAAGATTGGCACGACTTCAGGTTGTCGTGAACGATGTTCCTGGCAATTTACACAAGATCACAGGTGTATTGGCTGATCAAAGGGCCAACGTCTTAGAGGTCTACCACGATCGCCTGGGAATGGGGCTTGATATCAGTGAAACAAGTATCGAATTTTTGCTTGAAACCAGAAGCTCCGAACATGTCGAAGAGATCAAGAGGATTCTCCGGGCTCAGGGGGCGAGAGTTCTTTAGAACTGGTGGCATGTGAAGGCGGCAACTGAGGAGATTGATCCGCTTTATCGAAAAATGTTGCCCCTTCGGATAACCAAAGGTGAAGTTCGGAAAGTTGAAATCATCAGGGCTGCAGTGGAGTGTTTGGTAGAGGGTGGTTATGAGCACTTTAACTACAATACGATTGGTCTCAAGGCCGGTTTGGCTCGATCCCACATCGCACACTATTTTCCAGATAAGCGCGAAATTTTGTACCTGGTCGTGCACGGCATTTATCGTGAACTCCAACAGTTAGTCATCGAGAAAATAACCGAGGCAAGCACTGCCGATGCTCAGATAAAAGGAGTGATCGACGCGACGGTCGAGGGGATTGCGCGTGAGCGCGGATGGGCATTGGTGATTTTGCTTTTCACTCACGTTTGCGCCCAAGACGAAAAGTATCGTAAACTCTATACTGAGATTCGCAAGGTGGGTGCAAAACGAATTGATCGGATACTCCAGGGTAAGGAGTGCCTCAGTGAGTTGACCCCCAGACTTCGTTACAATGTGGCAAGGGGCGTTCAGTCAATTATTTTGGGTGGAGTCGTGGAGAATCTCACGACAGATTGGTTATCAGGTCCCGGACTCATTAAGAAACAGATTTATCGGCAAGTGATATCCTACATTGAGAGCGCCAGCGAAAGCCGATGAGCAGTTGTACAAGGGTTTTTGCAATTAAACTGATTCAAGCGAGCTTTTTTGTATTGATGTCGCTTGTACTTCAATTTGCAGTCGGGGCCTCCGAGATAAAGCTCAGATCCGAGAAGGGATATTTTCCTCGTTTTAGCCCGGTCAATCCCTGTGTCAAATCCCTCATGAAGAATCCTCTTGTTCAGATTGAAAACGTGATTGCCGGTCCTCTCGATCGCGAGGATTTAATAAACCAGAATTGGACAGGTGCCAGTCCTGAAACAAATATCGGGAACAAGTATTTTCGTGTCGTTTTTCGATATGATTACGAAAAGGGTGGTTTGAAGACCATTGTCAGAAGGCCTGAAACAGTACTCGCTTCTCCCTCATCACCACCATACAAAAAAATCTATCAGAGTGCTCACCAAGCGGTCGTTGCGGGTCATGCGGGCCATCTCAAAATTATTGAGCGATTGGTCGGAGTGGCCACGGGAGCCATGGCTGAGAGAAGAAACTGGGACGTGAGTCGTCTGCAGCAACTGGCCCGCGAATACATGCAGAACTCCACCTATATCGAAGTCTTGGATGACTCTGGTCAAACCAGGGGGACTCTCCGGATCATCAGTGCTCCCTACGGATCCATTAAACAGGGGGAGGAGCAGTTGGGATTTCATGGGCCCACGGTCATCAAAAATTATTTTTCGGCTGAAGATGAACAGCATTACATGCACCATCTCACAAATTTGAGATCGCAGACGGGGCATCGAGTGGGGAACATTTACGGACGGATTGGCTACTTGGGTCTTATGGTATTGGGCGGGGCCCCAGTGCCTCCCTGGATATTGGACCTAGAAAAGAGAACTTTACCCCTGCCCCGCTTGATGATGGAGCAGATTCACTCTGAGGATTTGGCTTCCCATTTTGCCAACGGCCTTCTTCCTCGGCCGATAAATCATGTTGTTGGATCTGGCGAGCAATTGTCCGGTGCGGGAGAGATTGAAGAGTACGGAAACTTTTATATCGATCCTTCTTCAAGTCCAGATGTGTTTTTGCTCCTTCTAAATCAGCTGTTTATGATTCAGTTTGAAGGTCATTTTATGCCAAACATGACTTTCAAAGGCAGACGAATCTATACGTACGGAGATGAGCTGTCTTGGAGGTTTTATCGTCCTCTCGGTTTTAAAAAATTGATGGACATGCCTTTTGATTACTCAGGTCGTCCACATTGGTATTTTTATACGGATCTCGACAGCTTTTACCAAAATTTTCTTAAAATTCGGGGCCAATCGGCATCGGCATCGGGTGCGACATCCGGTTCGGCATTGGCTTTGAGAGCGGCGCTCATTGAGGCTGCGACCCGTTTGATGGAAGAACCCGAAGCGTGTACTCATCTCAGGCGGTCTCGCTTCCTGGATCTGTGAATTCGCCCCTTACCCAATGGGCTCGCGGCTTTTGCGCCATTGTCATTTTTTCAACAAGCTCAAAATGACACCAAATTGCACACCGCGATTGAGCGAGCGCCACATTTCTCCCAAAGACTAACCCACTTTGCCTCTGTCTAATCACTATATTGATCATACATCGATCTTAAGCAGCTCTGCACCGATGAATTAGTGTCAAAAATACCCCATTCTTTCTGGCACACAATTGGCAAAGACGGAAACTGTTCAAGTTGCAAGGCGAAACTGAACCAGTTGGCTATTGGAAAATATTAGTCCGATTGGATCGCAATGCATAGACGTGACGCTGGTGTCAGGAATCGGAAGGAATATGCTATTGAAGCGGCAGGTAGATTATCAGAACTTTTCTGACATCTCTTGCGTTGGGAATTGATTAAATGAATATTATTTTAAAGCTCAGGAGGCTAAACATGAAAATCCGTGATGACAGACAATTTCCTGTCTGCATGTACCACCAGCTAAATAGAGGTCTTGCTCTTTTTCTTATCCTTTTCGGCATATCCCTTGTTAGTGCCCAGAGTTGCAGGGCTGAGATCAGCTTTCAATGGAACACATCTCTTGGTGCTTCAGGAATTGAAACAGACGTGATCAACTTTTCTAATGAAAAGCTTGTCTGCAACGGATCGTATCGCCTTCTAGTTGTGGATAATGATGACTACATTAAAAGAGATCTTACTTATGAATTTGCCTCCTACATTATTAATGGCTTAAAGCTGTATAATTTTTTAACAAAGTTCAGCGACATAGGCTTGCCCTCTCATCAGGAAGTAAAAGGCATAGTCGTTGACAGGGCGATGAAATGTGAATTGATGGGCGGTTGGCCGATGCCACGTAATCGGTCCCGGCAAGAGAATTGGAATAGATATAAAGGAATACCTCATGAGATCGAACGCAGGGCCATCGAGTCGGCGTTAAGAAACAATCACATCAGCTATGCAATTGACATTTTTAATGCATCAGAAAACAAGAGAAGCATAAAAGTTATTGACCTTTCAAATTCATTTTTCAATGGAAGGCAAAGCGACATGGCAGCGTTTTCGTCGCTAAACCATATTGAAACTGATCGATCTGCAATTGATTTGTATAACAACGGTTTGCCGTCAGATGGTGACCTTAGAAACAACAACCTCATAAAATCAATCCATAAGTGTGGGTTTTTGTATTTTGAACGCAGGACCGAAAAATGTGGGATAGAGAACTACGAAGAAGCTGCGAGTGAGCATTGTGGTGTTTTAGAATATAATTCACAGGCTAGCACCGCATATTGTGGGTGCGCCAGACGATCAGGAAACGCCATGGCATGCATAGGAGGCTGTCCCTGCGTGCAGGGGAATGTATGTCAACATCCTCAGTTTGGCGTTAAAAGCTACAAGACTTGCCGCAGTCCAAAGCACATGGTTATTCACAACCTCTGTAGACATATCGCTCACGGGATTCAAGATGCCAAGATTTGTCCGAAGCAATAAAGCTGTCGAAGAGAAGAGGAAGTGCCCTATGAAATTGAAGATGATTTACGTTTACTCTACTTTACTTTTGCTTATTGGGAGCGATAGCTGTCTTGCAAGGACGAAGATTCAAGAACCGAGGCAGAGAGGTAGAAATCCCTGGCCGAACGGATGCGTTCAGTACCGAAAAACGAACTGCGATGGAATTGAATATGCTGTCCAAATGGAGGAGTGTTTAAATAGGAAATTTGCCTGGGCAGATAAATGCGAAATGGAGATGAAGGAAATTTATGACAGTAGGATGAACGAGATTCTGCTACACGAAGAACAAAGCAAGGCAGAAGCAACATCTCAAGCTGAAGCAATTATTGTAGAGAAGTACAACTCAGATAAGAAACAGCAGATCAGTAATCACGATTTAAGAGCTTACCAGAGCCAAAAAGCAGAAGTGATTTTGATTGAGTATTCCAATCGAATCAAAACTCAAATATCAAAAAGAATCGAAAAAATGATGATTGATCTTGAAGCGATTAATCAAAGCCTCAAGGAATTGGCGCAAAAGCAATATTTTTCAATCGAGGAGTTCGAATCCGTTCAGCTAAGGCTTAAAAAGCTAGAATCTCGCGTTTTGACAATTCCAAACAATTTCAGGTATTATTTTAACTATTACAATGCCAGACTGGGCACAATTTCAGTCCCTGACATTAAAGAAACATACTCGGAGGCCCTTAAGAAGTATGAGATTGCGCTGCAGCCATATCGAGTTCTTCAGGAAAAAATAAAATCCACTTCTGGATTTGCGAGTCATTTGGTTTTTAGAGTTGGAGATAAGCGAGAGAGGACTCCTTTGGAAGTCATAATCAGGCATATCGAGAATATAGACAAACAGCGCCAAAAGAACCCAGATGACAATTCTCTTGATGAGTTATTTGCCACAGCGGTTCGAGATTGCCAATCAATCACAAGCAATCCTTCAGTTTGTACGGGGACCCGCAGATGAAATATCTCTTGTTTGCAATCTCAGTAATTATTTCTTCACTGTCACATGCTTCTGTTCTTTATGTGAGATGTGAAAATTTTGAAACTCGTACGTCTTGTATTCCAATGAGAGAAGGAATTAATTTTGTTAGTTTGAATGGCATAGGGCTGCCTTCCTCAATTGCGGCTGGCTGCACAGATAGGCTTTGCAGTCATATCATTCCTATACCAAATAATGTCTTAAAGCTCGGAACTAATTTGCTATCATTCTCAGTTCGGACACCTACTTCTGATGCAAATACGCAGACTCACCATCGTTATACATTTGTACTAGATTCAGTCGAAATATATTCCTTTGATTCAAGAAGGACCGGAAATGAAGTAGATAAGCGGTCATTTTCGATGGATTTATCCTTGAATCAGTTAGACCCAGAATTAGCCAGGCGCGTAGCTCTGCTCATAGAAAAAAGGGGCGAATTCGATAGAAAAGTGTATGAGGCCATTGATAGATATAAACAAATAGACGAAGAGGAAGAAAAGTCACGGGAGAGAATTTTAGACCTTGAGAACCAACTGAGTCAACTGTCGACCGCAAACTTTGACGAGATATCGACTGATCTTCTGAGGAAACTGTCGATTGAATTGAAGTTCTATGAAACGCTAAAATCTAATAAAAGTCTGGTCGTAAAAAACAACGAAAAACATGATCCCTCATTGGCGAGCCGTTATGCCTCGACTGCAGGAGCAATAGAGGATATCAACCGACGCTTAAATAATTATGGAACCTCTCTCGAAAATCTTGGCGTGGCTTTGACCTTACCGGAAAGCAGTGAGAGGGAGGCAAGGGCTGAGAGCTCAGGCGAAGCTTCAGTTGAAGGCGGTCATCTTGTTAACACAGCCATTACGAAGCTAGAGTCACTCATTAATAGTTATAATAAATCCGCTGCTGATCAAAATCTTGATCAGATGGAAAAGATCTATAAAGAATGGAAGTTGTTGAATCCGTATGTCTGGGACATTGTCAGTAGCATCAAGGGACTGGACACGCCTCAAAAGCGCATTCTATATGATAAAATTGGAGTGGCTGTTAAGGCCATCGGTGTTTGCGAAACTGACAATTACTGGTATCGAGACGGAGGTCTATCAAAAGCAAACAAAGAGTACATTGATAGTGAAATTCAGCTTGGCAATTCGCAATTTAAATTAATTAAATCAAAATTTAACTTTCAAAAGTTCAGCGATGAATATCTTCAAAAGTCTCGAGAAGTTCTGGCCAGGAGCCAGTCGTTGAATGAAAGAATCAAGGGGTATCCGGAAGCAACCACTGAGGACGTGAATGTTAAGGAGATAGCGAGAGCCTCGCTGAAGGTGTCCAATGAATTGTTTGCAGAATCCATGGACAGTCAGGATCTCGATAAATTGGAAACTGCCTCCGATACCCTGTCCATTGGAGATGAAGTCCTTAATATTGGCTTGGGATTCATTCCCGTAGTTGGGACAGCTGCTTCGCTCTATGAGGCATTCACCGGAAAGACTCCCTTTGGCGATCATCAACTGAGTCCTGTTGAAAGAGGCATAAGTTTAGTCGCTGCATTCGTGCCCATGTTTGGTGGGGTGGTTGGCAAAAAGATAGCCTCAAAATCTGTAAAGAGTTTTGGCTCTTTTTCCAATATCTTCAAAAAGATCGCATCAAAAATTCGAGGCTTCGATGGCTCGGTAGTCAACGAAATCGCGAAGACAGGGGAAGTGATTGCTTCTTCTGCGGCGAAACTAGAATTTAGCTCGAAGGTGGAAATTGTTGATTTGATTGAATTTACCAAAAGAACCCTTGGTAATGAAATTGGAGCAGTTGGTAAATTCGAGAGCCTCTTGAAGGCTGCAGAGGGCCCTTCTAGAGAGATAATTACTTTGACAAGTCAACTTCAAAGTAAATTTAAGCATGCTGAGGTTTTTGGAATCACAGGTAATAGTGGCAAAGAAACACTGTTGAAATTTGCCAATTCAATTGAAAGTCATATTAAGGCCGCAACGACAAAAGTGATTGAGGGAACTTATCATCAAACTCAAAAGGTCATACATTATGTCGATGTTACCTCCGGAATAAATGTTATGAAAGATTATGCTAATGGGAATTTTATTAGCGCATGGCGACTAAGTCCCGAACAGCTTAAGAACGTATTAGAGAGAGGAAGCTTATGAACGAGTTAGACAAAAAAATATCAATTGAACTTAGTTTAGCTGAAGCCATTGTCATTGCTAACTTTGTTGGTCGACATGATGATTTCAAAAATGGGATTACGAATTTAACAAATGATGAAAAAGAGCCCTATGGAATCTGGAGTGCTTACTTGAAAAAGAATTAACTGAACCGTTTGTTAGCGACTATGAGAAAGTGTTAGAGCAAGCAAAAAAAATACTCACGGATGAAATAGATGAGTAGCGATCTTGTTCAGGCCTGAATTTCATTTATCGATTCTGACCTAGCCGGGCCAAATCGGTCCAGGATCTGTGATAAGATCTGGGCCAAGAAAGGACCCAAATGGGAAGAATTAAAGTATTCCAATAACATTAGCGATTTTTGATAGCACTGGGAAGTATTTGTATGGGAATGGCATCTATTAATTTTCATTACCAATCTAAAAAGGCGGGCGCAAATGAACTAGCTATCTTTTTGGATAAAATGAATTTCCAAAAGATACAGAATCAATTTAATGGATATCTAAATTTTGTATTGAAAACAAATGACTCGCTTATAGAATTCATGATAGGAGTCGACGGCCATATTTACATAAGAGTGGCACTATGTAATCCTCCAACATTTGCAAAAAGTCTCCAGAAAGTTGTTGAAAAATTGTTTGATAAATTTAATGGGGAATTTATGAATGAACACTCAAGGAAATGTTATAAGTTTTGTGATGAAAAATTAATTGATGATATCATGTCATCATATAATGAAAAGAGAGATATCTTTGTAGAATATTACGGTGATTTTTTTGCTCCGATAGGAGATGAAGATGTTTCCAATTATATAGAGAAACATGGGATTATCTCTAACTCCGAGTTAAGAAAGCAGGGTAAATCAGTTAAAGGTCATCCATAGGGGCGGCGGTTGGCCCAAGATTCTGTGAGTCAAGAATTCTGAGCCAGGTGGCATTAGCTTGCTATCATACTTATCGTTTCCCTTCGATATCAGAACGGAATTTATTGTTGGGGCGGCGCACTCGATACGACTTTACAACCGGCGGCCGACGGATTCTCAACACAAGCCTCGAGCGCTCGAACGGTATTTATCATACCCCTTCCCACCAAATCCGCCCACTCCTCTTGAGTGGTAAAGAAGTCGCGATTTTGATCGTCCAGGACAGGAGTGGGAAGGCCTGCTTTGCGCAAAATAAAATCCATCATCAAGCGACTCGTTCGGCCATTTCCGTCGATAAAGGGATGTATGATCACAAACCATTGTTGAGCCTTGGCCGCAAAAGCCACCACATCTACAGACTCAGGATTAAGTGAAAGATTGTGAAATTGACTCTTCATATATTCTGTCCACCTATCCATTTGCTCAACGACTTCGTCCGCGATAGCCATCGTTAGATCACCGCAAGATTTCGCGGGTTCGGAAACATCGCCGGGATTGTGTTTAAATTGAAAAGCCTCAGGAACAGCTCCTGCTTCAGCTTTGGGAACCGGAGCCTGACTTTGGCGTTCATTGCAAAGCCGGGGCACAAAGTTCATCAATTTTTTCTGATGTTTTTCCGAGAAATAGGGCGTATTAGCTATAGCAAGAATGTCTTTTACTGGATAGGCGTCCTCTACACTATGCAGGGGTATGATTTCTTCCACGTCCGCGCGATATTGACCATTTGGTACTGCATAGAGTTTGTGCAATGCCATCGCATGCAATGCTAAAATCCAAGTCTGAATATCTTTGATATTCTTTCCCATAAATACATTTTCGGTCTTTTCATCGTCTATTATGGCGGAAGCCTTCATCCAGTTGCCCCAGGTACGTGGGCTAGGCTTGTAAACCTTCCATGCGGTAAACTCGGAATCGCCATTCTTTGCCAAATATTTTGTCCAATCTGACATATTAATGAAGCGAGGCCCGATTACGTTTCCAATTTGAAGTGGATTTTCTATCCCAGAACGCTTCAGCCGTTCAATCGCAATTTTATAGCGAATTTGCAAATCACACAAACTCATTCCACTAAGATGCTGTGTTTGAAGATGTCCGACCACCTCATCGCAAGTCGTATCAGGTTCAGCCTGGGCGGCATAGGAAGTCAGAACCATTGAGATAAGAGAACTGAAAAAATAGAACTTAAAATTACTTTTCATATTAGTTTCCTTATAAAGGTAACAAGTGCTTGCATCTTTCGTACCCGATTCATTCGGATCGCTCGAGGTCCAGACATCTAGGATAGTGACGAGTCTTGTCACTTTGCTACATTTTTTGGTCAAAGAGCAACCCAGTCCATCGGTATTCTGCGTCTGTCGAGACGTGGCCCACCACCAGAATGTCTTGTGGAGAGAAAGGTCGGATAGGCACATGGATTGCAAAAAGTCGTCGGAAACGAGAAGTGTATATTGTGATCTGGCTCAATAGTCATTTTTTGTATCGGGCTTTGAGTGATCTATTTCAGTGAATGCTTCTGAATGGCTAATTAAATTGAAACAGACTTGGAAATATTGCCAATTGCTACTTAGCAGTGGGAGAAGAAATGAAGAATATTAAAATCGGTTTTCTACCAAAGCAGGTCCTGGGCACCTTGATTTTAACCATGCTTTCAGTGACAGCACGCGGGGCACAGATGTTCAACAATGTAGACATCTCTCCCATGGTCAATCATTTTCAGAAGCAAGTTGTGACCCTCAATAAGGCCATCACGACCTACAATTGGGTATCGCACGCACCTGGCGACTTCTGGGATACGGAACGGCCGCAAAATGATCCGTCGCTCCTCAATGAAGCGCATATTTCCGCACGTGTATTCTGGAGCAATTACGGCTCACAAGCTGGAGCGAACAATATGTACGGTTCCGGCCTTTATACGGCTGTGGATCCTGTTGTAACGGAGAACTACGGGGGACAAGACTGGCGTCTGACACAAATTCGGTTTCCCATTGGCACACGGGTGCTTGATTTAGCAAATCCCGATACCGTCAACGTAAAAGACTCAGTGCTTGTTAACGCCACTTACGAGATTGAAGAGAAATTTGGTTGCCCACGTGCATCCGCTGCCGACCCCTACTTCGTTAATGGCGGGGTCAGTCTCAGTGAAGCTTGTCGTTCATTGATTAGCGAGGTTTTTAACAGCATTTTGCAGATCGACGCCTTCGCCTACGGTTACGGGGATACTAGCTTTAGAGCCTGTGAGAGCGGTATGTATATGGGCTCCCGCGCGTTTGTGGTGACCCGCGCCGACTGGATGCGATCCGAATACGTCCACTATTATACCGCGAACTCGCGGTTGAATGAGGAAGAACGTTTGCGAATCCAAACTCTTTTTATCATGGCAAGTGAAGAAGGAATCGACAAGGTCCTGTTACTCGACTTCATCGCTCAATATCTTGACCAGCAGCCCGATCGTGATATTCGAGGGTCCAAAACTGTTTGCGAAGGTGATTCTTGCATCATAACAGTGCAGTTTTGCGATTCCAAGAACACCTGCGATCAGGTTCCACTTCCACCACTTCCTCGTCCTGGTGGGCCAATGATAACAGAAGAAGTAGCAAAAAGAAAAAAATTGCTCTGGACCGACCTGGTCGGCAAACCAAAGGTTTCAACGATGTCTACTTGGTTACAAGACAATAAATTTGGTTGTTCAGGCAAGTTGCCATATGAAGTGAAATGAGGAAAACGATATGAAATATCTTAGTCTTATCACTGCAGTTTTATTCGTAAACACCGGCTGCATTAAAAAATTGACTGACAATAACGATGGTTTTCGCTATTCGTTCTCGGTCGAGGCGATCGAGAAATCAGAATTATCGCGTTCCGAAGCCGCTGAGGAAATTGCTAAAGGAGCCGAACAACTTGTCTACGCCAAGGGTTTCGAACAAGCCGATCGTGTTGCTGCGGATGCGTTGAAATTAGATCCCGCTAATCTCCGCGCAGGTTTTATCAAGGCTCTTCTCGAACCGCTGATTTTGCTGAAAGGAATTGTGGTTCGACTCCAACCGCTAGCCGAACGGAATCCAGCATTAAGAGAAAATTGGGGTAATACTGTTGCGGCACTTAAATCTCAACCCGACTATATGTTAAACTCCTATTATCTCGACGGAAACCCTGAAATATCGACGGAAAAGGAACTCCAAAACTATCTCGACAAGTTGATAGCGGCACTGGAGCATTTTCGACTTTTCGTGCGCGACCACCGTAATTCTGAGATCACCATGATGAGCAGTCCGATGTTTATACAGAACGCGAATTCTCGTTACGCATATAGATGTAAGATCACGGAGACCGCAAATCGGAGCTATGAACTTGTTTGTCCACCGTCGTCCGCTCGACATCAAGTCACTCTTAATCGGGCCGACTTCGAAATTATCCAATATGCAATTGGATTTTACGAATTGTATCTCGCATTGCCGAACAGTTACGATTTGACCGGCACTGTGGAGTCCATCAAAGGGATGAACGGGACGAGTGAAATTCTTACTAAGGACTACCAAAAAATTATTGATGATATCATGGCGCACGCCGAATTCGGTACCTTGAGAATTCCGAATACCATGTCGAAAGCTCGCGGCTGGGGTCTGGATATTTTGAATAGCTTATTGTGGGCGAATGAAAATGTGAAACTATTGTGCAGCATGGGATGGGAACATCCCCAAAATCGCCCAGGGTATTTATTTGACAAGGGATTGTGCGTGATTGACGCTTTTAAACCTCATCTGGAGAAGGTAGAGAAGCTCGTAAAGTCAAACCAGGAAGTGCCATTCGATTTTTCGCTGGGCCACGGCAATATGGTCACCGTTCAAATGAACGTATTTGCGCTTTTTGAAAAGCCGATGGAATCGCTTAAGCAACTCGGTCCTTTGAAAATCGATTCATGCGGTAACTTGGTGGAGCTGCGTGATCCAACGATTGCAGGCCTTTTTCCAAACGGCGATGCTATTACCGCCTTCGGGAATTCCAAATGCCCATAAAGCGAGTGTTTTTTCTCTTGAGTTTTTTGGGAGTGGGACAATGGGCATCTGGCCTATCCAATCGTATGGAGGACTTTTCAATCCATCATTGTTTTGCCAATGACTGTCTAACTGCTCAGGGAGCTAGGGCCTTTCTTAACCACAGTGGCCTCTTAATTTCGGCGAGCGATGTGACTCTGATAGTTCAGAATCTGGACCAATCTCAGTCGTCATATAATTGCACAGACTTTCGCGCCGATCTCATAAACGATCTTTACATTTGCGACAACCGAGCAGATCAACGTGTTTCATTTACCCTTGATCGCGAATTGAAAATGAAGACCTACTAATATGAAAAAGCGAATATGGTCGACGAATTTTTTACTTTTGACTCTCTGGTGGTTGGTTGCGTGCGAAAGGTCTTCCAGAAACGCAGTCGATGCAAGCGATCGTCCCCAGCGCGTAATGTCACCTGCAATCGAGCATCTATGTAACCAGCTTTATGCAAAAAATATAAGAGACAAGCGCATCAGCTGGAAAGGAAACGCCCCAATTCTTTTTTCCTTCGATGCTTCCTTTCCGGAGGAATACATCGCGGCTGTGAAATCCGCCATTGAAACGTGGAACAAGGCGGCGGGGTTTGAGCTTTTTAGGTCCGATCCGAATTTTCGAGATTATTCTGTCCCTGCAAACGATGGACGAAATACTTTCTATTTTAGGAAACGAGGAGCACGGGGTAAAGCGCCGAAAAATCGTCGAGCCCTTATTTCGCGAGGATGGGGCCTAGCGGTAACCGTGGTGAATGGTCGCGCTAACGAAATTATAGACGCGGATATCATCTTTGATGGGATCGCCAATAATTTTTCGACCTCCCGAAATCGTGTAGGATACTTCGACGTAGAAAGTGTCGCTCTACATGAGCTCGGACATTCCCTCGGCCTTGTTCACAATGAGGAGTCCTCGTCAATCATGTTCTATGGAGAATCATCGGTAAACTTTTCCTTGCGGACTCTGGATGCGACGACAATTCAAACACTGGACTGTGAATACAGGTAGGACAGTCTGGATCCCTATCCAATGCTTTTCATGTCGCGGAGGCTCATCCGAATCCTCTTCCCGGTTCTAGCAGCCAGAATCAGCTCGAGGGCAAATATTTCGAAAGTCAAAATTTACAAAAAAAGTTAAAAAATTCAAAATTAGGAAGTGGAAGTAGCAATCGAAGAACTGATGCACTAGGTTGTGAACTGTCTCGACCGAGAGAGTCATGTACACGCAGCTGAATACTCTCGTAATCTACTTCGAGGAGGTCTCTATGAGGTCCATTTTGATCACTCTTACCTTGCCCTTATTTTTTTCATGTATCACACCACCCAAGGTTCATACTCGTGGATGGAACGATGTGCCTGAGAATTTTACTGAACAAACGACAAGATCTGCGGCGGATAGCCTTAGAAATACTCAATTTAGTGGCCAGAGCCCTGTGTCAGATCGCAAGGGCTATTATGGACCGACTCAGGTTCTGCCTCCACCCAGCCAACGGCCTTAGCCTCGTTAGGGAAGGACCGATGACCCAGCTCTGGGGGGGGGCGGCAGTTGGCCCTTTTGTACAAATGTTACGATTTATGTTCTTCATCGCCTCAAACTTCTCGTTTCCTTTCGATATCAGAACGGAATTTATTGTTGGGGCAGCGCACTCGATACGACTTTACAACCGGCGGCCGACGGATTCTCAATACAAGCCTCCAGCGCTCGAACGGTATTTATCATACCCTTTCCCACCAAATCCGCCCACTCCTCTTGAGTGGTAAAAAAGTCGCGATTTTGATCGTCCAGGAAAGGAGTGGGAGGCGGTTGGCTCAAGACTCAAGATGCAAGGCCTACAGTTTTAGGGGCCAACCGCCAGCTCAACCCATGCAAGGGAACTCTGACTGACTTATTTTTTGACGGCTGATTGATTTTTCCTTAGTGACTTCGAGTTTATCTTTTTCAATTAACAAATCTACATCGTAATAGACACTGTAACAACCATTGGTGTTCAGATTAAGTTTAACTATAAAGCCTTTCCTGTACTCAGAGACACTGATAATTTGAAAATTGATATCCTCTAAAGGAAGACCGTGATATTTCGAAATCCCGTCTTTGTCTTCAACGACCGCCATGAGGAATTCAAAACTTTCTTCTTGGTTTTGATTTTCAAATTTAGTCCGGTTTGCTCTTATAAACTGAAAGAGATCAACAGGAGAATTTATTTTGTGATTCTCCTTTAAAAACTGCCAAACCACGTCGTCAAAACCCTGCTGGGCAAGCTTTTTCGCTTCAGCTGCTCTGTCGGACGCATTCGCTAGATCTGTGATCGTAATCTTTCGATCAAAAAATCCGGCTTGAGTCGTCAAGGAAAGTGAAACCAGAGCGATTAACATCAAAGCTTTCATATTGTACTCCTGAACGTTTTAAATTCCATGTCTGTTACCAAACACGCTTTTATTAATAGGGCCCGCGAATGGATAGGGGCCCAGTTCTTTTTCGACTAAGAATTCATGCTTTTGCCTACAACCGATTTAATTGATTTTACGGGACAAGTGACCGATTCCGTTTTATCCCAAAATCTCCATTCAAGAATAAATCGCAAATTCTGATCATCCCCGTCATCTTCAGGCCCCTTAATTTCCAGGGAAGAATAACTCGTATTGGGTGCCACTAAGTGTTTAATCTTTCTAAGGCATTCTTCTGCATTCTCTATTTGATAGGTGATTCCAGAAATGGATGTAAATATCGGCCGATAGGGAATTGTAATTTTATCGTTATCTATCACTTGAAGATGATTCAATAGATTCACAATATTCCCTGTTCCCTTTATTATCGTGATGGTATCTTTCGGGAGGTATGGGCCGTCGGCGCAGCACATCCTTCCGTGGCTGTTCTCAGAATATAAAGAAAAAATAGAAACCAGAAACACGATCGGAATGAATAACGCTTTGATTGTTCTCATAGAGAGAGCTCCTCAGGTTACAAGTTAAATAGGCAGGGCCCCTGTCTTTTGACACGATGAATTATATGACGTCAAGCATTATCTTTGTTCTTAGTGTAAAGGGAGCCTGGTAAGCTCACAGTTTTAGTGGCCAACCGCCATCTTTCTCGAATTGAGAATTCATTGGATAAATCAGGTACTTGATCATAGAGAATCACTAATTTTGCAACAATATCCGAAAATAAGAGTATGAGATCGCTGCCCCGACTTGTAAATAGTTTTCCAATTGCTGGCAAGGTTCTGATTATCACCGTTGTGATTGTGCTAGTCAGTTTGGCCGGTACAGGGCTGCTTGCCTTTCTTTCCATTGGTAAAAACATGGAAATTCTCTTGGGACAGAAGCTTGAGGCGATCGCAAAAACGGCGGCGTTGCAGATTCCGGGTGAGACCCATGAGGAAGTCGTCCAAGCGCTATTGTCCCAAGACGCTCACCTCACGACGCGGCCTGAATTTCTTGGTCTTCAAAAAATATTGCAAGGAGTGAAGTCCGCCAATGGATTGACCTCTGATGTTTACACTTTGATTCAACCGGAGTGGGCTCCTGAACAAATGATTTTTGTAACTATGAGCAATGAAAAAACTTACTCTGGCAATTCGCTGCCAATGCATCCAATTGTAAAAGATGTTTTTAAAACGGGACTGCCGCAATATTCAGGTATGTACTCCGACAAAGAGGGGATGTGGGTTTCTGCCTTTGCTCCAATCCGACTGCAAAACGGAAAAGTCGTCTCCGTCCTCGAGGTTGACTACCGAGCGGATCAAGAGGTTGCTGAGGCAAAGGTTCAGCTATTAATGCAATTGCTGATCCCAGCGTTTCTGGCGCTCCTGTTTGCCACTTTAATTTCATATTTTGTAGGGAATGCGCTGACTCGTCCCCTCCATCGTTTGGTCCTGCATGCAAAGAAAGTATCGGAGGGAGACTTAAATGCTCACACACCGGTGCTTTCCGGAGATGAGTTCGGTGCGTTGACGGAGGCCGTTAATGTGATGACTCGCGACTTGAACTCTAGTCGAGAAAAAGTTTTGCAGGCCCAGGAAGAGCTCGTTAAGGCAGAACGCTTGTCCGCACTGGGAGAGCTAGCCGCTGGAATCGCTCACGAGATCAGCAATCCTTTAGCCGTGGTGCTTGCGATTTCTGACCACATTGAGAAGAAATTAAGGGCACAGAAATATCAGCTTTCAGACCTTGAAAATGACCTTCCGAAAATTGGTCGCATGACCAACCGGATTATTAAGATTATACGCGGTCTTAGGAGTTTTTCTCGGGACGGCAATAATGACACCTTTGAGTTGACGCAAATCTCTGTGCTGATGGAGGACACTCTTACTCTTTGCAATGAAAAGATTGTGTCACATTCCGTAGGTATGGAACTATCCGAAGTTCCGAACGTCCAGATTGAGTGTCGCGCGACTCAAATTGGGCAAGTGCTGGTTAACATGATTAGCAATTCCATTGATGCCATTGAGACTCTTCCTGAAAAATGGATTAAGATTTCATTAGTTGTATCCTGCGATGAGAAACTACAAATTTCAATTACCGACAGCGGACCTGGAATTCCTGCCGAAGTCAGAGATAAAATAATGGAACCTTTCTTTACTACTAAGGCTGTTGGCAAAGGCACCGGACTTGGCCTCAGTATTACCAAAAGTATTATCGAAGGACACAATGGGAAGATTTCAATAGATGCACATTGCCCGAACACTCGATTTCTAATTGAGCTACCACTTCGACACGGGCAGTCTTCTTTCGAGGATGGTGAGTCTAAAGCTTCATAAAGTTTTGACTTCTACGCAGAGAGAGTTTGAAATCTAGGTCTATGAAAAAAATTATATTCGCAATTCTTATGGTTTACAGTGGACAAATATTTGCTAGCGGCTCTTACACTCCTCCGCCAATTTCAGGAGGTCCGCCAATAAAATGCGAACCCAATGAAAGTCTTAAAGACTGTCGTGAACGCATTAATAAACTAACAAAGGGCAAATAATTTATGAAAGCTATAATTTTATTTACGATCCCATTCTTGGCTATTTGTGCAAAAGCGCATATTCTCACAGAGGATTCTAAGTCATTTGATGTCACCGCAACCTATGGAACAGCTAAAGCTATGTGGGCAGGTTCTGACAAAGCTGACTTTGCAGCCAGTGGTCAAACCGTAAATACAAGCCTATCACTCACTCATTCCTGGGGGCTTGGTGATGGCGCCCAATTTGACTTTAAGCTGGTTTATACAAATTTGAAGATGGAAGAGGGCTCCGATCCGATGAGCATGGTTCCAACGGGCTCTCAGCGCGGTGGGATTAGCGAAATTGGCATGCGTTACAACAAATCACTCTGGTCCAATAGTAATTCTGAACTGGTCGGAGCATTGGGCTTTCGGGAGCCAGGCGACGGACGTGATGGAAATAATTTTCTAGCGATTTCAGATGGACAAAGAAAAGTGGATTATAGTCTGAACTACTATTATATCACGGGTCCCATTGAGTTGCGCTTGGGTCATCAATTGACCACCCGGCAAGATGCGAGTCACAAACCTTTTTCAATCACAGATTTGTCAGCGAGCTTTTTCAGCGATCGCGAATCCTATGCTTTAACCTACAGTAGCAAAGTCACTACTGACGGCCCTGACGTTATGGCTGGTCCTTTCGATACTCTGAAGGAAGACTACACCGCATTGGCATTATCAATGAGTCGCACCTATGGTGCAAACTCGGCGCAGATTTTTGTAAGTCAAAAAATAACAGGTCGCAACACAGGTGCGACTCAAGCTTTGGGTCTTGGCTACACAGTCAACTATTGATTGCAGGAGATCCGCACAGAGCCTCCCTCTGGAGTCGCCCAAAAAGTACAATGAGACCGCAGCAGAAAAGAACTGCGATAGAGAGCTGTAGATCACGGTAAAGCTCAGGCTGATCAAGTGCTAGGTAGCCTGCAAAATAGATCACAGGAAAGAGGTTCCATTCGCGGAGACCTTCATCGATCATCAGCGGCAGTATCCAAAGCCAGTACCAAGTATTTATGGCAGGAGCCAGAAAAAAAAGTGCCAGCGTTAGGAGAAGAATCTTCCTTGCGATACAATATTTTTCCTGAAGCCTTTTGTGAAATTGTAAAGACATAGCGACGAGCCCGATGAGTATCCAAGCTAGCATCCGGACGAGTTGTTCAGAGGCGATCATGGTTTTCAAATCTTCAGAGAGGACGCTCAATGGCAGAAGGTCACATATCCAGAAGACGAATTCATTAAGAAAGAAAAACCCCGAAGAATTCAAAGTCCAGTGATGATGAAAGGCCAGTAATCCTTGTGGAAAAATCGAGCCCAAATACAAAAAAGGAGCTAACGAAAATAGTAAAATCGCAGCGGTTATGCCTATTGATTTGGTATTCAGAAAGGGACGGCGCAGAACTACTCCCAAATATGCAAGTGGAAATACCTTCAGCAAGGCTGAAGCAATGATAGTCGGAAAGATTGCCAATTCCCTATTTCGTTTCAGCGCATAAAGCACACTTAAGCCAATCAAAAAATCGAAATGTCCAGACCCTGAGACTTCCTTGAGTACCAGTGGATTAAGCCAATAGAAAACCACGAGCTCAAAGGCTTGCTTCACTTTTCCTAAACAAAGAAAGAACAGCAGCAACTCAAGACAACAAACTAGGATCTTATAGCCTAGGATAGACTCGCCTGAAATTGCGTAGGCGCTGACAAACAATACCTGAGCCAGCGGCGGGTAGGGGGATCTAATATCTGAATAGCTAACCTTTTCACGCACGGCGGATTTTACCTTGGCGAAACTCACATCTGAGGGAGGAGGTCCGTAAGGGGAAACTCCGTGAAAGGTTAATCCGCCTTCCCAGAGGTACCGGAAGTGATCGTTCTCGAGAATCGGATCCGCTAGAACAAAGGCAACGCGACAAAATAGGCCCAAAATAAATAAATGTTTAATGCTATGTGGGCATTTTTGCGATCCGCGATAGATTGCTACCAACAATAAGCTTAAACCAGCCATGCTCGCAAAAAGCCAGGTTGAGTTGAAGTCAGCTATTAAGCTTGGTGCCATGCACGAACCAATAGCGAGCGAAAGAAAAGGAAAATATAAAAGAAACTTTGAACTAGTCACTTTGTAAAGAATAAGTGCTAAGCTGCCATTTTAAAACAGGGAACTCAATGTCAGTTAGAGATTATCGCTGTGTCCTTATTATACCGGCTCTTAACGAGCAGGAATCCATAGCTAAAGTTCTTAGCTCCCTGCCTCCGCGATTTTGTGAAAATGTCATTGTGGTCGACAATGGATCAACCGACCGAACGGCAGAGGTCGCCCTTCAGTGGGGGGCTCAGGTGGTCCGAGAAAATCAGAAGGGCTATGGAAAAGCTTGTCTTCGTGGGATCGAGTTTTGCGAGTCGCTGAGTCCAGAAATTGTAGCTTTTATCGATGCAGACTTCAGCGATGATCCGAGAGACCTCGAGGAGCTCTACCAGAAGCTCTGCAAAGAGAATCTTGATCTAGTCATTGGTTCAAGAACACTCGGGCTTGCGGAGGCAGGGGCGCTGTTGCCTCAAGCCCGGATTGGAAATTTTTTTGCAGGCTGGGTGATGGCTCTTCGCTTTCATTATCGCTATTCTGACTTGGGTCCTATGCGCTTGATCCGTCAGCCAGCTCTGAAGCAGCTCAAGATGCAAGATCAAAATTTTGGATGGACCATTGAAATGCAAGTCAAAGCGCTCAGCCAGGGGCTTAGAGTTGGCGAAGTCTCGGTCCATTATAAAAAGAGAATAGGTACTTCAAAGATTACCGGTACAATTAAAGGCTGTGTTTGCGCGAGCATAAAAATTTTGTTCGTCTTGTTCAAGTATGTTCTGATTGGTCGAATGCGAGGTCATTAAAATCATGAACTGGCCAACTTGATTGTTGTTCCAAACTCCAAGGGCACTTGGCTGAACCAATCTCAGGAGTCCAGGATCTTCAAACATGCGTCCGGCAGCAGCGCTCACGTTGTGAGCACTGCACCAAGCCGAACTCGATCCTGAACTCCTGAGATTCAGTTCAGCCAGCTCCCTGTGTCTTTTGGACACAACAGAATCGCCGACGGCTTGCGGGCCAGCCGCTGTATTAAATTTGAGATCTTTCTTCATGAACAACGGGGGCAATTTGGCTTCATAGCAGAAGAGAAAAGCAAATACCTCGCCAACAAAATTAGATTTGTGGCAACTTTGTGTTTGACGTCTAAGTTGTCAAATTTTGGTCAAGCTTCTTTAAATGCTTTTGGAAAAGTTCCCAGGCATCCTCAAAACTAGCGTCCTCATTCGTAAGCTTTACGCTATTCCAGCTTTTCTCGAGCACATTAGTGTCCACGTTTTTTGCGAACTCGACTAATGACTTTGGAATTTCCGTTTCCCTGCGTGCGAAAGTTTCTTGAATCGCATCGGTCAACTTTGTTGAATTACACTGATCAAATAAAATCCCTAAGTCGTGAATGTCTTTGCCTCGAGAATTGGCAGATGCACGATTCACAAATGTTTGGAGCTTCTCTGAGAAAATGAATTCTGGTGGATAGACACGCCAAGAAACATGAGTCTCATAACCAAGAAGTGAAAACATTTGAGACTTCTTCAAATCGCTCGGAATCGCATCATCAAAGCCAACATCAAAATGTAGTCGTGACAACTTCTTGATTGCCTCTGCCCTCTCGGGTGGATCTCCGATTTGAAATGCGCAATTAAATCGTAGGGCGCCATATTCGCCCTGTGCATCCAGTGACTCGACTTGAACATCACCAAACCAAAAGCCGTCATTCAAATCAACATCCAGCGCACTGGGAACAAGTTTTTCGACAAGCTCCTTTTCGATATCAAGACCTAGGGCATCCAAGTCTCGTGTGAATCTGTTGCTGTTCAGAGTTTTCAATAAAACAAATCCACCTTTGTAAACAAGATGCTTATCAAGCGTTGGATCGTTCGATAGCCGAGCTACGATTCTTTCCAGTGAAAGAATCACACGAATTTCATTGGCATCTAGCGAAGTATCGCTCTTTGCTATTTTGATAATTGAATTCCTGATCGCTTTCGCTTGAGATTCGCGGCTCATGCGAGGACCTCGACGTAGTTACTTATGCGATGATCGACTCCGAGCGACTTTGCCATTCTTATAATCTTATCAAGCGCGGTCTTCTTTTCTCTGAGAGCAGTTTTAAGGGCATCGATTCCTATTTGTGGCCCCAAAATTCTTTTCATGCAGAGAGAGTCAACGAGGGTTCGCTCAAGGCTTGTGATTGCAAAGCTCTTGTGTTTCTCAATTCCAATTTTCCAATGTGGGTTATTACGACGCAAGAGTCGAATGTCTTTATGAGCTGTGTGCTTGTTCTCAGGAACAAGCAGCCACACTTTTTTAGGAATGTGATCCGTCAGGTTATAGTACCAAAGTGCAGAGAGCAGACAGACTGCTGAAGGACCATCAATTCGCATTGTGGCTGCTTGAAACTGAGTTTCGTTTGATAGATCAACTCCTGCAAGAACGTATATTCCGCGACTTAATCGGTAAACGGACTCTTTCTTAAGAAGTTCACTCAACTGAACAGAGGTTATCCCTAGATGATTGAGCTCATCTCTTGAGAAGGGTTTGCCTTTAAAGTGTGTTTCGACTTTCTTGAGTGGGCTCATTTATAAAAGCATACACCTTATCATAATCATGTAAACATTTATATCGTTGCAACTGAAAGTATCGTAGAATCAATGAGTTACAAAGTAGCGAGCAGTGTCTCATTCTGAGAAATTAAAGAAGAAGGCATTGTATGATCATAACTGGGTCAATAGAATTATGTGGCACATTCCAAGAGTATTGAAATCCTCTCTGAAGTCTCTGAACTGTCGGATCACATGGGCTGATTGCAATCATTTTGATTATTGTTCCAAACTCCAAGGGCACTTGGAGTCTGGAGCAACAATCAAGTCGGCCAGTTTAATAAAGCCTCGTCTTTGGGGCGACGGGTTCTGGGCTTTTTGTACAAATGTAACACTCGCAGCCTTTTTGTGATCTCAGTACTTACATAAGTAAAAAAAATTTACTAAATGTAAAAAAAAGTAAAGAAATCAAAAAAAATGGTTTATCCCACAGGCTCTTTGGCTCTTTGGCTCTTTGGCTCTTTGGCTCTTTGGCTCTTTGGCTCTTTGGCTCTTTAACGGGGGAGGTGGGAATTGTTTATTCGTCGGGTTCTGAAGCCATGGGTTCTGAAGCCATTTTGTCCAGTTGCCGTCGCAGGTGCTGGCGCGGTCGTAGTAGCCGTTGCCGTTGCTAGCCTCACTTTAGCAATCAATTTGACTTCAGAAAGAGCTTGGGGCGGAGTCGTAAGTCCTCGTATGGGACTTGAAATTGAGTTTTCAGAGGTGAACGAGAATGGCCCCGTGGTTGGTGGGTCCCTAAAAACCAATTTCCCGTCTTGGGAAATGAAGTTTTTGGAATTTGTTGGCCAAATCTTTGGTGGACACTTGAGTGAGGGGCAAAAACACAAGATTCATTTGGATCGGAGCGGAGACAAATGGTGGTTTGATAGGGAGTGGGTCAATGAACGAGGCACAAAAGATGGAATTGAATTGGTGTCTCCTCCGTTGGGCCCCGAAAAAAGAGACCTCTTGGTTGCAAACTACGATCGGATCAGACCGGAACTCAAATTGGGGCCAGGATGGCAGACGTCATTTCAAGTGAATGTCGAGCTCAGGGAACTACTCGATGGATTCTCAATCTCAGAGCGACCAACAGAAAAATGGGGAATCCCATTTTCCGATATCAAAAATGTGGATGTCAGTAAGATCATCCGTTGGTTGCTATTTTTAGAATTAAACGCGGATTATATTTATGCCGCAACCGCCGCGACCCGGATGGGAGATGTTTACAATAAATTTTCAATTCCCCTTTATTTCAATCACATGCCGCTTCTTGAAGAGCTTTATACGGCCTCTAAGGGCAGATTATCTTACCTTGAGGCAAGAAGAATATTTCTTTCCCATCACAAAAAAGAAGAAGGCTTTGCAGGAAGTGGCAGTCCATGGAAGTATCGAACCTTCAATATTGACAAATTTTTTCGGCTTTCGGTAGAAAATCCGGAATGGGTGTATCCTGCCTTGGAGATTCGACTGGCCGATACTCCTGAGGACGCGAAGGGATTGAGGCGGATTCTTGAGCTGTGCGACAGTTTATTTAGATGGGGAGTGGAAAATTCGAATTTCAATGAATCAGGGTTCTCAGGCTGGATTTCTGAAAATCATTTGAAATATTCCAATCTGATCGCACTACACGGAAATAAACTGTCGGAGAAAGTCATTCGGAGAGTGATCGCAAGAGATCTCGAGGCTCGATTGAGCCATCCCTTATATCGCAGCGGCTACGAAAAATTTATTGTGAGTTTGGGGCTCAGTCAAAGCGATTATTTGCCATTCAAAGGTCGACGGATTCCCATTTATGTTTCTCAAACCCATCTTGTTCATTCAGATATTTCAAAGGACAATTTTTCATGGCAAAAGCTGCCAGTCTCCAAAGGTGCAGAATTTGAATTCACTCCAAATGCGTCCTTAGAAGCACAGTTAAAAAATAATCCGCCCCCTTATTTGGATCAAAATATGACGACGGAAAAAGCTACGGGAAATAGAGAGGTCAGGACAAAGCCGACGGCTCAGGTAAACGAACACTTTAGCCGTCTCAATGAGATGTGGTCGTTGTTGGATAATGACCTTCGTTCTATTCATGATCATTCGCGATTTCCCAAAGATCTCATTTACGAGAGGATATCTCAACGAAAATTGAAAGGATGGCTGGGATTGATTTCAGACTGGATTGTGTCATTGCGTATTCTCTATCGGAATTCAAACTACGCTTTCGCGGTGCGCACTCAGAGCCGAATGAGAATCGATATACCAGATACTTGGCTTTATCCCAATTACACCGAAGGCCGCGGGACAGTTCGATTTTTTGAAGTGGGAGATGAAATCGATATCGAAATACGTGGGCTGATGGATGGAATTTATGAGAAATTTGGCCCGGTGGCAGACCTTCACCGCGTCGCTCATACAGTTCTTTTGAGGGGACTTAATGATCCAAGCCTTATTCCTGATGACATTAATTTTCATCGTCTCTTGAGCGAGCATGTTGATCCTCAACTGGACCTTGAAAAGTTGATCCGTGAAATAGATCCGAAATCTTCACTCTCGACCAATGATCTCCTGGGCTCTACGAAAAACGCGGATCTTATGGTGTTGCCTCTGATGGGATTTGAATATCTCCCGATGTTATCAGGGCAGGATATCGAAGCGATGGACCAGGCCACCAGGAAATTTAAACAAGGCCTATCGGGATTGCTCAAGTCAAAACATGACACTCAAGAAACTGTGGCAACTGAGTTTCATCGCTTGCTTGTCAAATGGGCTCAGGACTCTCGGTTTGATCATATATTGTTTGACGTCTTGTTATCTCGTCTGGCAGTGGGAAGTGGTTGGGCTGATTTAAATTTACCTGCCCCTTATTTGCGAAGTTCCTTTCTAGGAAAAATTTTGAGACTTGAAGTGAGTGGATTTGACCATCCCGAGACCCTTGTTTTTTTAAAAACTTGGTTAACAAAAGGGAGGGAATCATTTATTGAAACGGTTTTTGCTTTGGATGAAGATTCGCGTCTTCAGTTGACCAGACGACTCGACTCTGTGAATACTCGTGCCCAACAACAAAATCTTGCAAGGGCATTGAAAATTGATTTCGCCGCAATCTGTCCTGAATTCAAACAGCGAGATCAGTTGGAGGCAGGGGAACTTCGTAATATTGATTATCTCTTAGGACAAGTTCGCCCTGAAGCGGTGGTGCCTTCTGCGAAAGAGATGCCTTCTGTCGAGGGGGTGCCTTCTGCCAACGAGGCACTTCCCGCAGAGACTCCTATTCAGGGCGCGGTCAGCGGCCCTCCTCAGGAAGATACAAATGAGCTCGTCAGCACACTTCTTGAGGGAGAGAGGGTGCCCGACTGGGTAACTTCAGAGAGTAGCTTGGTAAAGTATCTTGAGAGAGTTGTCGATTTCTCAAAAGAAGTGATGCCTTTTCATCAGAAAATTCTCGATGAAACTCGAGTTAGTATGAACGAATTCATTATTTCTCAAAGCAAATTCGGTGGTCAAAGGTACCCTGACGCAGTTTCGACCGCAAAATCGTTGTTTCAGTTGACTCCTCGGAACCTCCACTTTTTAACTCTGTCCCAACTCGTGCATAAGTTTATCGATGGGCGCAATTGGTTTTGCCCCTCCTGGATTGGGACAGAATATATTTTAAAAATTAGCCAGTTTATGGATGATGACGAACGAAAGGTGGCGCTTGTTCCATTGCTTGAGGGATTGGAGGTTCATCGTCGGGCCATTGCCAATACCAAACCCTCCCACAGTCAGGAAATTGTGAAGATTTACAAGCTCCACGGAAGTGCTGCATTTTTTCGAAAAAACCCTCACCTTTCTACAGTTCAAAACAGAAATAATTTCGGCCGAGTTCTTTCTTGTGCGGGTGTTCTGAGAAGGTAGGTGGGACATCTGAGCGAAAAGTCCTTTTCTCTTTAAGACTTGACCTCTTTTTGTATATCTGGTCTGTAAGGGCCGAGAAATAAACTCTCATCCCTTTTTTGTAGAGGAGAACACGCCGTGAAGCCTCAGCTTTCTTGCTCCGTCAAATTTCACTATTTATTGGTTGCTGTTTTCGTTGGGTTTGGTTTTTTTACGAGCTATTCGTCCTCTGCGACAGAACCTCGTGTGAGAGACGATGCAACAATGGATCGCGCAAGGGGCTCCCTTTTAGGTTTAGCTTACGGAGATGCTCTGGGCCTCCTGACCGAGACCTTAACGCGAGATGAAATCCTAGAGATCTACGGAGAGAGAGGCCTTGTGTCTTTGGATCAACAGCTGCCTCTCAGAAAAATATGGGACAAGCTTGGAGAAAAGCGTTTTTATCGAACGAGAATTCCGGGTTTTACGAGTGATGACACTCAGCAAGCCATGGCGCTTCTTTTGGTAGCGCTCAATCATCGAAAATGGGGAGACGAGGCCACGAGAGAGTTTGGTGCTTTGTTGGTTTCAGGTTTTGAGGTGGGCGCCTGGAGAGGCTTTGGCAAGATGTTCTCGGGTGCTGCCGATAAACTCCGGCGCGGAGTGGATTACAGATCTTCGGGATCGGCTTCGAGTGGTATAGGAGCTGCAATGCGGGTGGCCCCACTGGCCGGACTTCTGGATTGGTCAGACAGTGATTTGGCTTTGGCCGCAATAACGAGTAGTTTGGTGACTCATGCAGATTTGCGTGCGGCTGCAATGAGTTTTGCTGTTTTCAGGGCAGCGAGAATGTTTGTCCTGGGACACACGGCCGCCCAAATTCGAGAGGAACTTCCTCGTGAGGTGCGCGCTATAGAACTGTATTTGATTGGACAATTGACAAGCTCGATGAACAAAGTGGCGGGGATTGCAGGCCAACTCAATCAGCGGGGATGGCCTTTTGATCAAGCATGGCCATTTGATCAGACGGATCGACATTCGGTATCAGAAGTTCTCGGAAAAGTATTGCAATGGGCAGGGGGGCTTCAGATTTCACATTTGGAAATCTCAGACTTCGTTCTTAAAATGGGTGAGCCTTATGTTGAGTCTAGATTTAGACGTCATATTCATCCGAATAACCCCTTTGTACTATTGGGTGGAGTTCATGCGCTTGCGCTTGCTTTGCAGGATAATGCGGATCCATCGGAAATTCTCAGATACATCGTCAATTTGGGAGATGATACGGACACCGTCGCGGCAATTGCAGGGGGCATTTTAGGTGCTCGTTTCGGCACTGATTGGATCCCAGAAACAGAGTTCCGTGATCGCGGGCGGATGACAATGTACGCTAATAAATTGGTTTCAGGGGCTCCCGTCGAAGACCCCTATGTATTTTTGGAACGTGAGGCACGGCTCACCCAGGCCGAGAAATCGTTTCAGAGCAGCAAACTCGCAGACTGGAAAACCGACCCTAGCTGCAGGGTTCTGGTGGCCTTGCCTGGTGTCTCTATTCCCATAGCTAAATGAGGAGGTAGGTCTGAAGGCCTGACTTCGTATCGTATTTCCTACTTGGCTTTTACTTGGAGCAGATGCCCGATTCCAAAGTTTCCGTAAATCCCCTCGGTGATTTTTTTGAGAACATTGTTGTATTCGTCCACGGGCCCGCCCATTCCCATGCTGTCAACAACAGTTCGAAATGACCGAGTTCCTTGAGGAGCTTTGACCAGTTGGACGATCGCTTGAGCAACTTTCTGGGGATCTTGAGCGGGATTTGCAGCAAGAGCTTGTTCGAAGCCTTTTAGGAAGGACTCAGCCATTTCACCCATTGGACCATATTCTTTTGATCTATCATGATCACTTGGGCGAACAAGGTTATCAATAAAGGATGTGGGATAACCTCCTGGCTCGACAAGACAGACTTCAATTCCAAATTGCGAGAGCTCAGTTCTATAATTCTCAGTGAGCCCTTCTAAGGCCCATTTAGACGCATTGTAAGGGCCATAAAAGGGTACAGTCACTCTTCCAAGCAAACTTGAGATGTTGATGATGAGGCCATTGTTGGCCTTTCGCATGGCCGGAGCAATGGCCCGAATCAATCGGTGGGTGCCAAATACATTCACATCAAATATTTTCTGGATATCTTCAGAGGTAAAGGATTCTGTCAAACCGATCACTCCAACCCCAGCATTGTTGATCAAGACGTCAATTCCGCCCCAAGCACTCATTGCCGCTTTGGCTCCACTCTCAACACTCGCATCCTTCGTCACATCCATTTCAACAATTTTAGCTCCTAGGGATTCCAACTCTTTGGTTTTGGCCTGGTTACGACCTCGGATATCACGTGCAGTGCCGACGACCTTGTGTCCGTCTTTAATCAGGTGTTGTACAGTTAACAGTCCAAATCCGCCCGTCGCGCCAGTGATGAGAATTTTTGCCACAAGTAACCCCCTCTTATTGATGCAGATAGGATAGTGAACCTTTCGCTCACTTTCAAGATCAGTCCAGTCCAGTAAAACTGGCCGACTTGATTGTTGTTCCAAACTCCAAGGGTGCATGGCTGAACTAAATCTCAGGTGTCCAGAATCTTCAAACATGCGTCCGGCAGCAGCGCTCCCGTTGTGAGCGCTGCACCAAGCCGAACTCGATCCTGGACACCTGAGATTTAGTTCAGCCAGCTCCCGGTGTCTTGGATACAACAGATTCACCGAAGGCTTGCGGGCCAGCCGCTGTATTAGAATCTAAATTTTTCCTTTCGAAGCTTTCACTGTGAGATGATCTGATGGTTCTGATAATCCACGTAGAGGTCAATATGATCCTTAAGGCTTTTGGGATCTTTCGTTGTGCATCAGGTTTTACCAATGAGGCGACTGAGTTGGGTCAATGTTAAACGGAGCCGGTTACTCGATCTACAGAGTCTTGGGCCAACCGACCCGAATCTAGAACTACTTGTGGTCTAAATGGAACTTGTGTATTGATACCAAAATTACCGGCTCGTCAGGTGGAGCTTCACTCTCAATCATTTGTATCGGTTTGAGTTTGGATAGCTTCGGCAATTTCTCGCACAAATTCTGTCACGTCGTTCGCAAATCCCAGTGTAGCCAATTGTTGCTCTAGAAGCTTTTTAAGGCTTTCGGTTCGCTCATAACTCGATTGCAATTGCTTCTGATCAAATCTGTAAATTTTCACTATATCACCGTCAATGTCGGCAAAAAAATCGCCCGTTTTCGACCACAAAATTTTAAACTGAGGGTCGTAATATTCTTTGTAAGGCCATGGACGCGATTGATAACGATGCCAGCCTAGATTGTGGGAGATTGTTTTGATGACTTTTCCAGTTTGGATATCGATTATATCAGACCCAACCGTTATGGTATTTTGGTCAAACCTGGTATCTAGTTCCCAATCAGAAATATAATGGGTTTTGTAGAATGTTAATATCAATCGATCAGGTTGAGAAGATGGCCAAACTAGATCTGTTCCTCTTTGGACGGACATCGTACTTAGGTGTTCGCCGGATATAGAGTAAAAATATATCGAAGAGGACGTTGTGTAGTCTCCGTGTGCTTTGACAAGAACAGCTACCCTTAGATGGTCAGGACTAAGTACACCCTTTATCGCTTCCACGTAGGTAAACGAGCCGCTTCTGCTATTTGGACCAGTAAATTTCCAAACTCTGTTGCCGACGTTGACTATAACCTCTGATTCATTAATTGCGACTCCAGAACGGACAGCAAGCAGGTCGGTCATACATCGTCCTGTCGCATGTGCTTTCGTTACGAGTGCAAAATAGGCCAACAGCATAGCAACTGAGATTTTAGCTAGCGACAAAATGTCCTCCTCGACTTCAAATCAGCAATCCCCAAAAATAGGGAGCTCGCTTGTAACGTCTTGCGTTAATTTTGTCAACTATTATCATTTTATCAACGGCAATTCTTGAGAGAGGGCATCAAAATCAGGGTGGCTGAATCTAGCACAATTTTATTGTAAAGAGCCAATCTCAATTGAAGTAAGAAAACTGCAATAAGCTTAAAGTCTTAGGGGCCAACCGCCGTTGCATTCAGGTATCGCAACATATCCATGCATTTATCATCTTGAGTTATTTTTGGATCACTTTGAATGGCTTTATTGCCTTCGTAATCTTGGTCTAAGAAAATCAATTTGCGAAGATATCCTGAAATTGACTGGTTTATACTCTTTCTAACAAGCTTTCTGTTTAGTTTATTGTTATCCATTTTTTCATGATTTAAAATATCGTCGACCAAAAGTTCAATCCCATTGCTTATGTTATACCTCGGAATATATTGCCCTAAATCATCATACAACATGTGATAGATAGTGCGAAAATAAGGTATCTTTTCTTTTTCCCTTTTTATACGCCAAAAAAAACGGTTATCAGGAACTCCTTTAGAAAATAGAGATCGGACATTATCCCTTACAATCTTGATTGAAGCTTTTAATGAAATGCCTTTTGATTTATATTGATTAAAAATGTCACTAACTGCCAACTCCAATCCCTCTTTGAAGTAGTATTTTGCATTAATCTGAGAGGAATTGTTTTTCATTAATATAACTAATCTGTAGAGATCCCAATCTTCACTTGTGCCCTGAAATGCCGACCAAAACTGCTGCAATTGCCTTTTTTCATCGTCTGAAAGCACTGCCATCGGATTGATAAAAGTTGTCACCATGTTACCATTCTCATTGAAGCTTTCATGATAAGCTCGGTATCCTTGAGGTGATAACCATTCGGTTTTTAGCTTTCCATCAAAACCTACTAGTTTGGACCTCTCATTGTCATAATCTTTACTTCTTCCATGAAATGCAGACCAAAACTGCTGCAATTGCCTTTTTTCATCGTCTGAAAGCACTGCCATCGCATTGATAAAAGTTGACTTCATATTGCCATTCTCATTGAAGCTTTCGTGATAATCTCGGTATCCTTGGGGTGATAACCATTCGGCTTTTAGCTTTCCATCAACACCTACTAGTCTGGACCTCTCATTGTCATAATCTTTACTTGTGCCATGAAATCCCGACCAAAACTGCTGCAATTGCCTTTTTTCATCGTCTGAAAGCACTGCCATCGCATTTTTAAAAGTTGCCATCATATTGCCATTCTCATTGTAGCTTTCGTGATAAGATCGGTATCCTTGAGGTGATAACCATTCGGCTTTTAGCTTTCCATCAACACCTACTAATTTGGACCTCTCATTGTCATAATCTTTACTTCTTCCATGAAATGCCGACCAAAACTGCTGCAATTGCCTTTTCTCATCGTCTGAAAGCACTGCCATCGCATTGATAAAAGTTGACTTCATATTGCCATTCTCATTGTAGCTTTCGTGATAAGATCGGTATCCTTGGGGCGATAACCATTCGGCTTTTAGCTTTCCATCAACACCTACTAGTCTGGACCGCTCATTGTCATAATCTTTACTTCTTCCATGAAATCCCGACCAAAACTGCTGCAATTGCCTTTTTTCATCGTCTGAAAGCACTGCCATCGCATTGATAAAAGTTGACATCATATTGCCATTCTCATTGAAGCTTTCGTGATAAGCTCGGTATCCTTGGGGTGATAACCATTCGGCTTTTAGCTTTCCATCTACACCTACTAGTTTGGACCTCTCATTGTCATAATCTTTACTTCTTCCATGAAATGCAGACCAAAACTGCTGCAATTGCCTTTTTTCATCTTTTGAAAGCACTGCCATCGCATTGATAAAAGTTGACTTCATATTGCCATTCTCATTGTAGCTTTCGTGATAAGATCGGTATCCTTGAGGTGATAACCATTTGGCTTTTAGCTTTCCATCAACACCTACTAGTCTGGATATCTCATTGTCATAATCTTTACTTGTGCCATGAAATCCCGACCAAAACTGCTGCAATTGCCTTTTTTCATCGTCTGAAAGCACTGCCATCGCATTTATAAAAGTTGTCACCATGTTACCATTCTCATTGTAGCTTTCATGATAATCTCGGTATCCTTGGGGCGATAACCATTCGGCTTTTAGCTTTCCATCAACACCTACTAGTTTGGACCTCTCATTGTCATAATCTTTACTTGTGCCCTGAAATGCCGACCAAAACTGCTGCAATTGCCTTTTTTCATCGTCTGAAAGCACTGCCATCGGATTGATAAAAGTTGTCACCATGTTACCATTCTCATTGAAGCTTTCATGATAAGCTCGGTATCCTTGAGGTGATAACCATTCGGTTTTAGCTTTCCATCAAAACCTACTAGTTTGGACCTCTCATTGTCATAATCTTTACTTCTTCCATGAAATGCAGACCAAAACTGCTGCAATTGCCTTTTTTCATCGTCTGAAAGCACTGCCATCGCATTGATAAAAGTTGACTTCATATTGCCATTCTCATTGAAGCTTTCGTGATAATCTCGGTATCCTTGGGGTGATAACCATTCGGCTTTTAGCTTTCCATCAACACCTACTAGTCTGGACCTCTCATTGTCATAATCTTTACTTGTTCCATGAAATGCCGACCAAAACTGCTGCAATTGCCTTTTCTCATCTTTTGAAAGCACTGCCATCGCATTTATAAAAGTTCTCACCATGTTACCATTCTCATTGTAGCTTTCATGATAAGCTCGGTATCCTTGGGGCGATAACCATTCGGTTTTTAGCTTTCCATCAACACCTACTAGTTTGGATCGCTCATTCTCATAATCTTTACTTGTGCCGTGAAATCCCGACCAAAACTGCTGCAATTGCCTTTTCTCATCTTTTGAAAGCACTGCCATCGCATTGATAAAAGTTGACATCATATTGCCATTTTCATTGTAGCTTTCATGATAAGCTCGGTATCCTTGGGGCGATAACCATTTGGCTTTTAGCTTTCCATCTATACCTACTAGTTTGGATCGCTCATTCTCATAATCTTTACTTGTTCCATGAAATTCCGACCAAAACTGCTGCAAATGCCTTTTTTCATCTTCTGAAAGTACCGCCATCGCATTGATAAAAGTTGACATCATATTGCCATTCTCATTGTAGCTTTCATGATAAGCTCGGTATCCTTGAGGTGATAACCATTCGGCTTTTAGCTTTCCATTGCTATCCAATAACTGGAATCGTTCCTGTTTAAAATATTGATACCCCATAGGATTCTTTTTCCAAAACTTTTCCAGTTGATCTTTTTCGTCGTTACTTATTGGCGAAAAAAAATCCATTTTTTCCTCCATGAGCATATCTGTCACAAAATCCATTGAACGACCCCACCAATATGGAATCTCAATTATGACAAGACCATTTTCGGCAAACTTTTTTCGTTTTAAGTCGTCTCTCGCCGTTGTTGCCAAAAATCCTTTTTCTCCTCCAAATATGCTCACCGGGCGATAGTGTTGCTCTCCTTGATATTCAAATCCCAGTCCAAGTTCTGGGAGGAAGATATCAATTTCCATGGGTTTTCCAGTGTAATCGAATATCATTCTCCTAGACCGATAGTTGTACTCAATTTTTTGTCCTGGAAATAATTTTTTTACAAAATCTAATAGGACAACCTGCTCCCTCCAACGGCTTTCTATGGCCTTTTCAAATTCAATTCCTGGATATGCTTTTCTTAAAAGCTCTTGAAGGCTATTAAACTCGGTTAATAAATGATTGCTATGTCCTTCTCTTAAGATTTCTGAAGTTAATCGGTGATATTCAGTCAGTGGGTCAAAACCATTTTTTGCTCCAATATCTTCTAGAATTTTTCTTACTGATTCCGAGTCGTCATCAAGAAATTTGGCATCTGAATCCAAAAGCTGTTGAAAATCAGTGTTGGACTGATCAAAGTTTTGGTCGTTTTCCAAGAAAGACTCAAAATAATGGCTGGGATCAAGATATCCATCATCCTTGGGTAAACTTTCTTGTTGAGTATCATCGACTATCTTCTTTTGAATTGCGGAAAAAGCAGGATCACTATCAATCAATGAGCCAATTAAAAGGAATGAAATGAAGATTTTAAGAAAGACCCTCCGAGAGTTAATACTATGCATCTCGCATCCCCTAAAGTTGGCAATCTTTGAATATAGAGCTTCGCCTACTAAAACTCCTAAGAAAGACGGCCAGTTCATATTGAATACCCAGACCCCTACTGCCCTCAAAAGGACAAGTTCGACGAAACCTCTCCCTAAATGCCAATTTCAAGGAATTGCTTCAATTCTGTGGAAATTTGGTCTACAGTATTTAGACGCATATTGTCAATATCTTCTTATGATAAGAAAAGCCTAATAATCTTGCGCTCCTAATACAGCGGCTGGCCCGCAAGCCTTGGGTGAATCTGTTGTATCCAAGACACGGGGAGCTGGCTGAACCAAATCTCAGGAGTCCAGGATCGAGTTCGGCTTGGTGCAGTGCTCACAACGGGAGCGCTGCTGCCGGACGCATGTTTGAAGATCCTGGACTCCTGAGATTTGGTTCAGCCAGGCACCCTTGGAGTTTGGAACAACAATCAAGCAGGCCAGCTTAAAACCCTTACAAGATTAGAAAATAAAAAATACTAGGAATGCTTTGCTAAAGGAGTCAGCAGGTCCTTCTCCAGTTTTTGAAAATGTGGTTCGTGACGTCTTTCAGGCGGATAGAGCTTAAGCAAGATTTCAGCTGCATCTTTTCGACCTGCTTCGAGCAGAAAGATCACGGACTTCTCAATCATCAGAGGGTCGCTATTTCCAGTGATGACCGCATCGCGGAAGGCTCGAAGAGCACTCTCCTCCATGTTCTTTTGAACCAGAAATTTTCCGCAGACATAAAGAGCAGCGGAAACCATTTTTTTGAGAGAGAGAGGCGGATGGTCAAGCTTTTTGAACTTGTCAAAAAGTTTTTGAACTTCTGCAAAATTTTGGGTAAAGACAGCCAATTGAATTACCTTTCCAAGTCGATGAGGGCTCATAGGAAAAGCAGCGTTAATTATTTGAGCCACTCCATAGGCTTCGGGATATTTCTCCTGTTTTTCGAGAATCTCCAATTTTGAATTGAGGCAGCGAAAATTCAAGGGGCTTTCTTTCAGACATTCCTCAAAGCAAGTGAAGGCTTCATCTAAATTTCCCCTTCCTTCATTTATCTTTCCTAAATAGTAATTGATAGAAGAACGACTCTCACAGAGAGGTTCCGCCTTCTTAAAACACTTTTCAGCTTCATCCCAGTTCTTTAACTCTAAATTTTTTCCCCTGTTCAATAAGCTGAACATATTCTGAGGGGTTCAATTTAGGATAAATAATTCTAAGAATATGCTCTCGCAGGTGATTTTTTGAGAAAGGTTTCAATACATAAGCATCAACATCTCCCTCGGCGGCTTCTGCGACGGCGGTCTCTGATGCGTTGGTTGTGACAATCATGAACAGCTTTTCAAGACGATTCTCTATGTAGCTGTTCATTTCAATACTCAGTTCAAGTGCTGATTGCTCACCGACATGAAACTCAGAAATTATGATCGATGGCTTGTGCTTCTTCATGTTGTCCAAGGCTTCAGAAAATTTTACGGCACTTATCAACTGATTTTCTTCGGCCCCAAGATCTAAAAAAAGACTCTTGAGTCCCTCGCGAGAGGCAGCTGAATGGTCGATGATCAGTATTTTCTTAGCCTTGAGATATTGGCGAGCCGTTCTTTCTAAGGTTAATGCGTCAGCTGATAAATTCATGATCCGCCCCTCATGCGTTCAAAAAGAGCCGTTAACTCTTGCTGTACCTTTAGGAGTGTCTTTTCCATTTCCTTCCAAAGATTATCGTCTTTCTGGGAGATTTTAAGTCCTGCAAAGCATTCATTTGGCTGGGCAGGATCACTTCTTAGCGCCATCACTACTCCCTTCACGGGGATCGCGATTTTAATAAAATCCTTTTTTAACTCCAATTCGACATGCAGTCGTGCTCCAACTTGGGCAAGCTCAGGAGGGATTGAAACAAGGAGCTGACTGGACTCAAAGCCGACCACGGGAAACCCGGAGGTCTGTTTGGCTTCAACCTTCAATCCATTTGCCAAATTTCTAATAAAAAGCACTTTGATTAATTCGTCTGTTTTCACAAGCCGCCTTTCCTTGGTGACCGGAAGATCAATGATTATCAGTAGCTGAACCTATTCGCCAAAGCCTCCGCCACCAGAGGAGTGCATGATAACAGTATCTCCGGCTTTCATCGTGAATTCCCCCCGTGCAGGCATTTTCTCTCTTTCCTTAGAATTTGCCTTCTGAAGATAAAGTTCCGCTGAGCTCGCCGACTTTCCTCCCTCCCCACCTTCGGGTTTTTGTGAGGCCTGAGTGATCATCCAACGAAGCGTTGCTGATGACTTTATCAGAACTGCTTTGGTGGCGCCATTGCCGCCCTCAAAATTGCCACTGCCCCCCGACTTTTGTCTGATGGTGCAAGATTTGACCAAGAGAGGGTAGCGCCTTTCAATTTCTTCAATGGAAGGTTCCAAATGGCTTTTCTGCCATGGATTGATGGAGTCATGTCCTCGACCGGAGCTACTGGCAGCCATACCTGGCTCCAAAGTATCAAAGAAAAAAAGTCCATTGCCAAATTCGAGTTCAAATGAACACAGTGAGGGGCCGGAGCGAGCGAGCCGGATAGACGGATCGATTCCACTCAGAACTTGTAAAATGAAGTTGGCTAACAGACCAGCCCCGTCAGTCATTCCTTGGTAAACAGGAGCCGGATATTTCGCATTCACCAAGGTCCCTTGAGGTGCCCTGACCTCAAAACGGTCGAATATACCCGCATTAAGGGGAATGTTCGATTCGATCACTGAGAGAATCGCCCCCACGCACGCGCCCAGAGTGGCGCCATCTGTTAAGTGAAGGTGAGCTGAAGGACCGCTTCCAGAAAAATCAAATTTTATTTTCCCTTCAGTTACATCGAGATTGAGACGAAGCCTTTCTCCTGAATCCAAAGTCATTTCTTGGGAGGTTTCTCCGAAGGCAATTCGTCCTAAAAGAACCGAAAAGAGTCGACTGGATTCTTTGAAGTATTGCCTCAATCGCGGCTTTGACCAATCCAAATGAGCACTAGTGGTATCCTGTTTCATTTGCCTTACCGAATTGTCCATTGCCTCAATCATACGGTGCACGCCATTGAGAAAATCTCTTGGGCATTGGGGGTGATCAGAGATCACGCGTAAAAGTCCTTCGTTGAGTTGTCCATTGTGACGAATAGGCGTGGGCGGAATTCTAACTCCTTCATCTTCAACCGTATCTGTCATTTGCAGGCGAGGTTTCAGGTTGAAACGGACGCAAAACAAGAATTCCGCAGTTCCACCCGACTTTCTTGGCTCAAGATGGACGCCCATCATCAGAGTCATGGCGGTTAAAGTAGAACCACCACAGTAGGGATCGTTCGTGAGGACAATATCTCCTGCGCTGACTTTTAAGTATTTCCCAACAGTCTCCGTAACTACTGGAAGCGTTCCGATATCTGGTAGGTTTTGATATTTGATATAAATTGGCAAATGATCTGCGGTCATCAGGGCTGCGGCTTGGTAAGGTTCAAACCAACGTTCAAAGAAGCAGTTGAGCTGCGCAAAATAGAAGGAATCCTGCATTTGTTTAGAACGTCCCATCATTGGCTTACCTTCACATTGAGGAGCTGTTCACAGAGCGGTTGGTTGAAGTCAAAAAGTGGAGAAAGTTGGCACTCGCTGAGGAGAGGCTCAAGAAGAGGAATCATAACTGACGACATAGGGCCTGTCGTTCGAATCTTTTTACTTCGGCTGTGGGATCGAATCTCAGAGGCAAACAAATTCAGAGCGGTCTCTTCCATCCAATTTAGAATGTCAGATTCTCCGTAGTTTGACCCCGCGAGCGCTTCTCGACTGTAGGCTCCGAAAGTTTCTTTCACTCTCTGGCCCATTTTTGGATTGAGGTGATGGTGAAGCACTTCAATGTCTCCCAGTCTGTCATTGGCAAAGAGAAGATCGAGAAAGAGTGGGTTAACTCCCTTGCCAAAACACATTGGACCAGGCTCAAAACCGGCTACTTCACGTGAAAAGGTGGGGCAACCAAAAATACTCTTAGTGATAACTGAACTTGGCTGCAAAAGCAGCTCTCGAGTTTCAACGTGTTGCAAAGAAACGCGACCAAAGTCGCTCATCCAATCAAGTTGGTTTTCACAGTGTCCAGGCAGAAGAAAAAATTCCTCTAGTCCCATATAGAGGACGGCTTCAGATGGATCTTTTCTTGCTCTATTGAGGAGGAAGGCAGATCCAAACAAGGAGCCAAGCGGAGAATCCCAATTTTTATGCGCCGGAGCCGAATCTCCGAGAATCAATTGAAGAAGACTTTCGTTCTTCAATGTGGCCCCAAAACCAGAAACAATTTGTTCCATAAGGACCTTGAAGGCTGGCTCCAGGTAGGCATTTAAGATCGAATGCCACCAACGGGGCTTTTCTGCTTGGGAAAGGGGCAAATTATAGGAGGGGTAGACCCTAATTCCGTGTTCCTTAAGAAATTCTTCAACCCGCTTTTCGTGGGAGGGGTTCATCGTGGCGTGAAGAAGTCCGAGGACGGCGTGGCTGACTTTGTTCAGTTTTAATTTTGCGACAAGAAACTCAAGCTCTTCTGGATCGAGAGGCCTTTCTTCTTCGCCCTGGGCGTTGATTCGGCCCGTGAGCCCAAAAATCAAATGGTTTGAAAGAGGCGGTTTAGAACGGTTTGGGCGTATTGAAAAGTGGTCATTGATAACTGGAAGATTCATTATGGGCCAATTTTCAAATCCTTCGGTAACCAAAAAAGCTGGATTTTGACCCAATCGCCGCGCGATGATTTGACGAGCCAATCGAGTGGCAATCCGAACTTCTTTGACCTCTGTGATCTTGTGTTCCTGAAGAAAACGCTGAATTCCCTTTGCGAGGGGAATTTGCGGCTGGTACCAGCGCCAGAAGGGAATTCCCGTCTGATTATCCTGTTTTGCGGATATTTCCGCAAACGACTCTCCAATATAAAGACCGATTGTCCACGACATCTTGAATCCTTTGACTGGAATTGTTAATCACAGTTCATGCTCAAAATCAAAAAAAGGATACAAATGAAAATCTTGGCCTCGTCTCATACGACGCAGGGCAAAAACATATTGAGAACTTGCTTCAGATGGGATTTCCCATTTGGAGTTTGGAGCTTGATGAGTATTTATGACCATTAAAGATCTTAAAATGGAGATAAACCATGCCTAAAGATAAACTCAAAGCGGGATTCGTTGTGACGATCGATGGGCCTGCCGCCAGCGGAAAAACTTCGGTGAGCCGGGAAGTGGCTCGTCGGTTGGGATGGAGGTGGGTTTCGACTGGAGCATTTTATCGTGGCCTTGCGTATTTGGTGAAAAGTCACCAAATTGACGTAACTGATGAAGCCAAGATCGCTGAACTCATTCGTCAGGCGGCTTGGGAGGTTCGGCTGAGCCCCGAGAGGACCCAGGTATTTTTTAACGGGGAAGACGTGACCGAAGAGATTTATCGTGAGGAAGTCGGTGAGACGGCCAGTCTGATCAGTCAATTTCCTTCTGTGAGGTCGAGCTTACTAAAGGCTCAACGCGATTGCCGTTTGGGTGTTAAGGGTCTGGTGGCAGAGGGCCGTGACTGTGGCACCGTCGTTTTTCCCGATGCTCCCATAAAAATTTATCTGGAGGCGGCCAGCGCCCTTCGGGCGGCGAGAAGAGCCCAGGAGGAGGGATTGAAGGTGGAAGATACCGCAGCATCCCAAGCGCTTCGGGACAAGCAGGATAGTCATCGTCAGCTTGCACCTCTTCAGGTTCCGCCTTCTGCCCATCGTATAGATACCGGCGATCTCAGGTTGGAGGAAGTGGTGGATATGGTCGAAAATTTGATTCGGAAGGACCTTGGGTTAAAGAGCGTCAAATAGCTGAGAACACTCGACAATGATCAATCTGGCTAAATCGGGCGAGCTCTGGTCGATTCATTTTAAAGCTGTGAAGACCAGCAAACACAATGGAGATGGTGGTTGGGGGTAGACATGGTGGCTGTTGCGGTGTCAGACTCTCACGGGCAAAGTGTAAAAATCCCTTTGACATTGATTAGATAGATCTTATAACGAGAGGCTTATCTCAAATAGCTACGGCCTTGAGAAATTTTAGAAGGGTAAGGACGAAAAGATCCTTTTCCCGCAGGAGGTAATTTTTGGAAATGGTAGCAAATAAAAAAGCCAACAAATCAAAGGCGCAAATATTGCGAGACAATGTTTTGGCGGCACTTGATGCTGGGGATTCTGAGGTTCCAGCAAATCCCAGTGCGTTCGAATCAGCAATGAGGAACGTAGAAAATTTCGAGGAGCTTTTTGAGAAGTCTCTCGGCGAGCGGGATTTTAAGGTTGGTGACGTTGTTCACGGTCGAGTGGTTGAAGTACAGGAAGACTATGTATTGGTCGATATCAACTACAAGAGCGAAGGAATGATTCCGATTTCTGAATTTCGGATGGTTGAAGGCGAGCGCAATGTGAAGCCTGGTGAAGAGGTCGAAGTTTTTATTGACCGAATTGAAAATGAAAATGGGATGGTCGTTTTGTCAAAGGACAAAGCGGACATGCTCAGGGCTTGGAATGATATTTCGCGAGCTGCCGAAAATGAAGAGGTCATTGAAGGAACCGTTATCGCCAAAGTCAAGGGTGGTCTGAGCGTTGACATTGGAGTGAAGGCCTTCTTGCCGGGAAGCCAAATTGATTTGCGTCCTGTTCGCAACATGGATGTGTACATCGGCAAAACTTATAAATTTAAAGTCATTAAGTTCAATAAGCGTCGGGGCAATATCGTGCTGTCTCGTCGAGCACTTCTTGAAGAGGAAAGAGAAAGTCTACGTACTCAGACTCTCGATGCCATGAAAGAAGGATCGGTCGTCCGAGGTATGGTGAAGAACATCACTGACTACGGTGCATTCATTGATCTTGGTGGAATGGATGGTCTCCTGCACATTACTGACATGAGCTGGGGACGAGTTAAGCATCCATCCGAGCTGTTGAACGTTGGTGATGAAATTGAAGTGATTGTGCTCAAGTTTGATAATGAAAAAGAACGAGTGAGCTTGGGTATGAAACAACTGAAGGCCGATCCTTGGGAAGAAGTTGCAAAGCGATTCCCAGTCGCTCAGAAGCTTTCCGGAAAAGTTGTGAGCTTGGCTGATTATGGTGCGTTTATAGAGCTTGAAGAAGGAATCGAAGGCCTAATTCATGTGAGTGAGATGAGCTGGACCAAGAGAGTAAAGCACCCCTCACAGTTGGTAAAGGTCGGAGATGAGGTCAATGTTCAGGTTCTCGAGGTAGATCGCGAGAATCGGCGCATCAGCCTGGGTATGAAACAATTAGAGGTGAATCCTTGGGTTGAGCTAAAAGAGAGCTACGGACCAGGCACAATCATTGAGGGTGAAGTTAAATCTGTTACTGATTTTGGGGTCTTTGTCGGAATTGAGGAAGGTATTGACGGTTTGGTTCATATCTCTGATTTCTCATGGACACGACGCATCAATCATCCTTCTGAGGTTTATAAAAAGGGTGATAAGGTTCGCGCGGTGGTCTTGGGCGTCGATATCGAGAATGAGCGTTTTAGCCTGGGTATCAAGCAGCTCGAAGCTGATCCTTGGTCAAATATTGAAGGCAAGTACCCAATTGGTTCTCAACGCGATGTAAAAGTTGTGAAATTGGCTGATTTTGGCGTGTTTGTAGAGCTAGAGTCAGACATCGAGGGCTTGATCCATATCAGTGAATTGAGCACCAAGCGTGTTGAAAAGCCAGATGAAGTTGTCAACGTGGGCGATCTCATCAAGGCTGAAATCATTTCGATTGATAAAGATGCTAGAAAGATTGGACTCTCGGCCAAGTTGGTCAAGCTTCGAGAGCAGAAAGCTGACGTCGAAGACTATGTTAAAAAGGCGACAGCAACTTCAAAAACGAGCTTCGGTGATCTTTTTGGGGATACCCTCAAGAAGGCGACCGACAAACAGGGTGAATCTGCTGAGTAGCCTTTGGTTTGAGACAGGCCTTTCATTGGGTCTCTGAGTCTCTGCTGAAGTGCAAAAATAAGAAGAGAGCTACCAACTTGTTTGGTGGCTCTTTTTTTTAGTTTTTGCCAGGGACGAGATTGTGAGTAGAATGACCTCTCATGGAGGGGTTGGGGATGAGGCATATTTATCAGAGCATCTTGACGATTATTTCCTTTGTTTTTCTTGGCGTGTTTATAGTCTCTTCTGTTTATATTTTTTCGATTTGGAATCCTTTGGCTCCCGAAGTGAAGGAGCCATCCCTTCTTTCAATGAGACTGGAAGGGGTGATTTTTGATACAGGAGACTTTATCCGAACTTTGCGTATCTATCGTGAGGATCCAAATATCAAAGGCATGATCATTCATGTTAATTCTCCCGGAGGTTCGGTTGGATCGAGCCAGGAGCTCTATACAGAGATTAAGCGCGTGAGGGAGGAGTTTCGAAAGCCAGTGGTTGTGTCAGGCGGGAGCGTGGTCGCCGGTGGAGCTTACTATGCGGCTTCTGGAGCCGACCGTATTCTTGCTAATCCAGGGACTTTGATGGGTTCGATGAGTGCGGTCATGGAGTTTTCTCAACCCAACCAATCACAGGATGGACGGGCCCACGAGCAAATTGCTGTGAAGACAGGAGAGCCGGAAGAGCCAATAGCAGGTGCATACCAAATAAAACTGCAAGAGAGGGAGTTCTTTCGGGGGATTCTAACCGAAGTTCATGATCAATTTAAGCAGGCCATTCAAAAAAGTCGCTCACTTTCTCCGGACCTCATCAATAAGTATGCGGACGGTCGAGTTTTTACGGGAGCTACAGCTGTGCGTCTTGGCTTTGCTGATCAGGTTGGCTCCTTTGAAGATGCTATCCGGGTTGCAGGAACTCTAGCTGGTCTCGGGGTCAATCCAAAGTTGTTTCGGCCGAGATCTTTGTCTTCTCCTTCTTCTGGATTTTGGCAAGATCGGTTTCGGGTGAGTTCCTCAGCAGAAATTAAAACTGAAAGCGCACAATTCAAAGACTTGCGTGCTCAGCTCCTGGGCCGCCCTCTGTATCTCATGCCAGGATCTTTGTAGACTTGAGGAGTGCAATGGAAAAGAGAAGAAAAACAAAGGCAAGTAAGAAGTCCGCAAAGCAAAGAAAATCCAGCAGAAAAGATACCAAAAAGAGGCGAGTCGCTCAAGGAAGGGCGGGTATAGACGAGCTCGCCTCAGACATTTGGCCAACTGAACGAGATATCATGGCAAGACCGGATCGCTATAAATACGTGCGAAAGCTCATTTCTCACGATACCTGCGTTTTTTGTACGGCAAAGCTCAAAGGCCCAGCCATCGAAAGTTTGGTGGTTTACCGAAGTGAGTTGGCCATGGTAGTACTTAACAAGTTCCCTTACAATACAGGGCATTTGCTGGTGCTTCCAACTCGTCATTGCGGGAATTTAACTGATTTGTCTGAAATGGAGTACTTGGAGTTGATGAGTCTTGTGCGCCGAACATTTAATATTTTGCAAAAAGCCTACAGTTGTGCTGGATTTAACATTGGACTCAACCATGGGGCTGTTGCGGGAGCTGGAATTCCTGATCACCTTCATTGGCATATTATTCCGCGGTGGCACGGGGACACCAATTTTTTTCCATTGATCGCGGAAACCAAAGTTGTATCTGAAACTTTGGAGCAAACTTATAACCGGATTTGTCCGTTTTTTGGGGAATAGACCTATGAATCATCTCGGTTCGTATGAACTAGATCATATTGGCATTGCTGTCTCAAGTTTGGCCGAAGGAGCCAAGCTATATGAAGCTCTTGGATTTGAGAAGCTTACTGTTGAGGATGTGCCGAGTGAGGGAGTTCGGGTTGGCACTTATGACCTGGCGAATGAATCAAGAATTGAGCTCCTAGAGCCTCTTGGTGCTCAGAGTCCCATAGCTAAATTTTTGGCAAAGAGAGGGCCAGGTATTCATCACATATGCCTGAGAGTGGAGAATTTGAGTGAGCTTCTCAAGCATCTCAAGACCGCTGGGATTCGGTTGATCTATGAGAATCCCCAGCCTGGCGCCCACCAAGGCTTGATTTCTTTTATTCACCCCTCTTCGGCCGGCGGAGTCTTAATTGAGCTCAGGCAAGGAAACACCGAGGGCTTGCCATGAATCGTTATCAGATGCAGAACTTGGGAATACCTCTGACCCCAACTGTAAAAAAGCTGATCATTGTCAATGTTGTCATTTGGTTTATTGGGGTTTTGATCATTCAAAGATTTTTTCTGAGCGAACCCTATCTTTTTAATTGGTTTGGACTCGTTCCTGAGCGGATTATCACTGATTTTTGGGTTTGGCAGCCCTTTACCTATATGTTCCTGCACTCCAATTCAATCCTTCATGTTCTGTTCAATATGCTTATTTTATGGTGGGTCGGAGCAGATTTGGAACCACGCTGGGGACCACGTTTTTTTCTGACCTATTATTTTGTCTGTGGTGTGGGGGCCGGCTTTTTTTATCTCCTCGGTGTGATCCTCTATTCTTTGTTTGGAGGGCATTCGAGTGTGATGGGTGTGCCAGTTATTGGGGCTTCCGGGGCCGTTTTTGGTTTGATGTTGGCTTTTGGAATGCTCTTTGGAGAAAGAATTGTCTATTTCATGATGATTTTTCCAATGAAGGCCAAATATTTTGTCGCGCTTCTTGGAGGCATTGAGCTTGTCACCCTTTTAAGCTCGGGCCAAGAAAACAATGTTGCTAATCTTGCGCATCTTGGCGGACTAGCAGCGGGCTATCTTTTTCTCAAATTTCGTGGCCGTTTTTCTGGCTTTAAAGGCGGAGGAAGGCCTCAGAAAAAGGGTGGTCCCCAGCTTCGATTGGTGGTAGACAATGATCGCGGTACGAAGCAGGACGGGGCTCCTGGTGGCCCTCCTCGGTATTGGAATTGATGACGTTATGAACATTGACTCTTGACTTCACGACCTTATTTGGAGGTATTTTTGATGGGCAATTTGAAAAAATCACTAAATAAGCTGAAATTTGATCAACGAATGGTAAATTGGAATTATGCGGAAGGACTTCTCACAAAAGAAGAATACAGCAAGCATCTGGAGTCACTTCCTGACATGGCACACAAGGCAGTAGAGTTGACTCTGGAAGAAGAAGCAAACGGGGCAGATGGAGATTCTCACTTCAACAACAATCACAATTAAAGACTGTCGCTGGAGCCTTTGGTTTCGCTAGCTGAGATTTTCTTTTTCAAAGTCTCGGACCACTCTTCGCCAACAATTTTAAGTTGGCCTTGGTCGTCCTTTTTTAGATAAAGGGTCTTCTCTCCGCAATCAGACTTCACGTCTGATTGGTAGGACTGAAGAAACTTGATGATCGCCTCATTTTCGTGCACAACGATCATGGGGTCTCTCGTCTGCACTTGAATAGATTGGTACCTCGAGTTGAGGTTTTCTTTGAATCGCTTCCACCCGGAGCGGTTCATTCCGAGGGATTTGAACTGATCTCCGTAGTAAGAGATGTAGGTATTGATGTCTTTTGTTTCCCAACTTTTTCGCCAATTCTCAAGCCATGAGTTCAGCTGAGCCATTGTGGTTCTCTGGACTTGAGGCTCTACGTATTCAATTTTTTCCTGAATCACAATTGGGGTGTGCTTAAGTGAAATGAATTCGCCGACTTTTTGAATAACCTCGTCTCTGACAACAATGCAGCCTCGAGATCCTCGCAAAAGTGATTTGGTTTGAGGGATAGCATGAAGCCAGATCCCACTTCCTGTTTTGCTTGCCATGACATCAAAGAAGTTTGGATAGTCCATGGTAAAGGCTCGCGAACCATATTCACCAAAATCAATCTGTTTGCCCTCATAGCGATTTTGGAAAAAATAAATTCCCTCGGGAGTTTTGAAATCCCCTAAACTCTGTTTGTTTCCAGACTGACGTCCTAAATCGGAAGGGTAGTAAGCAACCAAACTGATATCACCGTTTTGAAATCTCCAAACAGTGAGGGTCCTTGTGGACTTATCCACAAGGAAGGCATAGGGAGAAAAAGAGTCAGAATCACTCAGCTGGACAAGAGTTGCGGGATACCTGCCCTCTGGAGGCGGTATCGCCTTTGGGTCAGGCTTGTCTAGGCCAGCGTCCTTTAATTCTTTTAACTTTTCTTGGGGAGGCACTAAGTTGGTTTCGCTTTCCACGCGAGCATGACTAGGAGAACTCCAGCTAAGGAACCCCGAAAAAGTCAATAGTATCGAAATGAAGCAAACCATTTGTTATTCAACCTGAAAAACACAGACCATATCATTCTATTAAATGGTTTCACAGGTTGAAAGTCAACGAAGAGGCAATGGGTCGAGAGCTAAGATTTCGATGGCGTCACTGATTTTGAGTCATTTCTCAAGACGAGACAAATATTCTGCCGTTAAGACCTGAGTCGGGGCACCGATAAGGATAGTCAGAGGTGCTAAATGGCAGAGACACAAGAGCAGGAAAAGCCGAAACGCGATTTTGGTAAGATCATCACACTGGTATTTTTGATAATGAATTTTTCTGTGGTCGGTACGGGGGCATTTTTGGTTTTTTCTTCAACCATCGGTCATAAAGCGAAGGTGACCTCGGAGGAAGAGTTAAACAGGGAGTTAGTTGAGTTCCGCAAGTCTCTTCAGCAAAAACCGGTGATGTATGCTTTGGACACCTTCAACACGAATTTGGATGGGGTTCCACGAAGACTTATCAGGCTGGAAATGAGCTTAGAAATGTTGGATGAGGAAGGATTTGAAGAGGTCATTTCGCTCGGAGCAGAGGGGCGGGACGCCATTGTTCGAATTTTGAATTCGACGGTGTATTCTGAGGTTGAAACGGTACAGGGTAAATTGCAGCTAAAGAATCGTATTATCGCCGAGATGAACGGATTTCTCGACAAAGGTGTCGTTCGAAATGTTTATTTTTCGGATTTTGTCGTGCAGTAATTTTTTTGAAGGCCTTTTAATCTGTCCTTCGTTGATTTCTGGTCCGCATTGACAGGTTCCATATCCACGTAGAGAATATATGAGGATTCAGTTAGCGGTGATTTTAATCACCGGGGAGGTCCTCGTGTTGCGTGCACTTTGCTTTTTATTTTTTCTGACACTCAGTGCAGAACGGAGGCACTAACAACGCCTTTACCACTCGCGACTACACCGGGTATTATGAGAACATGCCAAGCGGAAAATTGGAACTCATCTTGGATATTGAATCTGACCGACTTCGAAATCTCGTATTTGATGAAAAAGAAATCATGAAGGAGCGCGAAGTGGTCAAGGAGGAAAGACGATACCGCGTTGAGAATTCTGTGTTTGGATATTTGAATGAAACCGTTTTTGAAACGGTATTTAAGACGCACCCTTATCGTTGGCCCGTTATTGGGTACATGAAGGATTTAGATGCCACATCTATCGATGATTTGAAGGAGTTTTATCGAATTTTTTATGCGCCCAACAATGCGGTTTTAATTATTACGGGGGACTTCAGTATCAAGTCTGCAAAAGGGCTCATCGCGAAATACTATGATGCTATTCCAGCTCAGCCTTTACCCGAAAAAATAAAAAATCTTGAGCCAGAGCAAAAGGGTGAACGAACTGCGCGATTAGCTAAGGATGTGCAGAGTCCCACGATTGCCATTGCCTTTCAGGGGCAATCCGCTGGGGCTGAGGATTCCTACGCTCTTGATTTATTGGCTAATATTTTGGGTAACGGCTCTTCGAGTCGGCTTCATAAGGCTCTCGTTTATCGACAGCAAATAGCGGATCAAGTCGCCGTTTGGTCGGATACCTCAGGTCAAGCTGGTCTTGTTCAGATTGTTTCATCGGTGAAACCTGGATTGGACGCCGACAAGGTAGCGAATTCTATATATTCGGAACTATGGAAGGTACGCAATGAACTTGTTTCTGTGAAAGAGTTGGAGAAGGCCAAAACACAAATTATGAAGGACTATGTTGATTCTCTCAAAACTGTCGGGGGGAAGGCCAGGATTTTAGCTCTTAACGAGATTTTTTTTGAGGACTACACTCAATTGTTTAAGGACTTGGACAAATACAGCGCTGTGACAGTGAATCAGATCAAAGCAGTTGCTGAAAAATATCTCAAGCCAGAGCAGCGTTCAGTGATTCGTGTTAACCCTAAAGGGCTAGAGGCAAAGGGAGTTTGATCGATGAAAATAATTGTCGGAATTGTATTGATTTGCATTTTTGAGCCCCTTCTGTTTGGTTGCGCCTTAACGGGTAAAATGGGGAGTGGCGGAGGTAAAACTGGCCAATTTGAACTTCGCCCGTACAGGGAGGTCACTCTCTCAAACGGTTTAAAGGTCCTCTTGGTCGAAGATAAGACTCTGCCCTATTTCAGCATGAAACTTCTGGTGCGTGCGGGAGCAAGTGCTGACCCAATAGCGAATTCTGGAGTCGCTTCAATCGTTGGGGAATTACTCAATAAGGGCTCGGCGAAACGTGATGCCATGCAGTTGGCCGATGCGATGGGGGATATTGCTTCCTCACTTGATGTTGAAGTCGGTCAGGATTTTACATTGATTGGGGCGAGTACTTTGGCTCCCTATCGTCAGGCCTTGATGCAGAATTTTTCCGAAATGGTGACGGAGCCTTCATTTGCAGGGGCGGAAGTTCGCCGAGTTCAAAAGCAGGTTCTTTCGGCTCTCCAAAAAACAGTTGATGATCCATCGGATTTTGCAGAAGTGATGTTTGATTCATTTCTCTATGGGACTCATCCCTATGCGCGGCGAGTGTTGGGAAGAAAGCATGACGTTCAGAGAGTGCGTCGGAAGAATATAATTAAATATTACCTTGCTTATTATCGACCCAACAATGCCCAGCTTGCCGTTGTTGGCCATTTGGGTCCTGATATTATCGGCGAGCTAGAAGGTGCTTTCAAAGCCTGGACCTCTCGAGATCAAAAAATTGCAAGTTTTCCAGAGGTTCCACCAGTAAAGGGAGTTCAAATACAGTTGATTGATAAGGGAGATTTAGCTCAAACACAGATTCGCATAGGTCATCCCGGAATCAAACGCACGGATCCTGATTTTTTGAAATTACGTGTGGCAAATATGATTTTAGGGGGAGCTTTCCGTAGCAGATTGGTCGATGAAATCCGAGATCGTCGCGGTCTCACTTATTCCATCAGTTCTGAATTCGACGCCCGATTAGATAAGGGACCTTTCACCATTTCAACTTTCACGCGCAATGACAAAGTTGGAGAAACAGTCGGAGAGACCTTGAAGGTCGTTCAGGAGTTTCGCGATAGAGGGGTGAGCGAAAAGGAAGTTGAGGAAGCCCAGGCTCTTCTTCGGGGAATGTTTCCGAGGGCCCTTGAAACTGCCGAAAAAACTGCTCAATCTCTTTTGGCTCTTCGATTTTATGGGGTTCCTGATTCGTATCTAACGAATTATCTGAGCGACATCGGCAAGATAAGCACGGAAGAGGTGAATGAGGTTGTTAAGAAACACCTCAGGCCCGATGGTCTTAAGGTTTTAGTGTATGGTTCGAAAAGTAAGATTCTAGATCAACTCCGTCCAATCGGAGTGGTTCAGGTGATGAGCTACAAAGAGTTTATCAACTGATCGAATTTGGTAAAACGGGCCAGCTCGCTCTAATTTAAGATGTGCTCTGCGGGGCTTGAGGTTCGAGAAACAACAGGCAGCTCAGGGCCTTCCTTAAAAGCGAAAGAATAGTTCGGCTTTTCCGTCGTCTCTGAGTCAACATCCTTCATTCGTAGTGTCATAAGGATATCGATCTTTTGTTCGAGGAGCTTTTGAGACTCGCGAATCGCAATTATTTCCTGGCGTAACCCGGAGGTCTTGGCCAACCAGGACGTGAATTCTCGCAAACTAAAAACAAAGGCCAAAACAGTAACCGCAAAAAAGAACAATAACAAATTGGGTGTAACATCATTCAAACGGATAAAGTCGTTTAGCTTTGATATCCAGTCAAAGAGAACCATGAATGCTCCTTTCAAGAGCTGCTGAGCTACACTTCGAAGATCGTGTTTTGATTCTCATTATATGGGATTCTCTTCCTCACCTCAAGTAACCTGTGATTCAGTCAGGCTTTTAGTTGAATTGCTTTAGCTTTTAACCGCATAAACAACTAAGCCGAGAACGGCCAAAGCGGCAATTCCCATGAGGGCATAATTGGGGGGCGAAGAGGCTCTTTCTGCTTGAACTGATGCTTGTTTTCTGGCTGCCTTGGCTGGCGGAGGGAGGGAGGCCGGCTGCTTTTGCGGGGGATTTTGCAGATTTTGCTTCTGGCCAAGTCTGTAAGGGTCAGAAAAAATAATGGGATTGTTTGTCAATTGGAGAGTCTGGACAGCCATTTTAAAATCTTGTTCAAAGAATTTCCAATGATTTTGAGCAGCTGAAAGAGTAACTAGGACGGAAAGTTTTCCCTTTACCGTGGCCAGGTACCGAGTTGAGTAGCCCTCGATTTCGCTATTCAAGTGAAGCCCCTCTGTCCACTTTTGCTTATGGATGTCCAAAATCTTAACATATTGAACTTTCGAAATGCTTGGTGTTGCTCCTTTTGCCTGAAGAGGTTTGGGCATTCCCAAATATTTTTGAAACGAGCTAAAATTATCCTCAGGTCCAGCCTCCTTGGCCGAAACGATGATAAGGGCATCTTGAACAGGTTGGTTCTGCTGAAGACGGCATACATAGGCAAGGGGATCCTGAAAATTGCAATCCCATCGATTTGAAATTTGAAAATTTAGAAAGGGGGTTGATATCTGCTTGGCCTGAATGGCGAACGAAAGAGAGCATGGAAGAAGTAGGATGATGAGTTTCAATTTCATTGCTACTTTCTCCTCTTTTTCTTACCCATAAATAGAAAATAGTAGGCGGTGGCAGCGAGCAGAATCAAAATGCCCAAGAGCGAAGACCCTACCTTGCCACTTCCTGAACCCTCCGGTGGTACCTCTGCCCCAAAGTCCGACGGCAAGACTTGGCCTATCGGAGTTCCAAGTGTTTCTCTGGAGCTACGGACAGCAGTTAATGGCTTATCGGTCAGCATGGATTTCGTTGCAACCACCTGAAGACTCTGGATGGCCTTTAGGAAATCCTGGCTGTATTTTGTGTAGTGGGTTTTGTGGGCAGTAAATGTGACCAATATGGCAATGTTTTCCTTTACTGTTCCAAGATATCGAGTGTAGTAGGAGGGCACTTCACTTCCCATGTGCATTCCATCGACCCACATGTGGTTGTTGATGACGCGATTTTTAACTCCGACAAGTTGTGATGCAATTGGCTTGCCCAGGACACTGGGAATCGTTTTGGAGACATTTAAATATGACAAATAAGTCTGAAGTGTGTCAGAGGGACCGACTTCCTTGGCAGTAAGGACGATCATTGCTTCTCGAGTTTTCTCGTAGAAGTCGCTTGTGCAAATCCACTCGGTGGCCTCGAGAGAACACTTCCACTTGGGAGGCAGCTCATAACTGACGTAAGCATTCCGGAACAGCTTGGCCTGTGCAACGCTCGATAGAAATACCGTCATAAAAACGAGGGCAAGCAAAGTCAAAGGGGTTCTATTCACGAAGAGTCTCCTCATGGTAGGCATGATTAATTATAGGGAAGAACTCGCAACACGGCGAGTAAATAAGAGAGGGAGTCGTTTCAATTCAAGACAGAAGGCCAGAAAAATAGCTTCGTTTCAAAATGATACGCACTCAAGCCCAAGACTGGTGATTTATTCTGGCTGGCGTTTGGACCGCTGCAGAGAATCCTTCAATGGCTTTCTCAAGACGTGCCGCAATTGCGGCACGTCATCTATTCGAAGGATAGCTGGTGCTTACTTGGCCTGGGTCACCTTTCCGGGCAGAGACCATTTGCTTGCCTGAACAGCTTCAAATGCATCCATGTATCTGCCGGAGCGGATCAGCTTAGCTAAGTCTGAAGATTGTTGCCCTGTTGTGAGCAAGATCTCCTTTACTTGAGCTGAATTCAAATAAGGATTTAAACTCAACATGAGGGCAATCACTCCCGACACATTTGGAGCCGCCATCGAGGTCCCGACCATTCCCATGAACAGAATGCCAAGAGGATTGTCGAGATAGCAGGATGTAAGGAGATTTTCGGGAGAGTTTCCTCCTGGTGCTGCAACGTCGACTGAGTTGATGCCATAATTGGAGTAGGGGGCAAGGACATGAGCTGGGTTTGAGTCCTTGGCGGCAACAGCAATGATATTATCATGAGGAAGCGCAGATGGATAGTTTGCCATCTGATCTGTATCAACTCCAGTTCCTAAAAGTGGATGTCCATTTCCAGCGGCAGCCACAACCACAACATCTTTGGCTTTTGCGTAGTCCATGGCACCAACCAAGAGTGCATCCGGTGATCCATAGGTCCCAAGGGACATGTTAAGGATTCGCGCACCGTTATCGACTGCATAGTAAATGGCGCCAACAAGACTCGCAACATCACCGCCCTGCGGACCAAGCGCCTTCAATGACATAATCTGAGCTCGTGGAGCTACTCCGAATAAGGAGGAGGCTGCCAGGCCGCTGACATGGCTTCCGTGGCCATGGTCGTCAAAGGGCCACTCGTCTCCGTTCACGAAATCATAGCCAACAAGATCATCAGTTTGGCCGTTGCTATCGTCGTCGATTCCGTTTCCAGGAATTTCCCTTTCGTTGGTCCAGATATTTTTTAGAAGTGCAGGATGATTGTAATTCACGCCGGTGTCGATCACAGCAATCACAATTCCCTCTCCTTGAGCGACAGACTCTGCTTGTGCTTCTTCAGCTCTCAAGTCCAAAAGATGAAGAAACTGTCCTCGATCGACTTTGCTGAGGAGGTCTTCTACAGGCAGACCCCGACCAACGTAGGCCTGATTTCCGGTGACGACCAATTCAAAATTGGTTACAGCACAAACATTGCGATCATCTTGAACAACCATGAGGAAGTTGTAAGCACCATAGGCATCAGGTTTATAGTTCAGTGAGTTGCCAAAAATGGCCTGTTGCCCGATCTTAGAACTCGCCGGAGTTGTCACCAGCCAGCCGGTACGGAGAGTTGAGATGTGAAGTGCATGAGGCGTACTTTTTTCTGCTGTGAGCGTGAAGGATCCTCCCAAGTTCATGACTTGATCTGAGAGCTCTTCTGAGGTCTCAATAACATTGATCCTTGCTGTTGGCTCTTCAAGACTTGCTTCACAAGGTCTTATTTTCTCCTGCGGAGCAATGTCCGTGTTCGATGTGTTGTTCAACAAATGAATTCTTTGTTTCAGGGAAAGAGCATTCGGGTCTGGTTCAAAAATGTGAAAGAAACTATTTCGACTCAGTTTTGATTTTGGCCATTTACTTTCAAGCGCTTCTTTCTCGACGGTAAAAATCTCGAAGATTCCGTGATTTTTATTGATGACCCTTGCGCGGGCTTGTGGTTGCTCGTTGAGGAGATCGACCACTTGGCTCTCATCAACTCCTTTGACGATTGTACCAACCTCATTTGCACTCCCTGGGGCCGAATGGCGAATCTGCTTGTGGTCCTGAAGGCGAGTCGCATTACAGGAAGCCAAAAGTAGACCCAGACCAATCGCTCCGGCGTGAAGAGTTGATAGATGAATCGGATGTATCTTTGTAGCCCCTTTCATAAATTCCCCCTTTTTTGTCCCTAGAGAATTACATCCCAGATGAAAGGCTCGGATCAATTCAAGAAAATTTGTAAAATGATATAAGAAAATTTTATAATAGAGAATTAATTATAGTAATTTCAATATGTTGGGATGAAAAAGTCGAAAGAAAATGGTTTAAATTTATAAAAAATACAATATATCGTGTAGATTGAGTAAAACATTAACATATTGATTTTATTGAGATATAATGCTGCATATATATTTCTATTACAATAAATATATAAAACTTACAATCCTATCTCCCAAGATTCATAAATATCGCTTATGCTTCACGCCTACATCTTGCAACTTGAAAGGCAAATTCGAAAATAAACCATATCGAAAGTGCTAAAATAGCTGATTTAAAGGAGTACCGATGAATTTGCAACAGCTCACGACTTTTTGTGCCGTATTGAGCGAGGGGAGTATGACTGCAGCTGCAGATAAACTATTTCTCACGCAGCCTGCTGTCAGTCAGCAGATTCGAAATCTTGAGGAAGAGCTGGGAGTTGAACTGTTGGTGAGAGGTGTTCGTCAGGTTAAATCAACTATTCAGGGACAAATGCTCTATGATTACGCAAAAAGAATTTTGTTTTTAACCCAACAAGCGGAAGTGTCCATCAGAACAATGTCGCAGGAGATTTCTGGTGATTTGCGAATTGGCACGCTCAATTCAATTGGACTTTATATGATTAGTCCTATCATTGGAATGTTTCTCAAACACAATTCGCGGTTAAAAATTAAACTTGTATATGGGACAGGTGACAAAATTATTAGTGAGATGAGAAGTAAGAATATTAACATTGCGATTCTTCCAGACTTAAAGAAGGAATATGGAATTGAGTTTGAGCATTTTGAAAAGAGATTTCTCTTTAAAGACGAAATGTGGCTGGTCGGCTCAGGTCGTGACACCTCTTTGCCATCAAATGTTGATTTGGGGCATCTTGGGTCCCGACCGCTTGTCTCTTTTGCCGAAAAGTATCCTTCGTTTAGGATGAGCATTGAAAAGAAATTTCATGAAGTTGGAGTTGATCCTGAAGTTGTTTTTGAGTCGGACAACGTCGGAACTCTCAAACGAGTGATTGAATCGGGGTTAGGTTGGGGTTTTCTCCCTGCTCACAGCATTCGCAAGCAAGTCAAAACGAATCGCCTCACGCAAATCGAAACCGAGGATTTCAAATATTCAGTTAACGTAAACATGTATTCACAAAAACTGAGTGAGATCGGCCCGATGGTTGACGTATTTTTTAGAGCTTTGCAGCACGGATTTGGATAGGGTTTCGTCTAGGTCTATAAGACTTGAACTGGCCCACTTGATTGTTGTTGCAAACTCCAAGGGCGCCGGCTGAAGCAATCTCGGGATTCCGGGATCTTCAAACATGCGTCCGGCAGCAGCGCTCACGTTGTGAGCACTGCACCAAGCCGAACTCGATCCTGAACCCCTGAGATTGCTTCAGCCAGCTCCCTATGTCTTTTAGACCCAACAGAATCACCGAAGGCTTGTGGCCCAGTCGCTGTATTAAAATCGAGATCCTTATTCTCGAAGCTTTGTATCCGTTCACCGGCTGCGAAATGTCGCATATTAGCTATGCCAAACTCACCTGCTATGCTCGACTGTAAGTGTATTTCCTTCTGAAGAGCCCATTGCTAGAAATTGGCGCGATGGGTTCTGTGGTGGGGTCGGTTCAGTAATGCACCGGCCTACCCGATCCCATGGTTTCCTCAATCATTTCGATGAACGGCCCCCTTCACGACATGCGACATATAGGCGGTCAAATGAACTTGAATTCCCAATTGCTTGTGATAGTCAACTTCGACAACCTGAGTAGAAATCAAAAGGACCTTGCATCATGAAGAATTTGAGATTGTTAGTCTTCTCGTCGGTATTTTGTTTCGCTTTTGCAACATCACAGGAGAGTTTCGCTAGCTCCGTAGAAAAGGAAACACCTGCTCGTTCCACAGCTCAAAGCTGTTTGAAAATTTTATCTCCCGACCTGACCGGCGTTTATGTAGCGCAGGTCAAGAATGGGGGTGGGGCCGATTTTTCCTTTCCCAGATCCATAGTGAAGTTGCAGCAATTGGGCATTGGAACTTACCGTATTAGGAGCTGGTTTCCTTACCGTTTGAAAGGAGAAACACGCATTTTTGAGGAAGGTGTCCGTATCTCAAAGCAAAAATTTTTGGGTGGGTTGGTCATGGGAGTCAGAAATGCAGAAGGTGGTATCGACGAACACATCGCTTCAATAGTTACTCAGCAGGAAGAGGGAAGACTTCAGTTTCTATATCCTTTGCTGCACTCTAATGATGAATTTCATGCTGATTATTCTGTGGGACCGAATGGCAGGTTTGAAGTCCAGCTTGATATCGATCCCGACCGTGATGTGGTGGAATATGTTCCACTAGGTCAATTCAAACAAAATGAATTGATGAGTTTATTGTCCAGATTAGCAACACTAGGTCCGAAACCATCGCAGGATGTTTTGTTTATGGTTATGGACACTGAGAATATTGCAGATGAAGCTTCTCTTGTCATTGCAAACAAGAAATATGAGGACTATCTAGAATGGAAGTCTATCTTTGAACAGAATCCAGATCTACAGGCTGGACTCGGCATTCCATTGTCATTATCCTTTCTTACTGATGACTTTTTTAAGTTACCCTTTGATATGGATGAGGGAATTCTTGTAAAACGATTTTCTTTGAAGCTCAAAGGGGACATCAATCCTTCCGAAATCGCCAGTTTTCTAGAAGCCTTGTTGAGTGATCAAAAAAATACCGAAAATGAAAATCCCTTTATTGTAATAAATGAGGTAGAAGAAAAAAATGCGACCATCGTAGTTACATTAGAAAAGTCTGCCATTATGAAACTCTTGGATAAGTACCATTCATCTATTGAATCAATCACTACTGTTGGAAAATGAGTATCTCGCCGATTTCGAAAAATTGGAAGTACCTTTCCAATCTGATTGTGGTGCCGCTAAATCGGGATTTCAATTCCAAATAAGAACTGCCAACTCCGAATCGCCATCCGAAGTTGCAATCCTTGGTTGGCCAGCAAGCCTTCGGTGATTCTGTTGTGTCCAAAAAACATAGGGAGCCGGCTGAAGCAATCTCAGGGGTTCAGGATCGAGTTCGGCTTGGTGCAGTGCTCACAACGTGAGCGCTGCTGCCGGACGCATGTTTGAAGATCCCGGAATCCCGAGATTGCGTCAGCCGGCTCCCTTGGAGTTTGGAACAACAATCAAGTGGGCCAGTTCATATAAGACTATTGCTGGTCGATCATGTGGTTTGAACTGATATCTAGAGCATTTGATCGTAGGGGAGATCCATCCGAGAGGCGACGATGCGAAGGATTTCTGCGGCTGTTTCTTCAAGAGCTCGATCGGTAACGTTAAACACAGGCCATTTGCGATTTTTCTTGAAGAGCGCTTGGGCGTACTCCATTTCTTGTTCAATATAACGTGTGCTAGCGTATTCTCCTCCAGGGTCCTGGCCAAACTTTTCCAGACGCTTGCGTCTGATTCGGAGCAAAGTGTCTCCGTCAATCATGAGTCCAACGACTTTGCGTTGGTCTATTTTAAATAATTCTTCTGGGAGGGGAGTATTTATCACAAGAGGGACGTTAGCTACTTTCCAACCTTTATGGCTAAGAAAAATTGATAAGGGTGTTTTACTCGTACGGCTGATTCCGATCAGAACAATGTCGGCCTGATCCAGATCACCAAGAATTTTTCCATCGTCATGTCGAACCGTGTATTCGATGGCTTCAATACGTTTAAAATATTTTTCATCCACGGTGCGGAGAACCCCTGCCTCATGAGCCTCCTGCCCTTGTACCATCCCAAAATACCCTTCCAGAATAGTCATGACTGGACCCAACAGGTCGATTTCTGGGATGCCTTTTTCGGCTGCGGCTTGTTTTATTTTTTGTCTCAAAGAGTTGCTAACAACCGTGTGGACAACCAATCCTTGGCGAGCAAAGACCTCGCTCATCACACTCTCTATTTGTTCTTCGGTTCTGAGATTCTTGTTGCGCACAATATTGATTTCTCTGTCGTGAAAATGCACAAGGGCAGCTCGAATCATGGTGGCAGCAGTTTCCCCAGTTCCATCAGAAATTATATAAATAGTTCCGTTTGGTCGAGTCATGAGTGATTTCCTACTCTCAGAGAATGATGTCTCAGTTGATCGAATCCGCTGTTAACGGGCGATTCATAAAAAAATTGCTTTGGCCATCTAGTTATGTCCAGGTGCGATTTCGCTGACCAAGGAGATATCTGTTGCGGTTTGGGAGTCAGGCCACTCCTCCACGAAATTCTCAAAAAGTGCTGGTCCTGGAAGAAAAACTCGAAGAGAGGGACGCCCTAAATTCTTCCAAATGTGGTGGCAGAGAAGAACCCAGTTTTTCAGTTCTTTATCCATTGGAATCTCAAGTGTCATCTGGTTTGGCAGGTGAGAGTGGCTCGCAATCAATAGGGGGGGTGTAACGGGTGAAGTTTCAACGGGGATCAGAGGCAGAAGTTCGTTTGTATTCATTATTTCTTCTAGTTCTGGGTCCAATTTGCGGAATTGGTGATCCTTGGCCCGTGAAATTTGAAAATTGAGGTACCAATCTACTTTTCGAGCCCATGCAGAATGCCGCAAGGGTGGAAGGATCCAAAGATCCGATCCGGGTCCAAAGGCACCAGCCTGTGAAAGTTTTTGAATCGCCATGATCAGATCAGATTCCTATTTTATTTGCGGGTCAAGGATCTCGTTGTTTGATCTGATCCAAAACGGCGTTAATAAACTTTGCTGAATCATTGGTTCCATATTTTTTCGTGATTTCCAGGGCTTCATTGATTGCGACAGGTGGCGGAACGATCTCCGTGCTAAAGGCCATCTCAAATACGGCAATCCTCATTAAATTGAGGTCGACGAGTGCCATCCTGGCTATCGACCAATTGTCTGCACTCTTCGAAATAAGTTGATCGATCTGCTCCCTTTTGTCCTGAATTCCTGCCAGGAGGTGTTCGGCGTACTTCCAGACTTCAAGAGGGGCCGCAAAATTTCCGCGGAAAGTCTCCAGGCCAGCATGATAATCGAGTCCCGGCGCGAACTCCTGCTGAAACAATACCTGAAGAGCGAGTTCTCTTGACTGTCGGCGAATGGGAGCTGATCTCATATGGGCGCTCGCGTTTCATTTTCGAGACTTTCTACAAATTCCTGAATATCGCGAAATGTTTTATACACACTGGCAAATCGCACATAGGCGACATGGTCCAGTTCTCGCAACTCTCGAATGACGTGTTGGCCAATATATTCGGCAGGCACTTCTTTCTCGGAAGCCTCGAGGACTAGCCTTGAGATTCTGGAAACTACCTGCTCCACCTGCGACAAGCTGATCGGCCGTTTTTGACAGGCGCGTTGAAGACCTCGAAAGAGCTTTTCCTTTGAAAAAGATTCTCGACGTCCATCCTTCTTAACAACCATGGGAAAGTTCAATAAAATGGATTCCCCAGTTGTGAATCGAAATTTACACAGCAGGCACTCGCGGCGACGGCGAATTTCGCCCTCTTTTTGAACTCTCGTGTCCAAAACCCGACTTTCCGGGTGATCGCACTGCGGACATCTCATTGGCAGTTACCTTCCATAGAATAGCCGCCAGTTGTAGTGCAGAACGCTAAAGGGGTCAAGGCGTCAAGGCGAACGCAATCCTGCGAGCGATGAATCATGTAGAAAATTGCCACGTAGCAAAAAACCTTTGATGGAAGAACGAAAATCAATCACAATACGACCCCATGAGCACCTTTATTCAAGATGAGAGCTTCTCTCGGAGAAGCTCCTTACGGTCTGTTATTGTTTTCGCCATTTTTTGTGGGGTGTTTCTCATTGCAATGTGGGGTGCGGGCACGGCCTTTGGAAGGGATGAGGCTCCTCCGGCCGAATCTAATATTGGGAAAAAGGCAGCCGCTCGTTATTTTGCCGAACGCAGTAAGGGAGGGGGGGCTGGCGGGTCTGAGGATGGGGATGAATCCAGTCGGAACCCTGCTGGGGCCTCGTCCAAGAAGGCCCGCTACCTGGGTTTGCACCTTGGGGCATACACGGATGAAAACGCCTATAAGTGGGGGGGGAAAGACAACAAAGACATGGGTCAGCTCACGGCGGGAGTCAGCTATCGCATGGGGGAGTGGGTGAACTCCATGGATCTTCTCCTGCGGGTTGACTTCAATTCCTATAAGTTTCGTGAAGGAAATGTTCTCAAGATGAGCTTAATGCCCGTCATCACATTTCCCGATGCCAAAAGTGAGTTTCCTCTCTATTTTGGAGGGGGAGCGGGAGTTGGGGTCTTTTTTAAGCAGATTGCGGATGAGTCTCCTCTCTCCTTCGATTATCAACTGCTCATGGGGGTTCGGGTATTTCGTCTATTCGGAGATACGGGACTGACCTTCGAAACTGGACTCAAAAATCATGTCCATTTGATGAGCGACGGGCAATATAACGGTGTGTTTGTTGCGCTGGGCACAGTCTTCAATTTTTGATAGAAATCAGGCCTCCATGAATTCCATGAAAAAGAAAGTTCACCGCCCAGCATTGTATGGTCTCGTTCAAGTGTTGGATCAATCATTCAATCAGGGATTCTACGCTGACAAGGTTTTGGAAAGGCATTTTTTCCAGAACAAAAATATGGGAGCTAAGGACCGAAAATTTTTTGCCGAGACTTTTTACGATACGATCCGCTGGTGGAGACGCCTGAGGTTTGCTATGGGTCTTGCGGATGATCATCCTACGTGCGATAGCACGACAAAGTCATACTCTGAGCAAGATTTCAAGGCAGCGGTGACGGCCTGGTGCATATTAAATGATTATGATCTCGGTCCCTTTGAGCGAGAGGGCTTTGGTGGAGATCCTGAGAAAATTATTCGTCTTTGGGATCTTGCGAGCCCCGACTCGGTGAGGGAATCCTATCCAGACTGGTTCTGGGCAAAGGGTGAGAATGAACTGGGCGACACCTGGAAGGCCATTGCTCAAGGCTCTAATCAGCCAGCCCCCTTGTTTTTGAGGGTGAATCGGTTGCGCTCGGATCCAGCGGCAGTGAAACAGCGATTGGGGGAGGAGCTGATTCAATCCCAGACGGTCATTACCGGCCCTGACGCTCTTCGATTGCCGGAAAGGCGAAACGTCTTCAAAACCAAAGCATTCAAGGAGGGGTTCTTTGAGGTTCAGGATCTGGGTTCACAATTGATAGTTCCGTTTGTTCAGGCAGAACCAAGAATGAGGGTCATTGATGCCTGTGCTGGAGCGGGTGGGAAATCACTTCATCTTGCGGCATTGATGAATAATCGCGGCAAAATCCTCTGTATGGACGTTCATGAACGAAAACTCAAGGAACTTCGCGAAAGGTCCCGTCGAGCCGGAGTTGATTCGATTGAAACGAGATTGATTGAATCCTCCAAGACTGTGAAGCGGCTTGTTGGGCATGCGGACAGATTGCTACTTGATGTGCCTTGTTCTGGGTCCGGAGTGATTCGGCGAAATCCAGATTCTAAATGGAAAATGACGGATGAGGAGTGCAATCGGCTTATTCATGTTCAGCGGGAAATCCTGACAAATTATGTGAGCATGGTAAAATCTGGAGGCAAAATGGTTTACGCGACCTGTTCTGTTTTTCCTTCAGAGAATGAGCTTCAAGTGAAATGGTTCCTTGAGAATCATCCGGGCTGGAAATTAGAAGATGAATTTCATCGTCTGCCTTCGCCAGTTGGATCGGACGGATTTTACGGAGCTCGAATCGCTAAGGTTTAAAATTTTAGGTTTAGTCGATGGCGGGCTTGGAGCATTTCCTGGTAGGACTTGCTCGTAGAATCCAGGGCCTTTACTTTTTTACTTATGAGTTCAAGCTGAGGGAAGAGTTCTTTATCAAAACCAATGGGTTGTAGGTAAGATTTTTTCAGGTCTTCCGGATCTCGGAAGTAGGCTATAAACTCACGCAAGAAAAGGTCATGATCATTCTTGAAGTTATACCCTCTGAAAATCTCCATCACTTGGTTAACAAGGTTCTTCTCCGCCAATGACAAGGAGATCCAAAGCCTCTCTGCCGCAGATCTATAGCGCTCATCAGTGAAGTAAACTCCATGATTGAACTCATGTTCTCTGTCAGTATTTGTTCCATATTGGGAAGCTCCCAGTAGGGCAAAGTTGCTAGAAGCCTCGTAATAACCCGCAGGGGTCTTCACCAAGAGTCTGCTTGACAACAAATCTTCCAACAGGCGTTTTTCAACCGCATTGAGCGAAAAATTTTCGCCTTCCGCTTGACTGTAAAAACGGGCGATGTCCACTTATTTGTAATCGTGGGCAATTCTATCAATTTGCTCGACTGAAGCACCTCGCGTCGCCAGAACAGATAGAGATTCGTCGTCAGATATTTTGCCCGCCCACTTGGATTCAACAAATGCATACAGGCGATCAAATGCCAGAGCCTGTATAACTCCATTTTCGAAGGTCATAAATATAATTAAATTTGGACTCTGAGAAAATTTTTGCGATGAATAGAGTCGGTCTTTTAGAGGTGGGTTTTTATTGGGAATATCGAGCAATGTTTGAAATGACGGGATGCTTTCGGGATCCAAGCCAGGAGTGATGATTTGTCGACTTTCTATGTCTGCCAAGGTTTTTGCCTTTGCTTCTTCGTAACTGCTCTGCGGAAAAATGCGTGGGGTCCCTAATGAATCAATGGCTGAAAGAAGGAGTTTATTATTGGTCTGCAAAGACTCCTGGTCGCCGCTAATACCAATATGGATTTCTGACAAGGTTTTCCGGTCGGCCTCTGTCATTTGAGTTTGGCCAATTGCAAGACCGCTGGATGACAAAAGCGCTAAAAAAATGAGGGGCATGGAAAGTTTATTCATATCTTGTGAGCTTACAACTCCATCGCGAGTCGTTCTGCTTTTCTAAGGAGAGAATTCTTCAGTGAACAATGACTGAAAAAACTTGGGTGAGAATGGCTGCGATCGTTATCATGGCTCCAATACTTTCTAAACTCAACAGATAAGGCATTTTCGACCTCCTGACTCAGGTTCATGATTCAAGGAGAGTGCCAGGGGCAGACAGATGAATGTTCGTGCGCCGTCATTGGTAACATATTGTATTTATTGAGTAAATCTGGTCGACTCAGAACAACAGTTAAAAGAACAGGCCCAAATTCGAATGTGCGTTGAAGACGATTTTAGGATTTGGCCGCAAATTGCGTCCCAGCATTCCGCTTTCAAAAGCCCCGCAAAGGGCCAGGCAAAGGGGAGATTCTCCACCAGTCGCTCGGATATTCCAGAGAGGTGGCTGGTTTGTGGCTCGGAGAGAGACCGAAACTCTGCAAATCTAGGTCGACTTTGTTCTATCTTGACACAGAAGTGAAATTCCATTCACGAATTGGGGAGAGTGTAATCTAGACTTTAGACTATGGCATTATTCATTTCTTTTCTATTTGTGGTTATTGGGGTGGCTTTGATAACGGCAAGTTCCTTAAATCGGCAGCGCCGATTTGCAAAGGTTTTAAATGAGAAGGGTTTGCCCACTCGACGCCATCTTCGCTAGACAATTGAAAGTCGATTGAGCTTTGCGGAACTTCCTATTGCGGGTCGTATGAGGAGGGGATAATTGATGAGGGATCGAAAGAGAAGTCGTATTGTTCTGATTGCTGGCCTTGGGGCATTGGTTCTTTTCCAATATCAAAACTGCGCACCGTCTGAAGCACTTCGGTCTGGGTATTCAGAATCAGTTGAAGGCTCGGTTCGAGTTATTGAAGATTGGGATCTCGATAAAATTGCCTTTGTCGACACATCTGTTGAAATTCAGGCAGGGATTCAGACTCTTCTCATTGAAGGAGTTTGTTCGCGTCGGGAAACCGAGCAGTTGGACTGGCTGCTGCAATCACCTCAACATGAAGGCTTGCAAAGAGGTTTTGTTTCTTGTGAAGGGGGAGGATTTTCACTCAAGCTTTTGGATATTTCAGAATTGCTCTGCGGTGTGGGTTATACCTTGGGGATAAGTGATGAGAACGGGCTGGGAGCTTCATTGAGTCTCAGCAAGCGATGCCAGCCTCTCAGTTCAAAGCCTGCATCAGACAAAGCGGGTCTCTCTGGACGAAACTGCTATCTTGAAAAGACGGCGAATCCGGAGGGCATTGAGTGTCAGAGGGTTTGCTATGCCGAAGGTCGAGTTTATTTTCGGGAAGATGAGTCTGGCGAACTCTGCAATGCCATTGTGAGTAAGAACCTTCAATCTGGGACTAAACCTGAGCAAGACGAATCGCTCTAGAAAATACCAGGTGAAAATTCGATTGGTGAGCCGAGGGGAGAACCGATGACCTCATTCTCTCGCATCGCGATTTGACCCTCGATCAAAACAATCGTTGGCCAGCCTTTAACTTTAAGTCCCTCATAGGGGGACCAACCCGATTTGGAAGCAATCCAGGAACGCTTGATCTCTGCTGTCTTGTTGAGGTCAACAATAGTCAAATCGGCTCGGGCGCCAACTTTTAGTTCTCCTCGGCCTTCCAAACTCCAGATTTTTGCTGGATTGTAAGCCATGAGTTCCACGATTCGACCCAGACTGATTCGCCCCTCGCTCATATGATGAAGCATGACGGGAAGAATTGTTTGCACGCCTGTCATGCCGGACGGACTTTGAGGATATGGAAGTTGCTTTTCTTCGAGGGTATGAGGGGCGTGGTCTGAGCCAAGTACATCGACGGTACCATCCAGTACAGCTTTCCACAGAGCTGCTTGATGTCGTTGATCGCGGATAGGGGGGTTCATTTGGGCAAGAGTGCCAAGCCGATCGTAACAGTCTGGCGAGGAAAAGCTGAGATGTTGAGGGAGGCACTCCACTGTGCAGTAGCTTTTGTTTTTTCTCAAAAAGTCCATTTCCTCGGCAGTGGTTACGTGGAGAATATGCAGAGGCCGCCCTGTTTCCTTTCCCAAGGCTACAATTCTTTTGGTTGCGAGTAGGGCTGTTTGTTCGTCCCTCCACACAGGGTGGAGGTGAACATTTCCAGGTGAAGTTTCGACAATGGATTTTCTTTCCTTCAACCGAAATTCATCCTCACAATGAACGGCCACTCGTTTGTGACCATTTCGAAGAACATCCCTGAGCTTTTCATCGTCAGCGACGAGAAGAGAGCCTGTTGAACTTCCCATAAATATTTTGACTCCACAACATCCAGGAAGATTTTCAAGCTCAGCCAATTTTGATGCATTATCAATAGTGGCACCAAGGTAAAATGCATAATGTACCCATGCTCGATTTTTAGCCCGGGTTAGCTTATCTGCCAAATCAAGTGCTGAAACAGTGCTGGGACGGGTATTTGGCATTTCAAAAATACCGGTGATGCCTCCCAAGAGGGCTCCTCGCGTGCCAGAGGAGAGGTCTTCCTTGTATTCAAATCCAGGCTCCCGAAAATGCACCTGAGTGTCCAGCAAACCAGGCAATACTGTGAGGCCTTCAGCTCTCAAGGTTTTTTTGGTACTTACTTTGCCTATCGAACCAAGTGCAACGATTCGATTCTTCCGAATTCCAATGTCGATTGTTTCTGTCTGCCAATCGCCCTGGCTTTTTCTAAGCAGAGCTTCGGCGCCCTTAATAAGTAGATCGAGTTCCAGGGTTCCAGTATCTAATTTTTCAGGTTTTGATGTCATTTGTCTGTGCCTTAGAGATTTGGGGAGTTTGATATCAAGACGAAAGGCGGCCGACCCACCTCGTGCGTCTATGGACAAAAGTCTAACACAAGCAGTGAATAGGGTGTAGCAATCTTTGTGCAACTTTAATCTGACTTTCTTGTCTGGTCCTTCGTGGTATTCAAATAAATGGTTATCTTGACCGAATTTGGTAATTTCAGACACAATGGAAGAAGACTATGGATGCCTTTCTTTCCTTTTTTTATTCACTATCTCCCTAATATTATTCAATGGAGCATAGCTGCCATTCTTCTCCTTTTGGGCTCTCTCTTTACCATTATGATTTTCGGAAAAAGCAAAAAGGATCCTGAAAGTGAAATGCAAATTGGAGATCTCGGTGCACTTGAAAAGACTTTAAAGGAGATATTGAAAACCAGTATCGGCGACTTATCTTCTTCTGGGGCCTTGAAGAGTTCTGAAAGTGAATACAATCAAGGTTCAGATCTCTATCAATCGAATTCCGGTTCGCTGGAACAGATCATGCGGGAACTTGCTCAGAAAAATGCAGAAATTGAGGTTTTAAAGCAGACGCAAACTCAAAGTTCACCGGTGGCAGAAAAAGCAATTGAGATAGATGTATCTGGCTACGTAGAAAAAATCCGCGATCTCGAGGGGAAACTCAAAGAGTACGAAATAATTGAGGATGACATAGCAGATCTTTCACATTTCAAAGAGGAAAATGCAAAATTAAAAAAGAAGATAGAGGAGCTGGGTGGGTCAGTCACGGTTGATTCCTCGGCTCCGGAGCTTGTTGAGAAGAGCAAACCATCCCTTGTCTCAACAGATCCGATTTCGATCCCACTTCCAGAGAAGGGTGAAGACCTTGTGGCGGAGTTTGCCGCAGCAGTGGATGAGCAGCATAAAAATGTCAGTTCTCCTGCCTTGGATCCAAGCTCGATTGAAGTTCAAGATGATATGCTTAAAGACGCGAGCGTTGAATTGACTTCCGATCTAGAAATTCTAAACCGAGCATTGGCTGATCATGACGGAAGTGAAATAGGGGCCGCCAGCAGTTCTGAAAAAGGGAGACTTGGTGAGTCGAGGAATTCTGAGCCTCCTGTTACAAAAAAATCCAGGAGTGAGGCGGAAGAAGACCCGGACAGCGACATTCTTGCGGAGTTCAGTAAATCTTTGGGAAAAATGACTCAGCCTCTGGTGGAAGAGAGATCTAGTCCTGAAAAAAGGACGTTTGTTGAAGAATCTAATCCCATTGATTTCAGCAAGGCTAAGGCGGCTGTTGATACGGACAAAATGCTCGAAGAAATGGCAGGCTTGGGTTCTTTAGCGCAGAGCGAAGGGGAATCCGTTCTCGAAGGCAGCGTGGACACGGATAAAATGGCGGAGGAGGCAGATAAATTGGTGGTCAATGAATAGAATTGGATTGGTTATTTCTATTGGCTTATGCGAACTCTTCTTTTTCTCCATAGGACAGGCGGCGGTACCTGGACAGGGTTTCTTGGAAGTGAAACCACCCCCGGCCATTTTGACTGGGCCATATCGAGAGAGTGTTATTCGGACACTCAGGCAATCCCTTCCAGAACGCATCGCACTTTTGCATTCGGCCGGCAAACCGGCCTTTGAGGAACTAAAAAAAATCGCATTCGATCAGAATGCAGCTCTGCAAGATCGATGGAGGGCGATCACTGCGATGGGACAAGTAGATTCGCAGGGAGCTCTTAAAACTCTGGAAGCAGCGATAGTGAGCCGAGAGTGGTTTGTTCGTAACGCTGCTTTGATTGCGATGACCCACGGACCAAGAGAAAAATCTCTTGAATGGGCGAATCGTTTATTGAGCGATAAGGCATTGGTTGTACGTACGGCGGCTGTGCAGACAATAGACAAATTGGGGGGCAAAGAGCTGTCTTCAGAATTGTGGAATAAATTGAATGCAAAAGAGAACTTTCGTGGGACCCACAGCCTTTGGATTCGACGGCACATCGTACGCGCATTGAGTCGCTTCCCGAGTCCTTTGGATGAGAAAAAGTTTCTGTCCGTTTTACGAGATCCAGATCAGAGCCTCCATCAATGGGCGATTGTAGGACTTGAGAAAATAACAGGCAAAAAACTAGGAGAATCCAAAGATCCAGTTTCAAGAAAACGGGAAAAGTGGTTGGCCTTTGATCAAGGCTCAAAAAAATCAATGTGAGCATCGAAAGTTTAAGAGACCGTGCATATCTGACCAGCCACCAGCCATTCTAACTCGACACCTGAGATGAATTTAGGACCCAACAGCTATCTGTTGCAGCTATTTGTTATTCAGGCTTTCTTGAGCCTTCTTTAGGGCCTTGTCTATTTGGAGCTCACGGCCTATCCGGTATAGGAGAGCTTTTTCTTCCAAACCATCACTTGGGAGTTTTTGAGTTTCGGCAAAAAAATCGCGTTTGAGTTCGCTCTCTTTTTGCACAGTGACGCGTATCGCTGAACGATTTTCGACAAGGCCTTTGACGACTCTGACGCTGAGTTTTGAGGACAATCCGCCGGAAACGCTTGGCTTATGTGGGGGCGTCCAGACTTTATAGCCCGTAGAGACATCAGTTTCGAGTATTCCGAGATCGAGGTTGTTGATGCGAATCGGATATTTTGAAAAAGCAATCTGAGTCGCTCGCCAGACTTGGTCAACATCGCCATAAAATATCTGCTCCCGTGGTCCAAAGCTGGTGGGTAACTCCCCCTTTTCTGCAAAGAGGGAGCATCCGCAAAGGCTCAGAACCAAACACCAGAGACAGAAAAAAAGCGACCTAAAAATCAACTGCATTGCGAGTGACATGGGTAACACCATCCAACACATTGCCTTTGTCATTTTTCGCCCCTGGCCCGGCACCGCGGGCAAAATACATCACTTCCCAACGATACTTGTGATTGGGTAAGCGATTGAGAGTAAAATTTGGAAGGCGCACCTGGCTGACCCAGTCGTTTGAAAAAACCTCCCAGATCCGTGTTCTTTTTTCTGATTTCACGCTTCCCGACGTGAAATACTCAATATCAGAAAGAACTAGATAAGTTGCAACAGGGCTAACGTCTGGCAGAATCCGTGGAGTTTGCAAGCGAATAAGGTTAGGCTCTACGTGTGGTGGTCCAATCATTTCCAAAAATTGCGGAGCACCGCTTATCTTACTGTCTTGCAATACAAAAGTCAGTTGATTGAACATCGTTGACGGCGCAAGGCTAGCATCTGCCAGTATTCGCAAAGCTGGCTTTTCATGTGGCTGAGTTGGCTTGCCTGATTCTTGGGAATGAGAATTGTCATCCAAGTCTAGCCCGGCCACCGCCTCGGGTCGTTCTCCTTGCAGATTTTGGCTATTGGTTAAGACATGTAGAACACGAGTGCTGGTTGCCATCGAGGAAGTCTTTAATTTTAGGGATTGGTTGGGCAGTAGTCTCTTCACGTCAGTGGGAACAAACAATCCGTCGACTTCGGCCATTGCTAGCGCAAGAAGTGACTTGTCGCTGCGAAATTGAGGAGCTATGACAGTCAGTTCTTTGTTGAAACGAAACTTGTCGACTTGAAGATCAGCTTTTGCTCCCGATTTATCAACATTGAGAGGAGTGAGACCTCCTTCGAGAAAATCAAAATAGTTGATAACCTCAAAGATGCTTTTCCCATCGCGAATGTCTCCAACAACATCTTTGAGAGGAAAACGACCATGAAGTGCAAAAAAGGAATGAACGCCAGGTTCGCGCACATAGATCCGGTATTTTGGTTTTTCTAACACAATCGGAATGATGTAACTCTCTGTTTGTTTGGGTAAGGTCAAATTCGAGGGCAAATCAATTTTTTGTCCAGCCACGCGGATTTGATCGGTTTCAGGGCTAATCACCGCTGAGAGATCAAAGTGAAAAAGATCTTGGATCTTAAAGGCCGGAATGACCAAACCAAAATCAACTTGTCCGTCCTGTGTGAGCGGACCGAAATTTAATGTGCTTCCCTTGATCTCAAGCTTTTCTGTGCCTTCGACCTTGGAAACAGAGAGTTT